>NZ_JBHXJE010000039.1:44815-63635 GCF_042723275.1 Streptomyces sp. NPDC058373 | reverse complement strand
AAAATCCCAGCCCGGCCGGCGCTTGAGGCCAATCAGTGACCGGCACAGGCGAGCCGAGCTCAGCCAAGACTCAGCCCGGCCGGCGCTTGAGGCCATCTTTGACCGGCACGGTCGAGCGGCGCTGAGCCAACCCCCAGCCCGGCCGGCGGTTGAGGCCATCAGTGGCCGGCACGGTCAGACGGAGCTCAGCCACAACCCAGCCCGGCCGGAGGCCAATGAGCCGGGCCGGCAAGTGAGGCCTTGGCGTCCGCATAACAGCCCACCACCGCCGTGGTGAACGGAAAGCGCACCGGGATGTCCCCGAAGCAGACCTCGGTGGCCCGGGCCGAGGCCGCCGCGATGGCGGCCACCACCGTGTCGGCCTCCCCCTCGGGGCAGTGCACGATCACCTCGTCGTGCTGGAAGAAGACGAGCTCCGCGCGGAGCGGGGTGAGGGAGGCCCGGAGCGCGGCGAGGAGGAGCAGGGCCCAGTCGGCGGCGCTGCCCTGCACCACGAAGTTCCGTGTGAAGCGGCCCCGGGCGCGGGCGCCGGACGAGGTCCCCGAGGCGTACCCGCCGGGCTCCTCCTCGGGCAGCGCGTCCGGGATCCCGGCCTCGTCGGTGCCGGTCCCCGGGGGCGTGGCGGGCGGGCAGGTCCGGCCGAGCCAGGTGCGGACGAGGCGGCCCTCCTCCCCGGCGCGGGCCGCCTCGTCCACGTAGCCGACGGCGGCGGGGAAGCGGCGGCGCAGGGCGGCCAGGTTCTTCAGGCCGTCGCCGGAGGTCTGACCGTAGACCGCGCCGAGCACGGCCAGCTTGGCGAGGTCGCGGTCGCCTGCGAAGGCCCGGTCGGAGACGGCCTGGTAGAGGTCGTCCGGACGCGAGGCCACCTCCCTCAGGGCGCGGTCGCCGGAGACGGCGGCGAGGATGCGCGGCTCCAGCTGGTCGGCGTCGGCCACGACCAGCCGCCAGCCCGGGTCGGCGACGACGGCCCGGCGGATCACCTTCGGGATCTGCAGGGCGCCGCCGCCGTTGGTCGCCCAGCGGCCGCTGACCGTGCCGCCCGGCAGGTAGGAGGGACGGAACCGGCCGTCGCGCACCCAGTCGGCCAGCCACTGCCAGCCGTGCGCCACCCAGATCCGGTACAGCTTCTTGTGGGCGAGGAGCGGGGCGACCGCCGGGTGGTCGATCTTCTCCAGCTCCCAGCGGCGCGTCGAGGTGACCTTGATCCCGGCACGGGCGAAGGCCCGCACCACCTCGGCGGGCAGCTCCGGCCGCACCCGGTGGCCGAAGGCCGCCGAGACCTCGTCGGCCAGCTCGGCCAGCCGCCGGGGCTCGCCCGAGCCGCCGTACCGCTCGCCCAGCAGCTCGCGCAGCACCTCGCGGTGGGTCTCGGCCCGCCAGGGCAGGCCCGCCTCGGTCATCTCGGCGGCGACCAGTGCCCCGGCCGACTCGCTGGCGGTCAGCAGCCGCATCCGGCCCGGGTGGACGGCCTGGTCGTGGCGGCGGAGCTGCTCGGCGTAGACCTCGGCGAGGTCGGCCAGGCCCACCGGGACCGGCCGTGGCTCGAAGAGGGACGACTGCGCCCCGGCGCCCGGCTCGGCCGCGCGCGGCGGCGGGTCGGGCGGCACCGCCGTACCCCGCAGCCGGGCGAGGGCGGCGGCCGCCGAACGCGGCTCGCCCCACCGGCCCTCGTGACCCAGCAGCAGGGTCTCGGCGGCCTCCACGTCGTAACACCGCTCCACCCGCACGCCCGCGCGGAGCAGGTGCGGGTGGATCCCCGCCGTGGCCCGCCAGACCCACCGCGCCACACCGGGCCGGGAGCGCACCGCCTCGGCCAGCTCCGGCTCCCGGACGACCGGTCCGGCGAGCCTGCCGTCGGCGGCGAGCGGCGCCACCTCGGCCCCGCCGCCCTCGGTCTCCACCACCGCCCACCGCTCGCTCACGCGTACGATTCTGGCACCGGGCGCTGACAGCGGCGGGGGGACGCGCCGACGACCCGTGGCTGCGACCCTCGTACGTGTGCCGTCGGCGTCCGCGCGAGGGCTCCCACCGTCCGCGTTGGCGTCGCTTTGGCCATGGTGACGACTGCGGCGGCCGCGGGAAGAAGACCATGAACCTTCAGGGAGGCTGGCGTGGCACGTGACCGCATCGGGCTGGCGGAGCTTCTGGCGGAGGCGGAGAACGCCGCACCGGTCGCGTCCCTCGACGTGGTGGCGCGCAACCTGCGCCACCGGTTCGGCGCGCGGTACGTGTCGTTCCTGTTCCTCGACGCCATCGGCCGGCAGATGATGCGGGTCAGCGAAGAGACCGCCTCCCGGCAGGGCGGCCGGGCCGACCGGGTCCCCCTGGACGGCAGCCGCTACGAAGAGGTGCTGCGTATCCAGAAGCTCGTCCAGGCGCCGGACGGCACCGACGGGCAGCGGCTGCTGGCCCCCGTCACCAACCGCGGTGACACCATCGGCGTACTGGAGCTGTCGCTCGACCACGTCACGCGGGACGTGCGGGAGCAGGTCGAGGAGGCCGCGCACGCGCTGGCCTACATCCTGGTGACCGACCGCCGCTTCACCGACCTCTACCACTGGGGCCAGCGCACCGCACCGATCAGCCTGGCCGCCGAGATCCAGCGCCAACTCCTGCCCGCCGCCTCCTGCTGCGAAGCCGCCGAATTCACCCTGGCGGGGGCACTGGTGCCCGCCGACAACATCGCGGGCGACACCTACGACTACACCCTCGACCGCGACACCCTGCACCTGTCCGTGACCGACGCCATGGGCCATGACGTCGACGCCGCCCTCATGGCGACCTTGCTCGTCAACGCCTCCCGCGGTGCCCGCCGTGCCGGGGCGGACCTGGCCGAGCAGGCCCGCCGGACCCACCAGGCCCTCATCGACCACGGCCGCGGCACCTTCGCCACCGGCCTGCTGCTCCGCCTCTCCCTGGACGGCACCGGCGCCCAGCTCGTCAACGGGGGTCACCTCTGGCCGCTGCGCCTGCGCGGCGGCCGGGTCGAGGAAGTGTCCCTGGCCGTCGACATGCCGTTCGGCGTCACCGGCGCCGCCCCTCACCGCGTGCAGGACCTCGACGTGCGCCCCGGCGACCGCCTGGTCCTCTACACCGACGGTATGCAGGAGCGCCAGGCCGAGAGCGTCGACCTGCCCGGCGTCATCCACGCCACCGCCACCGAGCACCCCCGCGAGGTCGTACGCACCCTGACCGCCGCGGTCGCCGACGCCTGCGGCGAGCAGCTGGAAGATGACGCCACCGTGCTGTGCCTGGACTGGCACGGCCCCCAGGGTGAGAACCGCTGGTGAGATGACGCGGCCCGGCCGGCGACCGGCACCGAGGGCCTGGGAGAGGACGCCGACCAGAAGCTTCGGCACGAGGTGAGCGGCGTTCGCGGGGGTCAGCCCCGCCTCGGCGAATCGCGCGCCGAGCCCTGATCCGTACAGGAGAACGCTCCTCGGCCCGGGATGTCGGCGGAGCACGCCTTGTTCAGCCCAGCTCGGCCAGGGTGGTCAAGGCGATGCCCTCGGCCCGGGCCTTCTCGACGTACGCGGAGGACCGCTCCGTGTCGAAGTCGCGCGTGTCGAGTTCGAGCTTGGTCCACCGGTCCCACTGGCCTGCCACGCTTCCCCCGTTTCCGGGCGGCCCAGGGACCGCGCGTCGGCCATCCTTTCCGAGGGGCGGGACGGGGTCAACGGGGCTGGCCGGCCGCCGCCCTGTGCACGGGGCGACGGCCGGGCCCGGCTCAGAACCGTTCGATCAACCACTCCCCCAACTCCCGCGTGATCTTCGTGTGCGGTTCGTTCTCCGAGGCGCAGAGGTAGTCGTCGAAGTCGCTCTCCTCGGGGTCGGTCTTGCCGATGTCGGTGTGCAGCAGCTCCGTGGTGTCGAGGTCGCGGACCGAGACGGCGCTGACGGCGGGGACGAAGCAGATCGTCGGGACCGGGGCATCGGCGCTCGCCAGGGGCAGGGCGTTCAGCGCGGCGGCGGCGATGCCGAACGAGGAGAGGGTGCCGCCCGGGGCGCCGTCGAACTCGGGGAGGTCGTCGGTGGAGACCGTCGCGTCCTCGCCGAGCAGGGCGTGGAGTTCGGCGACGACGGCGCCGGAGCCTTCCTGCTGGGTGTGGAGGGCGGTACGCGGGAAGACCAGGCCGGTGGAGCGGAGGGCGGGCGCACCCGCCGCCACGCCGTTCCCGCTGCCGTCGCCCCTGCCGTTGGCCACGGCCAGTCTGCGGGGGCGCTGGGGCCAGCCGCCGACCCGGTCCAGCTCGGCGAGGAACTCCTCGCGCTCCGTCGCCGCCTCGGCGGTGGCCTGGACCGTGTCGATGTGGCGCCAGAGCATCTGCTTGGAGGCGGGGCTGTTGATCTGGTCGGAGAGGGCCTTGTTGTACGGGTTGACCTGCTTCAGGTAGTGCGCGAAGGCCTGGAGGGCGATCGGCACCCAGGCGCCCCGGTGCGGGGTGTCCCAGGAGAAGTAGGTCGCCGTCTGGTGGTCGATCCGCTGGTGCTCCAGCTTGGCCAGGGCGTACCGGGTGACCAGGCCGCCCATGCTGAAGCCACCGACGACCAGCGGCTCGCCGCCCCGGCGCTCGGCGACGGCGCGCAGGATCGCCTCGCTCGCGAAGCGGGCGTTCCGCAGGAGGGAGGCGCTGCGGTCGCCCCAGCCGAGGAGGATCACGTCCCGGCCGCGGCGGCGGAGTTCACCGAGGAAGGCGTAGTCGCCGCGCTCCAGGCCGTCGTAGAGCCCGTCGAGCGAGCTGTGGCCGGAGTCGAAGCCGTCGGCCAGCAGGACCGGGCGGACCAGGCCGTCGTTGCCCTCGCCGTGGTAGACCCAGGCGGTCGCCTCGTGGACCGGGCGGCCCTCGGCGTCCTCCTTCAGGACCTGCCCGAAGTGCCAGGTCTCGTCGGGGGCGGGCGCGGTCGGCGGGGCGGAGGCGTCCAGGGGACGCACCAGGCCGATGGGGCCGACGGCCTGCTCCGACCGCTCGGCGTTCTGCTCGCTCAAAGGGACTCCTCTCCGTGTGCCCGGCCGGTGCGGCGCGGTCGCACGGTTGTGCGGTGATCGTTCAGCGAGATCCTGTGCGACCCCGGCACCACTCATCCCTTTTCGGGCCTCTGACCATCAGATCGGTGGAAAGCGGGGCACTGGGGTTTGGCCTCCCACGCCCCGAGCGGAAGCCGCGCACGCCTCCGCGCGCGCCGAGAGCCGGCGAACTGCCGGGCCGCCCAACCACCGGCCCCGGATCCGCGCACCCTGTCGCCGCGGGGGCGCGCGCCCACCCGTGCCGCGCTCCTCTGGGACCATGGAGCCGTACGCCCCCGACCGGCGGGGAGAGCGCGCGGACGAGGTGGAGCACAGCCATGGGCGGCAGCGGCAGGCGCGGCAGCGGCGGCGCGAGGGGCGGCGGCGGCCCCGGCGCCGAGCCGGAGACCCCCGTGGCCCGCGCCCTGGCCGCCTCCCTCTACACCGACGCCGACGACGACGGCGCCCTCGACACCGGCGCCTCCCTGCTGGCCGCCGCCGACCCAGGCCCGGCCGGGAGCGAGCTGCTGCGGCGCGGCGAGGAGTACGTCCGCCGGGCCTGGGAGCGGGGCTGGCTCCCCGCCGACCTCGACCGGGAGGCCCGCCGCCAGGGCCTCGACCCGGCCGCCCGCACTGCCCTGGCCGAGCTGACCGCCGCCGAACTGGCCCGCTACGGCAACGGCCTGTCCCCGCAGTGGCGCCGCCGGCTCGACGCGCTCGACGCTCCCGCCTGGGCCGGGATCGGCGGCCGCGACCGGTTCGCCCGCGCCACCGCCGTGCTCCAGGCGCTCCGCCTGCTGCTCAGGCTGCCCGCCCTCGAACCCCTCGGCCCGCCCCCGGGCACCCGCCCGGCCACGGCGGCCGCCGCCGCACCCCCTTCCCCCGGCGCCGCCCCCCAGGACCGCATGCTCGGCCGAATCCGGGCCCTGCTCGCCAAGGCCGAGGCGACCGGCTACCCGCCGGAGGCGGAGGCGCTGACCGCCAAGGCGCAGGAGCTGATGGCCCGGCACAGCGTCGACGAGGCGCAGGTGGCGGCGGGCCGGGCCGGGGCCGCGGACGGGCCGGGGGCGCGCCGGATCTCCGTCGACCCGCCGTACGAGACGGCGAAGGCGATCCTGCTGGACGCCGTCGCCCGGGCCAACCGCTGCCAGGCCGTGTGGAACGAGGAGCTGGCCTTCTCCACCGTGGTCGGCCACGAGGCGGACCTGGAGCCGGCCGAACTGCTCTACACCTCGCTGCTGGTGCAGGCGGCCACCGCGATGAGCCGCGCCGAGGCCGCGCAGCGCGCCGGGGGACGTAAACGGACCAAGACGTTCCGTCAGTCGTTCATGCTCGCCTACGCCCACCGGGTCGGCGACCGCCTCGCCGAGACCGCCCGCGCCGCCACCGACACCGCGGCCGCCGCCGACCTGCTGCCCGTCCTCGCCACCCGCGACCTCGCCGTCACCGAGGAGACCCGCCGCCTCTTCCCCCGGACCACCACCACCCGCGTCCGGGGCGCCGACGACCGCGCGGGCTGGGACGACGGCACCGCCGCCGCAGACCGCGCGGGCGTCGACGGCCACCGGGGCCGCATCGACCGCGGCTGACCGGGTACGCGTCGGCGCGTGGACCCCCTACCGGCCGACAGCATCCCGCACCGCCCGCGCCCCCGCGCCGTTCCGGGCGGACGGGGCCCGCTGCGCCTACGCTCGGACGCATGAGCTGGCTCTCGGCGCTGGGCCACACCGCGCGTGCGGCGTTCGTGGTGGAGCGGCGCAGGCTGGAGCCGCTGGGAGCGCTGCGCGGCGCCGTCGGACTCGCCTTCGTCATCGGGGTCAGTCTCTGGCTCTTCTCCCCGGCCGTCGCCGCCAGCTCCGCCTTCGGCGCCTACCAGGCGGCCATCGCCACCTTCCAGCGGAGCTGGCGGCCGCGACCGCAGCTCGCCCTGGTCTCCGGGGCGACCCTCGGTGTCAGCACTTTCCTGGGGTACCTGACCGGCAGTCACCTGGCCCTCTTCCTCGCCTTGCTGGCCGCCTGGGCCTTCCTCTCCGGGCTGAGCTGGGCCGCCGGGCCCACCATCGGCGTGATGGCCTCCTCCAATGTGGCGATCATGCTCATCACCATCACGCTGCCCAGCTCGGTGGCGGAGGCGGCCGGGCACGCCGCGATGAGCCTCTTCGGCGGCCTCGTGCAGGCGGCGCTCCTCGTGCTGTTCCCGTTCCGCCGCTGGCGGCCGCACCGCGACGCCCTCGCCGACGCGCTCGCCGCCGAGGCGGACTACGCCCGGCGGCTGCGCCACGACCCGCACGCCGACTTCGACCCCGAGCCCCTCATGGCGGCTCGCGAGGCCGCCCAGCTCACCCCCCGCCAGCACCGCCACCGCCCCGCCGAACTCTCCGGCGCCCGCGGCCTCGCCGAACGCATCCGTCCGGTCCTCGCCTCCCTCGCCGACCCGGCGCTCGGCGCCCCCGCCGAGGGTCACGAACGCGACCGGGTCCGCGAACTGCTCGGCGCCGCCGCGGCCGTCCTGGACGCCGCCGCCCGCGCTGTGCGCCGGGGCACGCCGCTGGCCCTGGACGCGCCCTCGGTGGCGACCCTGCGCACCCCCGACACCGGCGACGTGCTCACCGGGCCCGCCCGCCGCGCCGCGCTCCGGCTGAAGGCGCTGCTCGGCGACGTCATCGAGACCGCCGACCCGGCGGGCCGCTCCACCGCCGCCCCCGACGCGCCGCCGGACGCCGCCGCCCGCGCCGACGCCGTCCGCGAGGAGGCGACCCGCGCCACCCTCTCCCGTACCCGGGAACCCGGCGCCCCCGAGGAGCCGCCGGCCCCCGGCGCCCACCCCGCACGGCCCCGCCCCGAGCCGGCCGACCCCCTCCAGCCCGTCGAACCGGCCGAACCGCCCGCGGCAGCGCCCGTGATGCACCGGCCAGGACTGGTCGGTCTTGTCCCGGTGGTCGCCCGCAGCATGCGCGACGAGCTGCGGCCGGATTCGGCCGTCCTGCGCCACGCGGTCCGGGTCACCGGGGTCGCCCTCCTCGGCTACCTGATCGGCTCCCTGCTGCCCTTCGGCCACGGCTACTGGGCGCCGCTGGCCGCCGTCATGGTGATGCGCCCGGACTTCTCCCGGACGTACTCCCGGGCCGTCGCCCGCTTCGGCGGCACCCTGCTCGGGGTCGTCGCCGCCACCGGCATCCTCCAGCTGACCGAGCCGAGCGTGCGCGTCTCCGCGCTGCTCGCCGTCGTCTGCGCCGCCCTGATGTACCTGCTGATGCGCACCGGCTACGCCGTCAGCCAGTTCTTCGTCTCCGGATACGTGGTCTTCCTGCTCGGCATGGGCGGCGAGGAGTGGACCCAGACCGTCCCCGAGCGCGTCGTGCTGACCCTGGTCGGCGGCCTCCTCGCCATGGCCTCGTACGCCGTTTTCCCCGCCTGGGAGACGCCCCGGCTCCGCACCCGCCTCGCCGACTGGCTGGCCGCCGCGGGCCGCTACGCCGCCGAGGTGGTCGAGCGGTACGCCACCCCGGCCGGGCCCGACGACACGCGGGTCCGCCAGGCGCTGCTCGACGCCCGTGCGGCGCACGCCGCCTGGCAGGAGGCGCTGGCCCGGGCCGCGCACGAGCCGGTGCGCAGCCGGGGTCTCTCCCGGACCTCGGCCGACGACGCGGAGGAGGCGATCGCGGCCTTCTCGCGAGCCGCGATGCTGATGGAGGCTCACCTGCCGGAGCGTGGCGCCGTCCCCGTACCGGCCGCCCAGCGGCTCGCGCAGGCCCTGCGCGCCACCACCGAGCGGGGCGCGCGCGATCTGCGGGACCGGCGGGTGCCGCAGTGGGACGAGGTGCGCGCGGCCCTCGCGGCCTGGGACGGGGAGGGCGTGCCGGACCGGGTGGTGCGCCGGGGCGCGGGGATGCTGCTGGCCGCGCTGGAGAAGGTCTCCGACGCGGCCGAGGAGTCCCCGCCTTTCACCGAGTCACGGCGCGAGCAGCCCGGGGAGGGCGCCCCGCCCGCTACGGGGTCGTGACGTCGCCGGTGGGCAGGCCGGACGGCAGGCCGGTGGGGAGATCGGTGGGAAGGTCCGTGGGCAGGTCCTCGGGGATCTCGCCCGGGTCGACACGGGTGAAGGTGTCCTCGCCCGCCGCCTCCCAGGAGACGGTCAGCGACTTGCCGTCGGCGCCCAGCTCGGCCTTGCCGTAGGTGCGGTCGGTGCTGCCGTCGGCGCACTTCAGGCTGAGCATCTGGGCCTGGAAGGTGCCCGCGCAGCTCCGCTCCCCGATGGTCGCGGCCTGGTTCCGGGTGATGGTGAGAAGGATGGACGTGCCGTCGACCGTCGCCTGCCAGGCCCCGTCGGCGCTGCCCGGCGCGGAGGTGGCACCGCCGGTCCCGGAGCCGCCCGTGGGGCCACCGTCGCCGTCGGAGTCCGAGCCGTGGCCGCCGCCCTTGTGCTTGCCCGAGCCGCCGGAGCTGTCACCGTCGCCGCCGCAGCCGGTGAGCAGGAGCAGGGCGGTCGCTGAGGCGGCGGCGGGGATTCGGAGCGGCTTCCACATGGTGTCCCCCTGGAGAACGGCATGGTGACGAGCGGTCAGAGCGCGACCACAGTGGGTGTCGGATACCCCGGGAGGGTCCACCGGGGCCGGTCGCGGAGTCAAGCCGGGGGCGGGCCGCACGGCGGTTCGCGGCAGAGGCGGGACGGTTCCGTAACCGCGGCACCACCCCTCGTGCACGTGCATCTGCCCATGCATCCGCAGGTGAACACCGCTATGATCCGAAGCAGTCAGACTCGTCGCGAGCCGCCTGTCCGACCAGTTCACCACCGCGTCCGCGACGCCGTACCCGACCAGTTCACGACCCGCCTCACCACCGGCCCGGGCCGGGCCGAGGCGCCACGGGGGAGCGATCCAGTGCACCACGTGTACAACGGCATGGCGGCCAGCGAACTCCACGACGTGGCCTGGCAGAAGAGCAGACACAGCAACTCGCAGGGCTCATGCGTCGAGTTCGCCAAGCTGCCCGGCGGCGGCGTGGCCGTCCGCAACTCCCGGCACCCCGAAGGCCCGGCGCTGGTCTACACGCGCGCCGAGATCGAGGCGATGCTGCTCGGGATCAAGGACGGGGAGTTCGACCACCTGATCGCGGGGGCCTGAGAGGCGCGGGGCGCGAAGAGCCCGGCGGCGCACTGTCGTCGCCGGGGCGGCGCGCTGCCCGGGTGGCCGCCCCGCCGGCTCACACCTTGAACAGCGCCCAGACGACCTTGCCGTCGATCTCCCCCGGCAGCGGGTGCCAGCCCCAGGCGTCGCTGAAGGAGTCGACGAGGAACAGACCCCGCCCCGACTCGGCGTCGCAGTCCCCGGGCGGCCGTGCCGCCGGTGTCCCCGTGCTGGGGTCGCGCACGGCACAGACCAGGCGGCTCTCGCAGGCCATCAGGTGGAGCCGGACCGGCGGGTCGTCGGGGCGCGGGGTGTCCGCGGGCAGCGCGTGCCGCAGAGCGTTGGTGACGAGTTCGGAGACGACCAGGGCGACGTCGTCGAAACGCGCGTCGTTCTCCCACTCCCCGAGGGTCCGCCGGGTGAACGCCCGTGCGCTGCGCACCGCTTCGTAACGGGCCGGGAGGGCGCAGGAGGCGGCGTACCGGACGTGCGCGGGGTCGAGTGGGGGAAGCCCCTGCCTTAACGGCGCGAGCATGGTCGATCCATTCGTCCCCATGCGAGGCACTCCCCGGTTTCGCGGTGTGTAGCGATATGGCGGTGGTGCGCGAGCCATCGTTGCGAATGCGGGGAGCAGATGCAAGGGCAGATGCACGTGCACGCGCCGGTATTCGGGGTTCCTGTGTGCGTTGCCCACGATTTCTTCCCGTGACTGTTTCGCACCCCTCGCGTGGAGCCGCCTCGCATGTGTCCGTTTCCGTAACCGAACGCGTACACCCCGGAGGTTTTAGTGGCAGACTGCGGAACCCTGAACGATGGGGAGGGCTGAGAGGTGACCGCAGGCGAGTCCGGAGGCTCGGTGGTGCGGCGCATCCTGCTCGGGTCGCAGCTGAGGCGGCTACGAGAGGGACGCGGCATCACCCGGGAGGCGGCCGGCTACTCGATCCGCGCCTCCGAATCGAAGATCAGCCGCATGGAGTTGGGACGGGTGAGCTTCAAGGCGAGGGACGTCGAGGACTTGCTGACCCTGTACGGGGTCGCCGACGGCGCCGAGCGCGCCGCCCTGCTCGACCTGGCCCGGGAGGCCAACGTCGCGGGCTGGTGGCACAGTTACTCCGACGTCCTGCCCGGCTGGTTCCAGACGTACGTGGGCCTGGAGGGCGCCGCGTCGCTGATCCGGGTCTACGAGGTGCAGTTCGTGCACGGCCTGCTCCAGACCGAGGCGTACGCGCACGCCGTGGTCGAGCGGGGCATGCCCGGCGCGAGCGCCGCCGAGATCGACCGGCGGGTCGCGCTCCGCCTGGAGCGGCAGAAACTCCTCGTCTCCGAGCGCGCCCCCGGCCTCCACGTCGTCCTGGACGAGGCCGCGCTGCGCCGCCCGTACGGCGACCGGGCGGTGATGCGGGAGCAGTTGGAGCACCTGATAGAGATCAGCGAGCGGCCCAACGTCACCCTCCAGGTGATGCCGTTCAGCTTCGGGGGTCACGCCGGGGAAAGCGGCGCCTTCGCGCTGCTGCGCTTCCCCGAGTCGGACCTCTCCGACGTCGTCTACCTGGAGCAGCTCACCAGCGCCCTCTACCTCGACAAGCGCGAGGAGGTCGCCCAGTACGAGACGGCGATGGAACGGCTCCAGCGGGACAGCCCGGACCCGGACCGCACCCGCGATCTGCTGCGTGGTCTGGTCCAACTCACGTGAGACGACCGTACGATGAACCGCGTGCGGCCCGGGCGGTCCGGCGGCGCACACCGGCACAGGGCACGACCGGCCCCCGCGCTGCGGCTCGGGTCCGGTGAACTTCGCGTCAGCGGATAGGGATCACATGTCCGACTCCACCGTCCCCGCCGGGGCAGCCGAACCCGCCCCCGGCTTCGCCGACTTCGGCCTGCTCGCCCACCAGTACATCGACGGGCGGTGGCGGACCGGGACCGGCTCCTGGGACATCATCGACTTCAACCCGTACAACGGGGAGAAGCTGGCCGCCGTCACCGTGGCCACCGTCTCCGAGGTGGACGAGGCGTACCGCGCCGCCGAACGTGCCCAGAAGCCGTGGGCGGCCGCGGGGCCGCACGCCCGCCGGGCGGTCCTGGAGGCGGCCCTGCGCCTCGCCGAGGAGCACACCGAGGCCATCGTGGAGGCGATGACCGAGGAGCAGGGCGCGACCCGCTCCAAGGCGGTCCACGAGGTCGGGCTGGCCCGGGAGTTCCTGCGCGAGGCGATCCGGCTGGCGGTCCGCCCGGACGGCGTGATCATGCCCGCATCGCAGCGCAGCCGGGAGAACCGCGTCTACCGGCTGCCCGCCGGGGTGGTCGGCGTGATCAGCCCCTTCAACTACCCGTTCCTGGTGGCGGTGAAGACCATCGCCCCGGCGCTCGCGCTGGGCAACGCGGTCGTCATCAAGCCCAACCAGAACACCCCGGTGGTCGGCGGCGGGCTGATCGCCCGCATCTTCGAGGAGGCCGGGCTGCCCGCCGGGCTCCTCAACGTCGTCGTCACCGACATCGCCGAGATCGGCGACGCCCTCATCGCCCACCCCGTCCCCCGGGTGATCTCCTTCTCCGGCTCCGACCGGGTCGGGCGGCACGTCGGCTCGGTCGCCGCCGGACATCTCAAGCGGACCGTGCTGGAGCTCAGCGGCAACAGCGCGCTGGTCGTCCTGGCCGACGCGGACGTCGACTACGCGGTGGACGCCGCCGTCTTCAGCCGCTTCGTCTACCAGGGCCAGGTCTGCATGGCCGCCAACCGGATCCTGGTGGACCGGGCGGTCGAGGCCGAGTTCACCGAGAAGTTCACCGCCCGGGTCCGCGCCCTGCGCACCGGCGACCCGCGCGATCCGGCCACCGACCTCGGCCCGGTCATCAGCGACTTCCAGGCCGACGCGCTGAGCGCCATGGTCGACCGGGCGCTGGCCGAGGGCGCCCGGGCGCTGGTCCGCGGCCGCACCATCGGCAACCTGGTCGAGCCGACCGTGCTGACCGGGCTGCCCGCCGACTCGCCCCTCCTCCACCAGGAGATCTTCGGCCCCGTCGTCCTGCTGGTCCCCTTCGACGGCGACGACGAGGCGGCCCGCATCGCCAACGACACGCCCTACGGGCTGAGCGGCGCCGTGCACACCGCCGACGCCGAGCGCGGGGTGAACTTCGCCCACCGCATCGAGACCGGGATGTTCCACGTCAACGACTCGACCGTGCAGGACGACCCGCAGGTCGCCTTCGGCGGTGAGAAGGCGAGCGGCTTCGGCCGACTCAACGGCGAGGCGACGGTGGAGGCCTTCACCACCCAGAAGTGGATCTCCGTGCAGCACGGCCGGAGCGTCTTCCCCTTCTGAGCCCGCGCCCCACGGGGCGGGTGCGCCCTCCGTAGGGTTTCCGGGCCGCCGGACACCGACGCGGACCGTCCCTGTCCGCGTTCCCCGCCACTATGGGGGTATCCGGAAGAGCCCCGCGCGAGGCGGGGCCGGGCACTGGGAAGGGCGGCTGCTCATGGTGGTTCACGTGGACCCCGAGGCGCGGGGCGATGCCCTCCGTACACGCCCTCCCGTACCCTAGTCAAAATTGACCACGGGGCGTGGTCGGCGGTCTGCGGGAGGCGGTGCGGCTCATGTCGGCGATCCGGATGCTGGTGCTCGGCGCGGTGCGCCAGCACGGGCGGGCCCACGGCTACCAGGTCCGCAACGACCTGGAGTACTGGGGCGCCCACGAGTGGTCCAACGCCAAGCCCGGCTCGATCTACCACGCGCTCAAACAGCTGGCCAGGCAAGGGCTGCTGGTCGCTCACGACACGGCGCCCTCCACGGCGGGCGGGCCGCCGCGCACCGAGTACGGGATCACCGAGGAGGGCGAGCGGGAGTTCTTCCGCCTGCTGCGGGCCGCGCTGACCGGGTACGACCAGAAGCCCGACCTGCTCTCCGCCGCCCTCGGCTTCCTCGTCGACCTGGAGCGGGCGGAGGCGGTGGAGCTGCTCCGCGAGCGGCTGCGCTCCATCGAGGAGTGGCGCCGCTCGGTCACCGAGTACTACACCCCCGAGGCCGGGCCCGAGTCGATCGGCCACATCGGCGAGATCATGAACCTCTGGGTCCACTCCGCCGACACCGGCGCCGAGTGGACCCGCGGCCTCATCGCCCGCGTCGAGGCCGGCGCGTACACCTTCGCCGGGGAGGGCGAGCCCTTCGTCGGCGTCCTCGCCGACGGTCGGCCCAACCCGTACGCCGGCGGCGCGCCGCCCGCCGCGCGCCCCGAGTGAGCGGCGGCGGGCGGCGGGCCGTCACGAACCGCCGGTCAGCCCGCCGTCCTTGAGCGCCCGGGCCACCCGTACGACCCGCTCGGCCTGCACCTTGGTGGCCTGCACCGTCTGGTCGCCGACCGGCAGGTCGCCCTGGCCGGAGACGTGCGAGGTGCCGTACGGATTGCCGTCGGCGAACTTCGACGGGTCGGTGTAGCCGGGGGCGACCAGGATGCCGCCGAAGTGGTGGACGGTGTTGTAGAGCGCCAGCAGGGTCGACTCCTGGCCACCGTGGGCGGTGCTGCTGGCGGTGAAGCCGCTGTAGACCTTGTCCGCCAGCTTGCCCTCGGCCCAGAGTCCGCCGAGCGTGTCGATGAACTGCTTGAGCTGGGCGGCGACGTTGCCGTACCGGGTCGGCGTGCCGAAGATCACCGCGTCCGCCCAGACCATGTCGTCCGGCTCCGCCTCGGGCAGGTCCTTGGTCGCCTCGGCGTTGGCCGCCCACGCCGGGTTGGAGTCGATCGCCGCCTGCGGCGCCAGCTCGCGCGCCTTCCGCAGCCGGACGTGGGCGCCCGCCTCGGTGGCGGCGGTCGCCATGGCGTCGGCGATGCGGGCGAGGGTGCCGGTGGAGGAGTAGTAGACGACGGTCACGTTGACGGTGCTGGGCATGGGAGCAGCTCCTTCGGGTGCGTGGTGGGCGGGGAACGGGTCGGGGCCGCCAAGGGCGCGCTCCACGACGAGCGGGCACAGGCGGCACAGCGCCTCCTTGTTCCCGTCGGTACGCCGTGCGGTCCGCCGGTCCGTGCCGTTCCGCCTGCCCGCCGACTTGCCCCTCACGCGGCGTGAGGCAGCACGCTTGTCGCGGCGGCCGCGCACCGGTGGCCGCCGGTGGACGTGACGGAAGGGACCAGGCCGTGGAGTACACCGTCGGGCAGGTGGCCGCCGTCGCGGGCGTGACCGTGCGCACCCTGCACCACTACGACGCCATCGGCCTGCTCTCGCCGTCGGGCCGCAGCGCCGCCGGGCACCGCCGCTACGGCGACGCGGACCTCGACCGGCTCCAGCGCGTCCTCTTCCACCGGGCCCTCGGCTTCGCGCTGGAGGAGATCGCCGCGCTGCTCGACGACCCCGAAGCCGACCCCCGCGCCCACCTGCGGCGCCAGCACGCCCTGCTCACCGACCGCATCGAGACCCTGCGGCGCATGGCCGACGCCGTCGCCGCAGCCATGGAGGCAGCACAGATGGGCATCAACCTCACCCCTGAGGAGAAGTTCGAGGTCTTCGAGGGACACGACCCGGACCAGTACGCCGACGAGGCCGAGCGCCGCTGGGGCGGCACCGAGGCCTACCGCGAGTCGCAGCGCCGCTCGGCCTCGTACACCAAGGAGGACTGGAAGCGGCTCAAGGACGAGTTCGACGCGCTGCACGCCCGGGTCGCGGCCCTGCTGGCCCGCGGCGTCCCCGCCGACGCCCCCGAGGCGCTGGACGCCGCCGAGGAGCACCGCCGCTACATCGACCGCGCGCACTACCCGTGCTCGGCCGAGACGCACACCGGCCTCGCCGGCATGTACGTGGCCGACCCCCGCTTCACCGCCACGTACGAGGCGATCCACCCCGGCCTCGCCCAGTACCTGCACGACGCGATCCACGCCAACGCCCGCCGTACGGAGTAAAGGGAACAGTAAGGGCGCGGCGCTGGGAGGGTGCGGGGCGTTGGTAGTTTGGTCGGCTGTACCGTCCCGCCCCGCCCACCCCAGGAGTCCGGAACAGTGAATACGCTTGCGCTCGGCCCGAGCTGGCTGGACCCGGACCACCTGCTCAACCAGTTCGGCATCTACGGCCTGCTGCTCATCGTCTTCGCCGAGTCGGGCCTGCTCATCGGCTTCTTCCTGCCCGGTGACTCGCTGCTCTTCACCACCGGCCTGCTGATCACCACCAGCCAGCTCCAGTTCCCGCTCTGGCTCGCCGTCGTGCTGATCTGCGTCTCGGCCGTCCTCGGCGACCAGGCCGGCTACCTCTTCGGCAAGAAGGTCGGGCCCGCGCTCTTCAAGCGGCCCGACTCCCGCCTGTTCAAGCAGGAGAACGTCACCAAGGCCAGCGAGTTCTTCGAGAAGCACGGCCCGAAGTCGCTGGTCCTGGCCCGCTTCGTGCCGATCGTGCGGACCTTCACGCCGATCATCGCGGGCGTCAGCTCCATGCGGTACCGCTCGTTCATCACCTTCAACATCATCGGCGGCATCCTCTGGGGCGCCGGGGTGACACTGCTCGGCTCGTGGCTCGGCCGGATCGAGTTCGTCCGCGAGAACATCGAGGCCATGCTGATCCTGATCGTGCTCGTCTCGGTCGTGCCGATCGTCATCGAGTTCGTCAAGGCCCGCGGCGAGAGCAGGCGCGCCGCCGCGGCCGGGCCGGGCGCCGGCCCCACGCCGCCCCCCGCGCCGCCGCAGCGCGGCCGCCACGCCAAGCGCTGACCCGCCGCCCGCCGGATCAGAAGCCGCGCGTCCGCTTGGCCGCGCGACGGGTGGCCGCCTCGGGGCCGCCGGGCACCCGCAGGAAGAGCCGGGCCGTCTCGCCACCGAGGTTCACCCCGATGGCGATCGCCATCGCCAGCGCGATCGCGGTGCTCAGCGAGGAGAGCCCGGTGTTGACGTCGCCCTGGACGATGCCGAGCAGCCCGTAGTACGTCGCCGAACCGGGCAGCAGCGGCCCGATCGCCGCCGTCACGTACGGCAGCGCCGAGGCGAACTGGATGCGCGAGAGCAACTGGCCGAAGAGGCCGACGAGACCGGCGGCGACCGCGGTCGAGGCGACCGGGGAGATGTTCCCGGCGAAGTGCATCGCGCCGTAGACCGTCCAGGCCACGCCGCCGTTGAGCGTCACCAGCAGCACCGTCGAGCGCTCCTGCTGGAGCAGGACGGCGAAGGCCAGGGTCAGCGCCATCGCCGCGATGATCTGGAGGGGCGGCCGCTCCACCGAGAGCAGCGCCTCCCGGGGCTCGAGCTGCGCCCCGAGCTGCACGCCCACGTACAGCATCACCAGGACGCCGACCACGATGCCGACGAAGAGGTACATGACCTCCAGCAGGCGGGCGGCGGCGGTGATGTAGTAGCCGGTCAGGCCGTCCTGCACGCCGGCGACGAGTGCCCGTCCGGGCAGCAGCGCGAAGAGGCCACCGGTGATGACCGCGGAGGCGCGTACCTCCACCTGGGTGAGCTGCAGGGCGATCCCTATCGCGGCGGGCGGCATCGCCGCCACCGCGAACTGGTAGAACTCCGGCAGGCCGCGTCCGGCGAAGATCCACGCCATCCGGTCACCGAGGATGGCGCCGAGCGCCGCCGCCACGAAGACCGGCGGTCCGCCGCCGACCAGCATCGAGGCGCCACCGGCCAGCAGCCCGGCCGCCAGGGTCAGCGCCCAGGTGTCGAACGGGTGCCGGTTCCTGCGGATCTCGGCCAGCCGCCGGTACGCCTCCTCCAGCGACACCTCGGTGTCGTCCGAGCTGATGTCGTCCACCAGCCGGAAGACCGCCGCGAGCCGCGTGTAGTCCGTCCCGCGCCGCCGCACCGTCCGCGAGGCCGTCAGCGGGTCGTCGACCAGCGAGGGCTGGTACGAGATGGAGAGCAGGGTGAAGGTGACGTTCGGCTCGCAGCGGTCCAGGCCGTAGCTCCGGCTCACCGCGAACATCGCCGCCTCGACGTCCTCGGCGCCCTCGCCCCCGGCCAGCAGCAGCTCGCCGATACGCAGCGTCAGGTCGAGGACGCGGGGGACGGCCGGACCGGAGTCGTCGGTCTTCTGGGTGAGGTCGGGCGCCGGGCGCTCGGCGACGGGCAGCCGGATCATCGCCCGCATCCGGTCCTGCCAGGGGCTGTTCTTGGCCAGCCGCACCATCGGTATGCCCTGCGCGGGCGTGAAGGCGGGGGGCGCGCTACGGGCGTCGTAGGTGGCGGGCGGGGTGAACGCCGAACGCTCGGCGTCCTCGCTGGCGGGCGGCGCCGCCAGCCCCTCGGGGAGGGCGAACTCCGAGGTGATCTGCGACTCGTTCTCGGCGACCTGCGACTGCGGGACCCCCTGGGGAGGGGAGAACGCGCTGCGTGCCTCGTCCGACTGCGGCTTGCGGTCGTCCGCGTCCTCCGTCACCTGCTCCGCCTCGCTCCTCGCGTCCTGCCCGGACCGGCTCACCACCCCTGCGGTGTGTCCGTGATGCCCAGTATGCGCACCACGACGCGGTGCGCACCCACGGGCCTCCTACCTTGGCCCGGCCCCGCGAAACCCGCGACCGCGCCCGCCTGCCGTCCCGTCACCCGGGCGGTCGCGAGCGGCCCGGGGCATATGCGGCGCGTCCCGGGGCGCGGACGGCGTCCACACGGCGACGGGCGGCGCCCGACCCCCCCCGCCAGTGCCCCCCCCCCCCCCCCCCCCCCCCCCCCCCCCCCCCCCCCGGGCGCACAGAACCCCAGACCAAGGCCCCCCGGA
>NZ_JBHXJE010000039.1:23992-44805 GCF_042723275.1 Streptomyces sp. NPDC058373 | reverse complement strand
CCGGGGGCTCGGGCCGGCCCGGGGCCATTGGGGGCGCGGCCGGGGCCGCGGCGGGCGCCCACCCGCCCCGGGGCGCCCCCTCCCCCGCTCGCACGGGCGCCCCCCGCCCCGCGACGGGCCGCTCACGCGGCCCTCGCGTGGCTCAGTGACCGGCTTCCTTGGCCCGCTGGTACGAGCGCTCGATCTCGGCCTCGGCCTCGGCGCGGCCGACCCAGTCGGCGCCCTCGACGGACTTGCCGGGCTCCAGGTCCTTGTAGACCTCGAAGAAGTGCTGGATCTCCAGGCGGTCGAACTCCGAGACGTCCTGGATGTCCTTGAGGTGGTCGACCCGGGGGTCGCCCGCGGGGACGCAGAGCAGCTTGTCGTCGCCGCCGGCCTCGTCGGTCATGCGGAACATGCCGATGACGCGGCAGGAGATGAGGCAGCCCGGGAAGGTCGGGTCGTCCAGCAGGACCAGCGCGTCCAGCGGGTCGCCGTCCTCGCCGAGGGTGTCCTCGACGAAGCCGTAGTCCGCCGGGTAGCTGGTCGAGGTGAAGAGGCGACGGTCCAGGCGGATCCGGCCGGTCTCGTGGTCGACCTCGTACTTGTTCCGCGAACCCTTCGGAATCTCGATCGTGACGTCGAACTCCACCGGTGGCTCCTCCATGCTCATACAACGAGTGATCTGCGGTCCTCCCCCGGGCAGACGGGCTGCCATGCTCGCGGCAAGACGCAGTGGTTAAGTGTCCCTCACGCAGGTGTGTGATCGCGAAAGGGGCTGGTGCGGGGTGTCCGGGCGCGGTGGGTGGCAGCTCAAGACCTGGCAGTTCACGGCGGCAGCCGCCGTGGCCGGCCTGGCCCTGGCGAGCGCGGCCGCGGCCGCCGCCGGTCCCTGGGACTCCGGCGGTCAGCGTACGGCCGAGAGCCGCCGGGCCGCCCCCGGTACGGGCGTGGGTGACGCGGATCACCGTACGGTGGCCGGGCGTCCGCTCCCCGTCGGTTCCGACCCCGTCACGCCCGAGGCGCCCGACGTCCTCGCCCCGCTCGACGCGGGCGGCCTCGGCCCCCGCTCCGGCGAGGGCGCGCGGGAGGCGGCGGCCGGGCAGGCCCCGCTGCCGGCCACGGCCGCCCTCAAGGCCGCCCTGGAGCCGCTGTTGAAGGCCGACGGGCTCGGGCCGGGCGCCGCGGCCTCCGTGGTCGACGCGGCGACCGGCAAGGAGGTCTACGGGCGCACGGCCAAGGCCGCCATGGTCCCCGCCTCCACCGTCAAGATCGCCACCGGCGCCGCCGCCCTCAGCGTCCTCGGCCCCGACCACCGCATCCGCACCACCGTGGTCGCCGAACCCGCCCCGGGCTACGAGGACGGGGCCCCGCCCGAGGAGATCGTCCTGGTCGGCGGCGGCGACCCGACGCTCACCGCGCGCGCCGAGGCCGACGGCAACGCCTCCCTGCGCACCCTCGCCGACCGCACCGCCGCCGCCCTGAAGAAACGTGACGCCCGGACGGTCCGGCTCTCCTACGACACCTCCGCCTACGGCGGGCCCGCCGTGCACCCCATCGGGCCCAACGAGAACATCGCGCCCGTCAGCGCCCTGATGGCCGACGAGGGCCGCCTCGACGACTCCCGCAGCGGCCCGGCGCCGCGCACCGCGAAACCCGCACCCGACGCCGCCGACGCCTTCGCCGGGTTCCTCGCCGACCGGGGCGTCAAGGTCGAGGGCGCCCCGCGCCCGGCCACCGCCTCCGACCGGGCCGAGGAGCTGGCCGACGTCCGCTCGGCGCCCCTGTCGGCCCTGGTCGAGCGGATGCTGACCCACTCCGACAACGACATCGCCGAGGCCCTGGCCCGGCAGACCGCCCTCGCCGCGGGCAAGAAGGCCGACTTCGCCACCGCCGAACGCGAGACGCGCCGCGCCCTCGACCGGCTCGGCGTCCCGCTGGCCGGGACGCGCTTCGCCGACGGCAGCGGACTCGACCGGGCCGGCCGCGTCACCCCCCGCCTGCTGACCTCGCTGCTCGCCCGGGCGGCCCACACCGACCACCCCGAACTCCGGCCCGTCCTCACCGGGCTGCCCGTGGCCGGTTTCAGCGGGACGCTGGCGGGGCGGTACGAGTCCGAGGAGTCGGCCGACGGGACCGGTGTCGTCCGCGCCAAGACCGGCACCCTGACCGGGGTCAACAGCCTCGCCGGGACCGTCGTCGACGCCGACGGCCGCCTCCTCGCCTTCTCCTTCCTCGCCGGCGCCACCACCGACCCCACCACCGCCCAGGCCACCCTGGACCGCCTCGCCACCACACTCGCAACCTGCGGCTGCCCCTGACCCACCCCGCCCCCTGCAGCGCCGGCCGGGCTGGGGTGGGGCTCGGAGGGGCTGAGGTGCATCGGACCGGCGCAAATCCAGCCCGTCCGGCGCTTGAGGACATCTTTCAAGCCCGTCCGGCGTTTGAGGACACCCTTCACCAGCCGGCCCGGCGCTTGAGGGCACCCCCCGTCCGGCGCGCGGGACACAGAAGCCCAGCCAGGGCTCGACCTGTTCCACCGGGGGCCGCCAGGCCCCCTGAGCACGTACGGTTGACACATGACGAGCATCGGTGGTGTGGAGATGGTCGACTGGAAGCTCGCGGTCGCGACCGCGAGCAGGCTCGCGCGCCCGGGCCCGGAGATCGGACGCGAGGAGGCCCGCGAGGTCGTCGCCGAACTGCGCGGGCACGCCGCGGCAGCCGAGGAGCACGTGCGCGCCTTCACCGGGATGACCACGGCCGAGGGGCACGACACCCCCGTCCTGGTGGTCGACCGGCCCGGCTGGATCGAGGCCAATGTCGCGGGCTTCCGCTCGCTGCTCAAGCCCCTCATGACGAAGATGCGCTCCCGCCGGGGCAACGGTCCGGGGGGCATGATCGCCGGGGCCGTCGGCGGCAAGGTCACCGGCGTGGAGCTCGGCGTCCTGCTCTCCTTCCTCTCCTCCCGCGTCCTCGGGCAGTACGAGACGTTCGCCCCGGCCACCCGGGAGCTGCCCGGCGCCCCGGACGGCGGCGGCCGCCTGCTCCTGGTGGCGCCGAACATCGTCCACGTCGAGCGCGAGCTCGGCGTCGACCCGCACGACTTCCGGCTCTGGGTCTGCCTGCACGAGGAGACCCACCGCACCCAGTTCACCGCCGTGCCCTGGCTCCGGGACCACCTGGAGGCGGAGATCCAGGCGTTCCTCGCCGAGACCGACGTCGACGCCGGGACCCTGCTGGAGCGCCTCTCCGACGCCGTCCAGGCCTTCACCGGCGGCCGCCGTGGCGACACCGCGGAGAGTGCGGACCCCGCGGCCGGCTCCGAGTCCGGCGCGCGCTCCGGCACGGACGCCGCCGGGTCCGCCCCGGACGCCCCGGGCAAGGACGCCGACGGCCGCAGCCTGGTCGACCTCGTCCAGACCCCGGCCCAGCGCGAGATCCTGGCCCGCGTCACCGCCGTTATGTCCCTGCTGGAGGGCCACGCCGACTACGTGATGGACGGCGTCGGCCCGCAGATCGTCCCCTCCGTCGTGGAGATCCGCGAGAAGTTCCAGCGCCGCCGCGCCGCCGGCGCCAACCGCCTCGACCAGATCCTGCGCAAGCTCCTGGGCCTCGACGCCAAGCTCCGTCAGTACCGCGACGGCGAGCGGTTCGTCCGCGCCGTCGTGGACGAGGTCGGCATGGAGGGCTTCAACCGGGTCTGGACCTCCCCCAACACCCTCCCGACGCCGGCTGAGATCACCAAACCCGCGGACTGGGTCGCACGGGTGCACCGCGGCCCCGAATTGTGACCCGGCGCGGGCGGACGGCAGGCGTACGCCCCCGCAATCACCCGTCCGAGGGACCGTGAGGTGGCTCACGGGCGTGCGATGCTCGGGTCATGCTCGGCTTCTGTCACCATCTACGCACCCTGAGTGACGGCAACTGAGCCACGCCCCCGAAAACTTCATGAAGGGAACCGGACATGGGTCCCCATCCAGCGGTCGCGGCGATACGCCTCGCGGTCCGCCGCGTCCTGAACGACATCCTCACCGAGCACCACGCCGGGGCCGGCCGCCCCGCCGACCCCGCCCTCCAGGAGCAGCCGGGCCGCCCGCCCCGCGCCGAACTCCTCGAACGGGTGGGCCGCGCCACCCGCGCGGGCCGCGCCCGCCAGATCCGCGCCCGCGCCGGCTCAGGCGCGTCCGCCCAGGCCCCGGCCCCCGGCGAGGCCCCGGGCACCGCCGCGCTCCCCCCGGGCCCGCTCGTGCTGGTCGCCTGCTCCGGCGGCGCCGACTCGATGGCGCTCGCCTCCGCCCTCGCCTTCGAAGCCCCCCGCCTCGGCATCCGCGCCGGCGGCATCACCGTCGACCACGGCCTGCAGTACGGCTCGGACGCCCGCGCCGCCGACGTCGTCGCCCGGCTCACCGCCCTCGGCCTCGACCCGGTGGAGGCCGCCGCCGTCCGCGTCGCCGCCGCCTCCGACCGGACCGCGCACGGCGCCCCCTACACCGGCGGTGCCCGCCGGGTCGGCCCCGAGGCCGCCGCCAGGGACGCCCGCTACGCCGCCCTGGACGAGGCCGCCGAGCGGCTCGGCGCCGCCGCCGTCCTCCTCGGCCACACCCGCGACGACCAGGCCGAGACCGTCCTGCTGGGCCTCGCCCGCGGCTCCGGCATCCGCTCGCTCTCCGGCATGGCCGCCGTCTCCGGGCACTCCGGGCGCTACCGCAGACCCTTCCTCCAGCTGGACCGGCAGACCGCCCGCACGGCCTGCCTGGCCCAGTCCCTGCCCGTCTGGGACGACCCGCACAACGCCGACCCCGCCTACACCCGCTCCCGGCTGCGCCACGAAGGGCTGCCCGCGCTGGAGAAGGCGCTCGGCAAGGGCGTGGTCGAGGCGCTCGCCCGCACAGCCCAGCTCTCCCGCGACGACGCCGACGCCCTGGACGCCTGGGCCGCCCGCGAGGAGGCCGCCGTCCGCGACGAGAGCGGCGAGCTGGACTGCGCCCGGCTCCACGCCCTGCCCGCCGCCGTACGCCGCCGCATCCTGCGCCGGGCGCTGGTCGCCGTGGGGGCTCCGGGAGGCTCCCTGTTCGCCCGGCACGTCGAGGAGGTGGACCGCCTCATCACCGGCTGGCGGGGTCAGCGGGCCATCAACCTTCCGGGCAAAGTGGAGGCCCGGCGGCAGGGTGGCAGACTTGTCCTCCGGCAAGGCTGACGCCGACCGCAGGGTTCGGACGCCGGCTCGGACGACGGCCGTCGGCCCGGGAGCACCTCCCCGGGGCCGCGGCCGACGACGAAAGTGATGTGCGGGTGGACGCGAAAGACATGGGCTCCGACCTCCAGTCGGTGCTGCTGACCAAGGAAGAGATCGACGCCAAGCTGGTGGAGCTGGCGGAGCAGATCGACCAGGAGTACGCGGGCAAGGACCTGCTCATCGTCGGCGTCCTCAAGGGCGCCGTCATGGTCATGGCCGACCTGGCCCGGACGCTCTCCACCCCCGTGACCATGGACTGGATGGCGGTCTCCTCCTACGGCGCGGGCACCCAGTCCTCCGGCGTGGTCCGCATCCTCAAGGACCTCGACACCGACATCCAGGACAAGCACGTCCTGATCGTCGAGGACATCATCGACTCCGGTCTCACCCTGTCCTGGCTGATCTCCAACCTCGGCTCGCGCGGCCCGGCCTCCCTGAAGGTCTGCACGCTGCTGCGCAAGCCCGAGGCGGCCAAGGTCGCCATCGACGTCGAGTGGGTCGGCTTCGACATCCCCAACGAGTTCGTCGTCGGGTACGGCCTGGACTTCGCCGAGAAGTACCGCAACCTGCCCTTCGTCGGCACCCTCGCCCCGCACGTCTACGGCGGCTGACACCCGGCCGCTCCCCGGCCGGGGGCCCGCCCCCGGCACACCGGCCCGCGGGCCGTACGGACGCGGGGCGGCGGGGGAACCCTCGCGTGCCGCGCGCCGTTGGAGAGGGGAAGACGGTTTCCGGGCCGTCCCCTGCGGCTGCGGGTGACAATGCTGAGGTACCGTCCGAAGAACAATCGTCAGAACTGTTCTACGGCGCACGGCTCCTGGAGACGCGGATCACCGCGGTCCCGGGAGTGTCGGACGCGGGCACGTGGCCGAGCCGTGGAGCACGCGGAGGACTCTCACCCGCAGAGCACTCCGCACAGCACTCCCAAGTACAGCCTTTATCAATCTCGCGATGGCAGGAGGGACGGGGCGGCACCGCTCCGTATGGATGGACGTGAAGCGATACTTCCGTGGGCCCGTCATGTGGATCGTGCTGGCCGTCCTCGCCGTGGTCGTGTTGATGCAGGTCGTCGGTTCGTCCGGCGGGCACAAGACGGTCGACACCGGCCAGGTCGTCCAGGCGATCAACGACAAGAAAGTACAGTCGGCCAGTCTCACCACCGGTGACGACCAGATGATCAAGGTCGATCTCAAGGACGGCCAGAAGATCGACGGCAGTTCGAAGATCCAGGCCAGCTACATCGGCGACATGGGCTTCGACCTCGCCCAGAAGCTCCAGGTGGGCTACGAGGACAAGAGCATCCCCGAGGGCTACACGGTCTCGCCCTCTAAGCAGAGCCCGTTCCTCAGCATTCTGCTCTCGCTGCTGCCCTTCGTCCTGATCGTCCTGGTCTTCCTCTTCCTGATGAACCAGATGCAGGGCGGCGGCTCCCGCGTCATGCAGTTCGGGAAGTCCAAGGCCAAGCTGATCACCAAGGACACCCCGAAGACGACCTTCTCGGACGTGGCGGGTTCGGACGAGGCCGTCGAGGAGCTCCACGAGATCAAGGAGTTCCTCCAGGAGCCGGCCAAGTTCCAGGCCGTCGGCGCCAAGATCCCCAAGGGCGTGCTGCTCTACGGCCCGCCCGGTACGGGCAAGACCCTGCTGGCCCGCGCCGTCGCGGGCGAGGCGGGCGTGCCGTTCTACTCGATCTCCGGCTCCGACTTCGTCGAGATGTTCGTCGGTGTGGGCGCCTCCCGCGTCCGCGACCTCTTCGAGCAGGCCAAGGCGAACGCCCCGGCGATCGTCTTCGTCGACGAGATCGACGCCGTCGGCCGCCACCGCGGCGCCGGCATGGGCGGCGGTCACGACGAGCGCGAGCAGACCCTCAACCAGCTCCTGGTCGAGATGGACGGCTTCGACGTGCAGGGCGGTGTGATCCTCATCGCCGCCACCAACCGTCCGGACATCCTCGACCCGGCGCTGCTGCGCCCGGGCCGCTTCGACCGGCAGATCGCCGTGGACCGGCCCGACATGCAGGGCCGCCTGGAGATCCTCAAGGTCCATGTGAAGGGCAAGCCGGTCACCCCGGACGTCGACCTCTCGGCCGTCGCCCGCCGCACCCCCGGCTTCACCGGCGCAGACCTGGCCAACGTGCTGAACGAGGCCGCGCTCCTGACCGCCCGCAGCGACCAGAAGCTGATCGACAACCACATGCTGGACGAGGCGATCGACCGCGTGGTGGCGGGCCCGCAGAAGCGGACCCGGATCATGTCCGACAAGGAGAAGAAGATCACCGCGTACCACGAGGGCGGACACGCCCTGGTCGCGGCGGCCTCACCCAACTCCGACCCGGTCCACAAGATCACGATCCTCTCCCGCGGCCGCGCCCTCGGTTACACGATGGTGCTCCCGGAGGAGGACAAGTACTCCACCACGCGCAACGAGATGCTCGACCAGCTCGCCTACATGCTGGGCGGGCGGGCCGCCGAGGAACTGGTCTTCCACGATCCGACCACCGGCGCCGCCAACGACATCGAGAAGGCCACCGGTACGGCCCGCGCGATGGTCACCCAGTACGGCATGACCGAGCGGCTCGGCGCCATCAAGTTCGGCGGCGACAACACCGAGCCCTTCCTCGGCCGGGACATGACGCACCAGCGCGACTACTCCGAGGAGGTCGCGGCGCTCGTCGACGAGGAGGTCAAGAAGCTCATCGAGACGGCGCACAACGAGGCCTGGGAGATCCTGGTCGAGAACCGCGACGTCCTGGACAACCTGGTCCTCGAGCTCCTGGAGAGGGAGACGCTCGGCAAGGAGGAGATCGCCGAGATCTTCGCCCCGATCGTCAAGCGCCCGGCCCGCCCGGCGTGGACCGGCTCCACCCGGCGTACGCCCTCGACGCGGCCGCCGGTGCTCTCGCCCAAGGAGCTCAGCCTCACCAACGGCGCCAACGGCTCCACGGCCGCCCTCGGCGCCGGCCCTTCGAACGGCTCCTCCCCGGACCTGACGAAGCCGCCGGCCTCCCCCGAGGAGCGTCCCGAGGACTGACCGACGCGTGACGGCCCCCACGCCCGCCGAGCGGCGGGCCAGGGGTTGGAATGCGGGCCGCGCTCCCCAGGTTCTAGCCTGGGGAGCGCGGCCGTTTCGTATGCCCGCAGGTGACACGCGTAATTCGCACAGGAACGAGGCAGAGATGACCGACCCGGTGAGGCTGGACGGCGTGGGCTCGATCGGTGAGTTCGACGAGAAGCGCGCCGAGCACGCCGTGCGCGAGCTGCTCCTCGCCGTCGGTGAGGATCCGGACCGCGAGGGCCTGCGCGAGACCCCGGCACGGGTGGCACGGGCGTACCGCGAGATATTCGCCGGGCTGTGGCAGAAGCCCGAGGACGTGCTGACCACCACCTTCGACCTGGGCCACGACGAGATGGTGCTGGTCAAGGACATCGAGGTGCAGAGCAGCTGCGAGCACCACCTGGTGCCGTTCGTCGGCGTCGCCCACGTCGGCTACATCCCCTCGGCCGACGGCAAGATCACCGGGCTCTCCAAGCTGGCCCGCCTGGTCGACGTCTACGCCCGCCGCCCGCAGGTCCAGGAGCGGCTGACCACGCAGATCGCCGACTCCCTGATGGAGATCCTGGAGCCGCGCGGCGTCATCGTCGTCGTCGAGTGCGAGCACATGTGCATGACGATGCGCGGGGTCCGCAAGCCCGGCGCGAAGACCATCACCTCGGCGGTCCGCGGCCAGCTCCGCGACGCGGCCACCCGCAACGAGGCGATGAGCCTGATCATGGCCCGCTGACCGGGCGGACAGCACGTACGAAGGCCGGGCGCCCCCTGCGCAGGGGGCGCCCGGCCTCTCGTGCGCAAGGGGCCGGGGTCACACGGTGGGCGCCGTGCCCGGGGTGTCGTCGTCGCCGTCCTCGGGGAGCTTGCAGACCCGCTCCAGGAAGAGCCCGGCGGCGATCACGCCGATGCCCGCGACCAGCGAGGCGCCCGCGTAGAGCGCCTGGTCGGCGCGGGCCGGGACCTCCAGGTACCCGAGGAGGAAGACGGCCACACCGCCGTACAACCCGGCGACCAGCGACGCCACCAGGGCACTCGCCTGCCCGAAGACCAGGGCGCGGGCGGCCACCAGCGGGTCGACGCCCTTGGCGTCGGGGCGGCGCTCCCGCTGCGCGCGGAGCCGTGAGCGGAACGCCAGCGCCGTCGCCAGCAGCACGGCGGCGATCGCCGCCAGCACGACGGGCGCGAACAGCGGGACCGCGGGCAGGGTGCCGAAGGCGTCCCAGAGCCGGGCACCCGCCCAGGACAGTACGGCGGCGACCACGAGCAGGCCGACCAGCGTCCTGATGCGGAGCTGCTTCACGGAGGTGAGGTCCTTTCGCCGTCGTCCCGGGCGGCTCCCGTGACGTCACTGCGGGCGGCCGGCCGGAGTCCCGGCAGTCGTTTCGGTGCGCCGGAGGCGGGACGGGCCCTGCTTCCAGCTTGCCCCGGGTGCCGGGCGGACGCCCAGCCGGTCCACCAGGGCAACGTCTACTCGGGGAGTCGGAGTTCCAGGTCCTCGCGGCGGGTCAGGCCGTCCCCGGCCAGCCCCGAGAGCAGCTCGTCCACCGAGCCGTGGTCCGGGAGCTGCGCCTCGGGGTCCACGTCGTGCCAGGGGGCGAGGACGAAGGCCCGCTCGTGGGCGTGCGGGTGGGGGAGGGTGAGCTCCGGGTCGGCCGAGACGACGTCGGCGTAGGTGACGATGTCGACGTCGAGGGTGCGCGGGCCCCAGCGCTCGTCGCGGACCCGGTGGAACGCCTCCTCGACCGCCTGCGCCCGCTCCAGCAGGGAGCCGGGGGGCAGCGTCGTGCGGATCACCGCGACCGCGTTGAAGTACGAGGGCTGGGAGCCCTGCTCGACGCCCCACGGCTCCGTCTCGTAGACCGGGGAGACGGCTTTGACCCGCAGGCCGGGGGTGTCCTCCAGCGCGTCGACCGCGCCCTGGAGGGTCTCCAGGCGGTTGCCGAGGTTGCTGCCGAGGGAGATCACCGCGGTCTTCGGGTTGGACAGGGTCACGTCGGCGGCGTCCACCTGCTCGACGACGGAGGCCGGGACCGGCTGCACGGTCGGGTCGCTGCTGTTCTGCGGGTTCATACACGGCTCCGGGTGATGGTGACGGTCACGTCGTCGAACGGGACGGTGATCGGGGCGTCCGGCTTGTGGACGGTGACCTCGACCTCCTGGACCGCGTCGGTCTTCAGGCAGGTCCGGGCGATGCGCTCGGCCAGCGTCTCGATGAGGTTCACCGGCTCGCCCTCGACCACGGCCACGACCTCCTCGGCGACGATGCCGTAGTGCACGGTCTTGGTGAGGTCGTCGCCTTCGGCCGCCGGCCGGGTGTCCAGACCCAGGACGAGATCGACGATGAAGGTCTGGCCCTCCTCGCGCTCCTTGGGAAAGACACCGTGGTGCCCTCGGCCCTTGAGGCCGCGCAGCGCGACACGATCCACGCGAATCACTCCTGCTCTCGTCGTTGTCGGCGGGCGGTGCGCGCGTGCGGTCCCGCCCACCGGCCTCAGCCGAGGCTACCCGTGGCCCCCGGCGCCGAGCGCCCACGGGGTGGGAACAGCCTGCGGAAGAGCGGGGGAACCACACATGACCCGGCGCGGCCGGACCCGCCCCGGCCCCGCGGGGACGGCGAACGCCCCCGGGCGGGGACGGCGGAGGGGCCCCTACCCAGAACGCCCGCGGATCAGCCCGCCGTCAGGCGGGGGATTCCTCGCCCGGCCCGTCGTCCTCGTCCCCGTCCTCCCCCTCCAGCTCGGCGAGGACCGGCGAGGCGTGGTGGGACCAGAGCTTCCACCCCTCGGTGGTGCGCCGGAAGACGTTGGTGGCCACCACGAGCTGCCCCACCAGCGGCCCCAGCTCACCGTCCTCCGGCGGCGGCCCGCCGCTGAGGATGTTCTCCGTACAGGTCACGATCGCCGTCGCGCCCAGCAGCGAGGTGTGCACGTCGGTCAGGATGAACTGGATGTAGTCGGTGTTCGCCATGATCACGGCGTACGAGCGGAGCACCTCGCCCCGGCCGCTGAGGACCGGCCAGCCGGGATGCACGCAGGAGAGGGCCTCCTCGTCCAGCCATAGCGCGGCCAGCTCCGCGTAGTCCCCGCGTTCCACGATGTCGTAGTACTCGGCGTTGGCACGCTCGACCTGCTCGATCTCGGTGGGGGTCACCGGGCTCCGTTCGTCGGGGGCGCGCGAGGGGCGCGCGGGGGGAAAGGCTGCGGGGGTGGAGCGGGCCGCCGGTCAGCGGGCGGACTCGACCGCCCGGGCGACGCGTACGGCGTCGGCGGTCGGCCGGACGTCGTGGACGCGGAGGGCCCAGGCGCCGGCCTGCGCGGAGAGCGCGGAGACGGCGGCGGTGGCCGCGTCCCGCTCGCGGGCGGGCGGCGGGGTGCCGTCGGGTCCGGCCAGCACCCGGCCGAGGAAGCGTTTGCGGGAGGCGGCGACCAGCAGCGGGTGGCCGAGGGCCCGCAACCGGTCCAGGTGGGCGACGAGCGCCAGGTCGTGCGGGGCCTGTTTGGCGAAGCCGAGGCCCGGGTCGACGATGATCCGGTCGGGGGCGATGCCGCCCGCGATCGCCGCGTCGATCCGCTCCCGCAGCTCGTCGGTGACCTCGCCGACCACGTCGGTGTAGACGGCGCGGCTGTTCATCGCGTCGCTGAAGCCGCGCCAGTGCATCACCACGAACGGCGCCCCGGCGGCCGCCACCGCGGGGATCATCGCGGGGTCGGCGAGACCGCCGCTCACGTCGTTGACCAAGCGGGCTCCGGCGGCCAGCGACTGCTCGGCGACGGCGGCGCGCATCGTGTCCACCGAGATCACCAGCCCCTCGGCGGCCAGCGCCCGCACCACGGGCACCACCCGGCGCAGCTCCTCGGCCTCGTCCACCCGGGGCGCGCCGGGACGGGTGGACTCGCCGCCGACGTCGATCAGGTCGGCGCCGTGCACCACCAGGTCGAGGCCGTGCTTGACCGCCCGTTCGGTGTCGAACCAGCGTCCGCCGTCGGAGAACGAGTCCGGGGTCACGTTGACCACGCCCATCACCGCGCAGCGGTCCCACTCCGGAAGCCCTGCGACGCGCCCGCGCCCAAACGACGTACTCATGCCTCCAGCCTAGAGGCGTGCCCGGGGCCCACCACCCCACGGACCCCCTGGAACCGGGAGGTACCGCCACACGCCGTGACGCGGCTCGCACTCCAGGGGGCGCGGGCGGGCCCGGGTCAGACGGCGTGCACGGTCTCCAGGGAGACGGCCTGGCGCGGCACGGCGCGGGAGTCGGCGGCCGTGGAGCGGCGCAGCGCCTCGTGGAGGGCGGCGGGGGTGAGGACGCCGAGGAAGCGGTGACCGGCCGCAGGGTCGAGGACGGCGATCCACCCGGCGTCGTGCTGGAGCATCGTCGCGAAGGCCTGCTTGAGGGGCGCGCCGACCGGCAGCCACGCCTCCATCCGGCGGGCCTGCTCGCCGACGGTCCCCTCGGAGCGCTCGGCGAGGGCGGCCGAGATCCAGCCGTGCAGCTTGTCCTCGCCGTCCAGCACCACCGCCCACCGGGCGCCCTCGGCGCGCAGCCGTGCCCCGGCGGCGGCCAGCGGGTCGTCGAGGTGGACGACGGGCGGCTGCTCCAGGTCGCCGAGCTCGATCGGGGTGACCGAGAGCCGCTTCAGCCCCCGGTCGGCGCCGACGAAGTCCGCGACGTACGGGGTGGCGGGGGCACCGAGGACGGTGGCCGGGGTGTCGAACTGCTCGATGCGGCCGTGGCCGTACACGGCGATGCGGTCGCCGAGGCGGACCGCCTCCTCGATGTCGTGGGTGACGAAGAGCACGGTCTTGTCGACCTCGGCCTGGAGCTTCAGGAACTCGTTCTGGAGGTGCTCGCGGACCACCGGGTCGACGGCGCCGAACGGCTCGTCCATCAGCAGCACCGGCGGGTCGGCGGCGAGCGCGCGGGCCACGCCGACGCGCTGGCGCTGGCCGCCGGAGAGCTGCTCCGGGTAGCGGGCGCCGTGCGTGGCCGGGTCGAGGCCGACCAGCTCCAGCAGCTCGGCGGCGCGGGCGCGGGCCGCCTCGCGCTTCCAGCCGAGCAGGTGCGGGACGGTCGCGGTGTTCTCCAGCACCGTCTTGTGCGGGAAGAGGCCGACCTGCTGGATGACGTAGCCGATGCGGCGGCGCAGCTGGACCGGGTCGGCGGCGGATATGTCCTCGCCGTCCAGGAGTATCCGGCCGGAGGTCGGCTCGATGAGCCGGTTGACCATCTTCATCGTGGTCGTCTTGCCGCACCCCGAGGGGCCGACCAGCGTGACGAGCTCCCCCGCGGCGACCTCGAAGGTGAGGTCGTCGACCGCGGTGGTCCCGTCCGCGTACACCTTGCTGACCTGCTCGAACCGGATCATGCGTCCCCATTGTGGTGGCGGTGGATGGTGGGCGTGTGAAGGCTGTGTTGCAGGTCTACCCCGGAAAAGGGCGAACCCCGGCGATTGTCGGTGCCCGGCGTTAGGGTCGCAGACAGTCGTGGACACCTGTTCGGTAAGGGTGGGTTCCCGGCGGTTTCGGCGGCCCTGTCCGGAAGGGCCGCCCGGTGGCGCCCGGCCACCGGACAGGGGTGTGAACGGCGGGACGCGGGGGAGGCGGGCGAGGTGAGCGCAGAGAACTGCCTGGTGGCGAACGACTGGGTCTGCGGTGAGTACCTCCGCACGCGCGGCCAGGACCTGGCCGACGCGACCCTCCAGCACATCGGGATCACCGTGGCCGCCGTCGTCATCGGCGTGCTGATCGCCTTCCCGCTGGCGGTCCTCGCCCATCGCAGGCGCGCCTTCGCGGCCCCGGTCCTCGCGGTGACCACGCTCTTCTACACGGTCCCCTCGCTCGCCATGTTCTCGCTGCTGCTCCCGCTCTTCGGGCTCTCGGCCGCGCTGGTGGTCACCGGGCTGGTGCTGTACTCGCTGACGATCCTGGTGCGGAACACCCTCGCGGGGCTCGACGCCGTCCCCGAGGAGGCCCGCGAGGCGGCCACCGGCATGGGGTACGGGCCGTGGCGGCTGCTCTGGGAGGTCGAGGTGCCCCTCGCGCTGCCCGCGCTCCTCGCCGGGGTGCGCATCACCACCGTCTCCACCGTCGCCCTCACCACGGTCGGCGCGATCGTGGACTACGGCGGCCTCGGCTCCCTCATCCTCGACGGCCTCGACACCGACTTCCGCGCCCAGGTGCTCACCGCCTCGGTGCTCTGCGTGGTCCTGGCGATCACCGCCGACCTGCTCCTCCTCGGCCTGCAACGGCTCTGCACCCCCTGGACGCGCCTCGGCGCCGCCGCCCCCCGGCCGGCCGCGCCCCCCGCGAGGAAGGCGGCACCGACTCCGTGAACGACCTCATCGGCGCCTGGACCTGGCTCACCACCGCCGCCCACTGGCAGGGCGAGAAGGGCGTGTGGAACCGCCTCGGCGAGCACCTCTACTACAGCGGTGTCTGTCTGGCGATCGCCTGCCTCATCGCGCTCCCGCTCGCCCTCTGGCTCGGCCACCTCGGCAAGGGCGGCACCCTCGCCGTCAACATCTCCAACGTCGGCCGCGCCGTCCCCACCCTCGCCGTGCTGATCCTGCTCTCCCTCACGCCGCTCGGCGCGCACGAGGGTGTGCCGACGCTGATAGCCCTGGTGCTCTTCGCGGTGCCGCCGCTGCTGACCAACGCCTACCTCGGCATGCGCGAGGTCGACCGGCCCGTGGTGGAGGCCGCGCGGGGCATGGGGATGAGCGACTGGCAGCTCTTCCGCCGGGTGGAACTGCCGCTGGCCCAGCCGCTGCTGATGACCGGGCTGCGCACCGCCGGGGTCCAGGTCGTCGCCACCGCCACGCTCGCCGCGATGGCCGGGGAGGGCGGGCTCGGCCGGATCATCACCGCCGGGTTCGGCCTCAGCAACACTCCGCAGGTGATAGCCGGGGCCTTCCTCGTCGCCCTGCTGGCGGTGCTGGTCGAGGCGGTCCTCGTCCTGGTCACCCGGCTGACGGCGCCCGACCGGGGCGTGGGGAAGGCGTCGCGGACGGCGGCCGAGGGCGGACCGGGCCGCTCCGCGCCCGCGGCCTCCGGCGCCGCGCGCCAGGCCGCCCCCGCCGACGCCTCGCCCTGATCGGGCGCCCATGACGCGACACGACGTGACCGCACCGCATCGCACCTCACCGCACCCCGTGCGACGCCGACCGACGTGCCTTGCTCCGCCTTGCCCTGATCTGACGAATGGTGGTTGACCCTTGAACAGCAACATGCGACGGACCTCGCGGTTCGGCAGGAAGTCCGGAGCCGCGCTCGCCGTGGCCGCGCTCGCCGTCTCGCTCGCCGCCTGCGGCGGGGAGAGCCTGGAGGACCAGGGGAAGCCGGACAAGGCCGGTTCGGGCGGGGGCGGCAAGGGCTCGCTCGTCGTCGGCGCCGCCCGCTTCACCGAGGCCAAGGTCCTCGGCGAGCTGTACGCGCAGATCCTCCGCGACGGCGGATACGAGACGGACGTCAAGACCGTGCAGAACCGCGAGGTCTACGCCAAGGAGCTGCAGAAGGGCGCGATCGACATCGTTCCCGAATACGCGGCGACGCTCACCGAATTCTTCAACCTGGAGGAGAACGGGCCCGACGCCGAACCGGTCGCCTCCAGCGATGTCGACGCCACCGTGGCCGAGTTGAGGAAGTTCGCCGAGCCGAAGGGACTCACCGTCCTGCCGCCCGGCGAGGCCGTCGACCAGAACGCCTTCGCGGTGAGCGAGAAATTCGCCGAGAAGCACAAGCTGAAGACGCTTTCGGATCTCGGGAAGTCCGGCGAGAAGGTCAAGATCGCCGCGGGCGACGAATGCGAGACCCGCCCGTTCTGCGCGCCCGGTCTGAAGAAGACGTACGGCATCGACGTGACCGGTATCGACCCGAAGGGTGTCGGCACGCCGCAGGCCAAGCAGGCGGTGAAGAACGGCACCGACCAGCTGGTGCTGACCACCACCACCGACGCCACCCTCGCCAGCTACGGCCTGGTGCTGCTGGAGGACGACAAGAAGCTCCAGAACGCCGACAACGTCCTCCCGGTCGTCCACACCAAGGACGCCGGGGACAAGGAGATAGCCGACATCCTCGGCAAGCTCACCAAGACCCTCACCACCGAGGAGCTCGCCGAGCTCAACCGCCAGGTGGACGAGGAGCGCCAGAAGGAGGCCGACGTGGCCGGGGCCTACCTCAAGGAGAAGGGTCTGCTGGTCTCCTGACCCAGGCGCGGGCCTGGGCTGCGAGTCTGGACCGCGAGCCCGGGTCCGGAGCACCGGGGTCCGGTGCATTTCGAGGTGGCGTCCGGCGCCGGACGCCACCTTCGGAAAAGGGTGTGCGCTCGGCCGTAAATGATCTTGAAATCGCGGTCGGTGTTCCTCTTCCCGCGCACGGGTCTTCCGCGGATCCCCGGATCACCGAGTGGTCTCGGCGTATGTCCGCGGGGCAATTCGGGTGGCCGGCGGAGTCGGGTGCCTTGGGGGGCCGGGAGTTTCCGGCGCGGGCACGGTGGCGGCAGAGGCGGAGGGCGTCGGACAACTCGTCGTACCAGCGGAGGAGATTTCCGGGCGGGGCTCCATTCGCGCGCCTACGCGCGGTAAGTTTCTGGCCATGCCACGTGGACGTCATCGCCATTCCCCACCGCTGCACCGGCTGCTGCCGCCGACGGTCCTCGCCGCGCTCGCCCTGGCCTGCGCCGCACTGGCCTGGTTCTTCCCCGATCCGCCGGTGCTGAGGCTGCTGGTGGCCGCCGCCGCGCTCGCCGCCGTGGTCAGCGCCGTCCTCATGCGGCGCTGGGACCGCGAGGCGGGTAAGCGGGTCGCCGAGCTGACCCGTTCGCGGGCCGGAGCCGAGTGGCGCCACGAGGAGCGCGTCGCCGAGCTGGAGGCCGACCTGGAGGAGTCCAGGGAGCTGCGCACCAAGCTGGAGCAGAAGATCCGGGCCAAGCGCACCGAGATCGCCGGCCTGCGCAACGAGCACGCCGCCCTGCTGCGCCGCTACGCCAACGCCGAGACAGAGCGGGCCAGCGCCCTCGAAGGCCGCCGCAGGCTCGCCATCGATGCGGCCACCCCGGCCCGCGCCCTGCCCGCCGCCCCCACGGCGGTACCGGCGGACCAGGCCACGGGCCTCGCGCCCGTCACCGCCCCCGGGTACCCCCCGGCCGCCGCGCACGGCTCCCACCAGGTGCCGCGCCAACCCACCCCGGAGTTGTTCCGGCAGGCCGGTGCCGCGCTGGAGCGGCTGGCACGCGGTCAGGTTCCGCCGTCCACCACCGCGGAGGGGGACCCGGCAGCGGGGAAGCCCCGGGCGGCCGCCCCGCAGACCCCTGCGTACGGACCGGTCGCCGGCACCATCGGGACCGGGCGCCCCTCGGTGCCCGTCGCCGCGACCGTCGTCGACCCGGCCCGCGCCCGGGCGCCCCGCGCCATCGGCGGCTTCGACTTCTTCGGCACCGCCGGGGCCCCGCCCGCCGAGGCGCTGGAGCACGAAGACCTCGCCGACGTGGTCGGTGAGGAGGCCCTCGCCGCCCACCGGCAGGACACCGTCCGCCCCGGTTCCGCGCCGCTGGGTGTGGTGGGCGGCCAGGCCGGCCAGCTCCGCCACAGCCGCGAGCCGTCCCCGGCTCCGTCCCCGGCTGCGACCGGCGGGGCGGACGAGGACGCCGCCGACGCCGAGGACGACCAGGCCGACGCCGCCGCCCCGGAGCGCGAGGCGCACGGCGGCCGCGGCGACGAGATCGGCCACGTCATCGACCTGACCGCGCACGACGAGACCGAACAACTCGACGTCGGGACCCTGCGCACCGCGATGCGCGCCTGACCCGTCCCGCGCCCGCGCCGGCCCCGTCGGCGGAGAGCAGCCCCGTACCGGAACGTGGCCCGGTACGGGGCTGTTCGGCGTCCGGGGCCGGGCCGCGTTCCGGGATTCGGGCAGTGCGGAAACTTCTTGTCCGGCTCTCGGACGGTCCTTGAGTGTGAGCCAATGCCGTGAGTGCGGCGGCCGTGGCCCCTTCACCGGTCCTGCCGACACGACGGTCCCCCCGTCAGGACGAGAAGTGAACGAAGGGCAGGAACCCATGGCGGCCACGACCACTGACGCCGACACAGCCCCAACGGGCCATCCGCAGCGCTGGCTCATCCTCGGCGTCATCTGCCTGGCCCAGTTGACGGTGCTGCTCGACAACACGGTGCTGAACGTCGCGATCCCCTCCCTCACCCGGGAGCTGGACGCCTCGACCTCCGACATCCAGTGGATGATCAACGCGTACTCGCTGGTGCAGTCGGGCCTGCTGCTCACGGCGGGCAGCTCCGCCGACCGGTACGGCCGCAAGAAGATGCTGGTCGTGGGCCTCGCCGTGTTCGGTGTCGGCTCGCTGGTCGCCGGGCTCGCCCAGTCCTCGGCCCAGCTCATCGCCGCCCGCGCGGGCATGGGGGTCGGCGGCGCGCTGCTGATCACCACCACCCTCGCCGTCGTCGTGCAGATCTTCGACGACCAGGAGCGGGTCCGGGCCATCGGGCTGTGGGCCACGGTCAACGCGCTGGGCGTCGCGGTCGGCCCGCTGGTCGGCGGCCTCATCCTCGACCACTACTGGTGGGGCGCCATCTTCCTGATCAACATCCCCGTCGCCGTGCTGGGCCTGGTCGCGGTGATCGCCCTCGTCCCCGAGTCGAAGAGCCGGCACGGCGAACGCCCGGACCTGCTGGGCGCGCTGCTCTCCACCGTCGGTATGACCGGCGTGGTCTACGCGATCATCTCCGGGCCCGAGCACGGCTGGGCGTCGGGGCATGTCGCGGCCTCCGGGGCGGTCGGTCTCGCGGTGCTCACCTCCTTCGTCCTCTGGGAGCTGCGGACCCCGCACCCGATGCTCGACATGCGCTTCTTCCGCGACCGGCGGTTCGTCGGCGCGGTGGCGGGCGCGGTGCTGATCGCCTTCGGCATGGGCGGCTCGCTCTTCCTGCTCACCCAGCACCTCCAGTTCGTCCTGGGTTACGGGCCGCTGGAGGCGGGGCTGCGGATCGCGCCGCTCGCGGTGACCGTGGTCGTCCTCAACCTCGTCGGCATCGGAGCGCGGCTGCTGCCCAAGCTCGGGACGCCGCTGACGATCGGCATCGGCATGACCCTGCTCTCCGCCGGGCTCGCCGCGATCGCGCTGCTCGGCGGGGCCTCGTACACCGGGATGCTGACCGGCCTGATCGTCATGGGTATCGGCATCGCCCTCGCCACGCCCGCCATGGCCAACGCGCTGATGAGCGCGATCCCGCGCGAGCAGGCGGGGGTCGGCGCCGCCGTCAACGGCACCCTCGGCGAGTTCGGCAACGGGCTCGGTGTCGCCACCCTCGGCGCCGTCCTCAACTCCCGCTTCGCCGCCCTCGTCCCGGGAGCGGCCGGCGCCGCCTCCCTGCCCAGCGTCCTGGCGGACGCCGACAGCGCCGCCGAACGCCAGGCCGTCGCCGACGGCTTCGCCTCCGGACTGGAGACCAGCCAGCTCTTCGGAGCCGTGGCCGTCCTGCTCGGAGGCGGACTCGCCGCGCTGCTGCTGTGGCACGCGGAACGCGCGGACGGCCCGGCTGCCGGGGCCGTGGGGGGTCACCCCGAAGAGGCCGGCTCCGCGGAGGCCGGCGACGCGGCGGAGGACAGGGCCGTCCCGGAGAAGGAGGCGAAGGCGGCGGGGGCGAACGCTTAGGCCCTGTCCGCGGGATCTCGGGTTCTGGGCAGGAGGGCGCCACCGGTCAGCGCATCCCGGACCACGGCGTCATGGACCCGGCGCGCCGAACCATTCCCCGCAGTTGCTCGGCGGGACGCTGCTGTTCGCCGTGCAGGCAGTTGAGGACGACCAGACCACCGGTGAGCGCCGGGACCGCCCACTGGACCCAGGCGAGTTCGCGCTGCGCTTTCGTGATGTCGAGGGGATGCCCCGCGGCCTTCTCCACGCCTTCGGGACTGTCCGACGAGGCGAGCTCGACCTTCTTGCCCAGAACGCGGCTGTACGCGGCGGCGGCCAGAGCGGCGCCGGTGAGTGCCGTCTTGGTGAGCGTGGACGCGGCGACGCCCTTCTGCGTGGCGACGCGGGCGGCGTTGGCGGTCAGGAGGCCGGTGCTGCCCACCAGATGCACCGCGATCGCCGCGGCGCTGACCGGCGTCCACCTCGCCCAGCCGGCGCTCGCGATCCGAGCGGCGTCCCGTCGCGTACCGCCCTCGCACCGAGCCGCGCCGTTCAGACCGACGGCGCCCATCAGGGAGCCGCCGAACCACGCCGCCAGCCCCAGATCGTGCATGCTGCGCAGGACGGTCTTGCGTTCCGCCATCGGGAGACTCCTCAGGATCCGTACGGGACGACGCCGACGGCGCCACCGGCTCTGCCTCCACAGTCGCCCGACCCGGGCCCGCGCGCATGTCGAGCCGACGGGGACCTCGCACTCCACCGACGCGGGCATGGCTCCGGCGCCCGGGCCGGAGCTCCGGCCCGGACCGGTGTGGCGGTCCGGGCCGGGGTTTCACTCCTCGGCCGATCGGTTACCTCTCTCCGTGCCCGACCCCCCGCCAGACCCGCCGGAACGGCTCGGAGGCC
>NZ_JBHXJE010000039.1:0-23982 GCF_042723275.1 Streptomyces sp. NPDC058373 | reverse complement strand
TACCCCAGGGGCTTTTGGTTATCTTCTGTCGGGGCGGTGCGGGCCCCCGGCCGGGCCGCCACGGCTCGGAGGCCGGTGCGCACCATGCGTCCGGCAACGCGTACCGCCGGTGGCCGCGCCCGGAACGTGGAGGTGGACGATGGCCAGTGCTCATCCGCGGGAGGACCGTCCACCCGCGGTACCGCTGTGCCTGGACGAGCTCCTGGCCGTCCTGCGCGGCCTGGCCGCCGAGGCCCGGCTGATCGCCCGGCCCGGGGACGGGCGGGTCCGGGTGCACGGGGTCACGCTGGACAGCGCCGACGTCGTCCCCGGCGACCTCTTCGCCGGCCTGCCCGGACGGCTCCGGCACGGGGCCGACTACGCCGACCGGGCCGCCGGAGCCGGGGCCGTCGCGCTGCTCAGCGACCGCCCCGACCCCCGTCTGCCCTCCCTGGTCGTCGACCACCCCCGCCGGGTGCTCGGCCCCCTGAGCGCCCGCCTCTACGGCGACCCGTCACACGCCCTGTCCGTGTACGGGATCACGGGGACCAACGGCAAGACCAGCACCACGCACCTGGTCGCCGCCGGCCTGGAGGCCGCCGGCCGCCGCGTCGGGCTGGCCGGCAGCCTGGAGACACGCGTACCGGGCCGAGCCGGCCGGACAGCCGTACGCACCACGGCCGAGGCGCCGGCCGTCCAGCGCCTGCTCGCCGGTACACGCCAGTCGGGCGGCACCGACCTGGTGCTGGAGGTCTCCAGCCATGCCCTGGAGCTCGCGCGGGTGGACGGCACCCGCTTCCGGGTCGCCGTCTTCACCAACCTCAGTCCCGACCACCTGGACCTGCACGGGGACCTGGAGCAGTACTACGCCGCCAAGGCATCCCTGTTCAGGCCGGACCGGTGCGCCCATGCCGTGGTCAACATCGGCGACGCCCACGGACGCCGCCTGGCCGCCGAGACGCGTTGCCCCCTGACCACCTTCACCATGGGCTCGGAGCCGGCCGACTGGAGCGCCCGCGTCATCTCCGCGGACGCCGACGGCACCCGCTTCCGCCTTCGCGGTCCAGGTGTCGACCAGGAGGTGAGGCTGCGGCTGCTCGGCGCCCATCAGGCCGACAACGCGGTGGCGGCGGCCGCGGCGTTGTCGGCAGGCGGCGTGGACGTGACGGCGGCCCTGCGCGGCATCGAGAACCTCGCCTCGATCCCCGGGCGGCTGGAGCGCGTCGACACCGGACAGCCCTTCCTGGCCTTCGTGGACTTCGCCCACAACACCGGCGGCCAGGGCCGGCTCCTGCCCTTCCTCCGTTCGCTCGCCGACGGCCGCGTGATCGTGGTCCTGGGCGCGACCGGCGAACGCGACCCCCGAAAGCGGGCCGCACTCGGCGCCACCGCCGCCCACGGCGCCGACCTCGTGATCGTCACCGACGAGAGCGCCCACAGCGAGGACCCCGCGGAACTGCGCGACGCCGTCGCGGCCGGCGCCCTCCGCGGCGGGCGGGCCGCGGTCCACGTGGAACCCGACCGGCGGACCGCGATCTTCGTGGCCGTGGCCGCCGCCCGCCCCGGCGACGTCGTGGTGGTCGCCGGACGCGGCGCGGACCAGCAGCAGACCTCCCGCAGCGGCTCGCGCCCCTTCGACGACCGGGTCGCCCTGCGCCACGCCCTTCTGGAGCGCGCCGAGACCTTCCGTCCGGGCGACTCCGAGAAGGGCCCCGGGGTGTCGGTGCCCTGACCTCGGCGTCGGTCGGGTCAGCCGGTGAGGCAGCCGGCCGCGATCTCCTCCAGGGACCGGACGTAGGCCCTTGCCAGGGTGGTGATCGTGGAGGTGTCGTACATCGCCGCGGAGTAGGACCAGGTGGTGGTCAGGCGGCCGTTCTGGACCAGGGCGGCTATGTCGATGAGGTGGGGACGGGTTTCGGTGAGGGCGAAGTCTCGGCCGGGTAGATCGAGTTCGGTGCGGAGGAGACCCGTGTCGGGGGCGGAGCCGGTGAGGTCGAGGCGGCCGAGGTAGTTGAAGCTGAGTCGGGGGGCGGGGGCCGCGAGGAGGGTCCGGGCGGGGGAGTCGGGGGCGGAGAGGTGGCGCAGGGCGGTGTAGCCGACGCCGTGGTCGGGGATGGTGCGGAGCTGGCGCTTCACCGCGCGGATGGTGGTGGGCCAGTCGGTGGCCGCGGGGGCCTCCAGAACGACCGGGTGGATGGCGGTGAACCAGCCGACGGTGCCGGAGAGGTCGATGGTGTCGAAGAGGTCCTCGCGGCCGTGGCTCTCCATGGCGATGGCGGTGCGGGGGCGGCCGGTCCAGTCGGCGAGGACGCGGGCGAGGGCGGCGAGGAGGATGTCGTTGATCTGGGTGCGGTGGCGGCCTGGGGCGAGGTTCAGCAGGGCGTGGGTGTGGTCGGCGGAGAGGGTCTCGGCGGCGCCGGTCAGTTCGGCGCCGGTGTTGGGGGCGCCGGGGTGGTCGACGGGGAGCGGCAGCGCGGCCGCCTCGGTGGCCGCGTGCCAGTGGTCGAGCTGGTCGTCGAAGCCGCCTTCGGCGACCCGGGCGGCCAGCAGCTCGGCCCACTGGCGGACGGACGAGGTCCGCTCCCGGGGCACCGCCGGTTCGGCACCGGCGGCGGCCAGGGCGTAGGCGGCCTCCAGGTCGTCCAGGAGGACGCGCCAGGAGACGCCGTCGATGACGAGGTGGTGGGCGACCAGGCTCAGCCAGGGGGCCCGGGAGGCTCCCCGGGTGCCGTACAGGACGCGGAAGAGCGGGCCCGAGTCGAGACGGAAGCCCGCCTGGGTCTCGGTGAGGAGGGCCTCCCAGGCCGCTTCGGGATCGGCGGCGGAGGTGAGGTCGTGGACGGTGAGGACGGCGTCGGGGTCGAGGGAGGGGAGGACGCGGCCCGTCCAGCGGCCGGAGGCGGCGTCGGGCGCGTAGACGGCGCGGAGCATGCCGTGGCGTTCGAGGAGGGCGCCGATCGCGCCGCGGAGGGCCGAGGCGTCGGTGTCGGGGGCGAGGGTGAAGGACATCGTCATGTCGAAGTGGGCGGGGGCCTGGGGGTGGGTGGCGAAGAACCACTCGGCGACCGGTACGGGCGGCAGCGGACCCGCCTCGGACTCCTCCCCGGCCGGGGCGTCGGCCGCGCGGGCCGCGTCGGCCTCCTCGGCCAGGCCCGCCACGGTCTGGCCGACGAAGACGTCCCGGGTGTACATGTGCAGGCCCGCGCGCCGGGCACGCGAGACCACCTGGATGGAGAGGATCGAGTCGCCGCCGAGAGCGAAGAAGCTGTCGTGCACGCCGACCCGCTCGACGCCCAGCACCTCCGACCAGATCCGGCAGAGCGTCCGCTCGGTCTCGGTGCGGGGCGCCACGTAGGCGCCGGCCAGGGCACCGTCGTCGTCGGGGGCGGGCAGGGCGCGCCGGTCGGTCTTGCCGCTGGCGTTGACCGGGAGGCCGGCGAGGGTGACGAAGGCGGCGGGGAGCATGTACGCGGGGAGGGAGGCGCCCGCGAACTCCCTCAGCGCGTCGGCCGACGGCGGCTCGGCGCCGGGTGCGGGGACCACGTAGGCGACGATGCGCCGGGTGCCGGGGCGGTCCTCGCGGACGGTCACGGCGGCCTGGCGGACCGCCTCGTGGCGGGTGAGGGCCGCCTCGATCTCACCCAGTTCGATGCGCAGGCCGCGGATCTTGACCTGGTCGTCGGCGCGGCCGACGTACTCCAGCCCGCCGTCGGCGCGCCACCGGACGAGGTCGCCGGTGCGGTACAGGCGTCCCCCGCCGCCCGCCGGGTCCGCGACGAAGCGGGCGCCGGTCAGGGCAGGCCGGCCGAGGTAGCCGCGGGCCAGGACGGCGCCGGCGACGTACAGCTCGCCGGGGACGCCGACCGGGGCCGGGCGGAGCCGGGCGTCGAGGACGGAGACGGCGGCGCCGGTCACCGGGGCGCCGATGGGCGGGGGCGTGGCGTCGCCCGCCGCGGGGACGGGGAGGCGGCCGCTCATCGCGGCGACCACGGTGGTCTCGGTGGGTCCGTAGGCGTTGACCAGGGTGCGGTCGGTGGACCACTGGCGGACCAGCTCCGGGCCGCACGCCTCGCCGCCGGTGAACAGGGTGCGCAGGCCCGGCATCCGGCCGGGCGGGACGCTGGCGAGGACGGTCGGCGGGACGAGGGCGTGCGTGACGCGCTCCTCCTCCACCACCCGGGCCAGCTCCTCACCGGCCAACGGGCCTTCCTGGGACGGGAGGACGAGGGTGCCGCCGCTGCCGAAGGCCAGCAGGAGTTCGAGGACGGAGGCGTCGAAGCCGGGGGAGGCGAGCTGGAGGATTCGGGCGGAGGCGTCGGCCGACGCGCCGCCCGCGCCGGTCAGGGAGCGGGCCAGCGAGGTCAGGCCGGTGTGCGGGACGACGACGCCCTTCGGGCGGCCGGTGGAGCCCGAGGTGTAGATGACGTAGGCGGCCGAGGACGCCGGTACGGCCACCTCGGGAGGCCCGGGCGGCAGGTGGGCCAGCTCGCCGCGGACCGCCGGGTCGTCCAGGACGAGCAGGGGCGGGCCGTCGGCGCGGTGGGCCCCGGCGTGGGCGGCGTCGGTCAGCAGCAGGGCCGCGCCGCAGTCGGCGAGGACGTAGGCCAGGCGCTCGGCGGGCCATGCCGGGTCGACCGGGACGTGGACGCCGCCCGCGCGGACCACGGCGAGGACGGCGGTCGCCCACGCGGCCGACTTCGGCAGCAGCACCGCCACCCGCGTCTCGGCGCCGACACCGCGCCCGAGCAGGAGCCGGGCCAGCCGGTCGGCGTCGGCGTCCACCTCGGCGTACGACAGCTGCGTGCCGCCCGCCGAGACGGCGAGCGCGTCGGGGTGGGCCGCGGCGCGCCGGGCGAACCAGGTGCCGAGCGCGACGGGGGGTACGGCGGCCGGGCCGGTGCCGCGCCGCCGCGCCTCGCCCGCCTCTGCGGCGGAGACCGCCGGGACGGCACCCAGCGTGCGGTCCGGGTCGGCGCAGACCTCCTCGATCAGGCGGGCCAGGTCGGCGGCGAGGCGGTCGGCGGTGGCGGCGTCGAAGAGGGCGGGGTCGTAGGCGAGGGTCATGCTCAGGCCGGAGCCCTGGCCGTCACCGGCCGACGTGCCGCCACCGGCGGCGGCGCCCGCGATCAGGGTGAGCGGGTAGTTGGTGGCCTCGACGGCCTGGACGTCGCGGAGTGCGACGCCGTGGCGGGCGGCGCCGTCCGCGTCGACCGGGTAGTTCTCGAAGACGAGGAGGGTGTCGAAGAGCGGGGTGCCCGAGGGGAGTTCGGTGGCGATGTCGCGCAGGGCCACGTACTCGTGCGGGCCCGCGTCGGAGGCGTGCCGCTGGATCGCGGTGAGCCAGTCGCCGATCCGCAGGGCGGGGTCGGTGTCGACGCGCACCGGCAGGGTGTTGATGAAGAGGCCGAGGATCTCCTCGGCGCCGGGCAGTTCGGCTGGACGGCCGGAGACCGTCGCCCCGAAGACCACGTCCCGGCCGCCGCCGTGGTGGGCGAGCAGCAGCGACCAGGCGCCCTGGACCAGGGCGTTGGGGGTGACGCGGTGGCGCCGGGCGAAGGCGGTCGCGCGGGTGGCGGCGGCCGGGGTGAGCGGCACCTCGACGCGGGCCGTGGAGCGGCCCCGGTGCGTCGGCGGGGCGGGGCGGTCGGTGGGCAGGGCCACCGGCTCGGTGAAGCCGGCCAGCCGCTCGCGCCAGTAGGCCCGGCCCTCGGCGTGGTCGCGCCCGGCCAGCCAGCCGAGGTAGTCGCGGAACGGGCCGCGCGCGGGCGCGCCCGGTCCGCCGGTGGTGAGGGCCGCGTACTCGGCGATCACGTCGGTGAGGAGCGCGGCGCTGCTCCAGCCGTCGAGCAGCAGGTGGTGGAAGGTCCAGACGACCTGGACGCGGTCGCCGGGGAGCCGGGCCAGCAGCACCCGGGAGAGCGGTGCCGAGGCGAGGTCCAGGCCGCGCCGCCGCTCCTCGGCGAGCGCGTCGGCCACCGCGGCCGCCCGCTCGTCCTCGGTGCGGCTTCGCCAGTCCTCGACCGCCAGCGGCAGCGTGACCTCGCGGTGCACGATCCGCACCGGCCCGTCGGCCGCCTCCCAGGCGACCGAACTCCGCAGCGCGTCCGACCGCTCCACCACCCGCTGCCAGGCCCGGGCCAGGGCGCCGGTGTCACTCACCCCGTCGAGGACGCAGGCGAACTGCTCCAGGTACGCCCCGGTGCCCGGACCGTCCAGGGTGTGGAAGAGCATGCCCGCCTGGAGGGGGGTCAGCGGGCAGATGTCGGCGACGTTCCGCCCGTCGCCCGCCAGCCGGTCCACCTCACCCTGGCCGAGGGCGACCAGGGGGAAGTCCGAGGGGGAGCAGCCGCCCGCCTCCGGGGTGGCGCAGTGCGCCACGAACTCCTCCAGCTCGGCGAAGAACCGGTCGGCCAGCGCCCGGACCGTCTCCTCGCGGTGCAGGCCCGGCGAGTAGGTCCAGGCGAAGGTGAGCCGGCCGTCCTCGATGCCGCCGACCACGTCGAGGAGGTGGTGGCGCCGCTCGCGGCCGCTCCGGTCGCCTCCGGCGTCGGGCAGCTCGGCGGCGTACAGCCCGTCCCGGGCGGACGGCGCGGCCTCCCCGCCGGCGGCGGGGGCGACCACGTCGAACTGGCCGTGGTAGTTGAACGAGACCTGCGGGTCGCGGAGTTGCCGTACGGCGTCGGCGGGCGTGCCCGGCCGGCCGAGGTGGCGCAGCGCGCCGAAGCCGACACCCCGGTCGGGGACGGCGCGGAGCTGCTCCTTGACCGCGGTCACGCTCTCCTTCCAGCCCTCGCCCGGCGGCAGGGCGGGGGCGAAGGGGTGGAGCGAGGTGAACCAGCCGACGGTGCGGGTCAGGTCGACGTCGTCGAAGAGTTCCTCGCGGCCGTGGCCCTCCAGGGCGATCGCCACCCGGTCGCGCCCGGTCCAGCCGCGCAGGGTGCGGGCCAGCGCGGTGAGCAGGACCTCGTCGGTGCGGGTGCGGTGGACGGCCGGGACGCGGCGCAGCAGGGCGGCGGTCCGATCGGCGCTGAGGGAGCCCAGCAGGGTGCGCTCCTCGCCGACGGTCCGGGAGCCGCCGGGGGTGTCCACCGGCAGCTCGGTCGCCGCGCCCTCCAGGGCCGTACGCCAGTACGCCGCCTGCGCGTCGAAGCCGCCCGCGGCGACCCGGCCCGCCAGCCGGTCGGCCCACTGGGCCACCGAGGTGGTCTTCTCGCCGAGGTCGGGGGCGAGCCCGGCGGCCACCTGCCGGTACGCGCTCTCCACGTCGGCGAGCAGGACGCGCCACGAGACGCCGTCGACCACCAGGTGGTGGGCGGTGAACTGGACCCGGGGCGCCCGCCCGCCGCCGGGCAGGCCGACGACGACGCGGAACAGCGGCCCGGCGAGCCGGAGCCCGGCCGCGGCCCGGGAGGCGGCCTGGCGCCAGGCGGCGTCGAGGTCGGGGGCGCCGGAGAGGTCGTACGGCTGGAAGACCGCGTCCAGGTCGGCCTCCGGCAGGATCACGGCGGTGGCGGCGCCCTCGGGGCCGGGCGCCGCGAAGCTGGTCCGCAGCGCGTCGTGGTGGTCCAGGACGGCGCCGACCGCCGACCTCAGGTGGGCGAGGTCGGTGTCCGGGCGCAGCTCGAACGCCATCGACATGGCGAAGTGGTCGGGGTCGACCGGATGGTGCGCGAAGAACCACTCGCGGATCGGGGTGGTCGCCACCGGCCCGGTCACCCGGCCCTGCTCGGCCAGGACGGCCTTCGCCGCGCCAACGCCGGGCGCCTCGGTGGCGGCGGCGACGGCCGCCAGGGCCGCCACGGTCTGGCGGGCGAAGACGTCCCGCGAGGAGATCTCGATCCCGGCCCGGCGGGCCTTGGCGACCAGCTGGATGCTGAGGATCGAGTCGCCGCCCAGGTCGAAGAAGTTGTCGTGCGCGCCGACGCGTTCGACGCCCAGCACCTCCGCCCAGATCCCGGCGAGGACCGCCTCCGCGCCGGGCCGGGGCGCGGTGTACCCGCCGTCGGCGGGCGCGGCCGGGGCGGGCAGCGCGGCCCGGTCGGTCTTGCCGTGGGCGTTGAGCGGCAGCCGCTCCAGCAGGACGAAGGCCGAGGGGACCATGTACTCGGGCAGCACGGCCGCCGCGTGCTCCCGCAGGACGGCCGGGTCGGCCGCGCCGGGCGCCGCCGGGACGACGTACGCCACCAGCCGCGCCGAGCCGGGGGCGGCGCCGTCGGCCGGGGCGTCGGCGGGCCGGGCGTCCACCACGACCTGGGCGACGGAGGCGTGGAGGGCGAGGACGCTCTCGATCTCGCGGGGCTCGACGCGGAACCCGCGCACCTTGAGCTGGTCGTCGCCGCGGGCCACGTACTCCAGCTCCCCGTCGGCGCGGCGGCGGACCACGTCGCCCGTCCGGTACAGGCGGCCGCCGTCGCCGAACGGGTCGGCGACGAACGCTCCCGAGGTGAGCCCCGGCCGGTCCAGGTAGCCGCGCGCCAGGCCGCTCCCGGCGACGTACAGCTCACCCGGCACGCCGACCGGCACCGGCCGCAGCCAGGCGTCCAGGACGTGCGCCTCGGCGGCGGTGACCGGGGTGCCGATGGGCGGGACGCCGAGGCCGGGGGCGAGTGGGGCGCTCATGGTGGCGCAGACGGAGGTCTCGGTCGGGCCGTACGCGTTGACCATCGTGCGGCCCGGCGCGTACCGGTCCACGGTCTCCGGCGGGCACGCCTCGCCCGCCACCACCAGCACGGGCGGCAGGTCGGCCGGGTCCAGCGCCGCCACCAGGGCGGGCGGCAGGGTCGCGTGGGTGACGCCGGAGGCGGCCACGACCGGGCCGAGCCTGGCGCCCCAGTCGGTGGTGGCCGCGCCCTGCTCGGGGGGCTCCACCACCAGGGTCGCGCCGGTGAGCAGCGCCATCGACAGCTCCCACCAGGAGGCGTCGAAGCCGGGCGAGGCGAACTGCAGGACCCGCGAGCCCGCACCTACGCCGAGCCGGGCCGCCTGGGTCGCGGCGAGCGCGCAGAGCCCGGCGTGGGTCACGGTCACGCCCTTGGGGCGGCCGGTCGAACCGGAGGTGTAGATGACGTACGCCCCCGCGGTGAGCGGGACTTCTGGCAGGGCGGGCGCTCCGGCCTCGGGCGCGCCCCGATCGTCGGGGGCGTCGAGGAGCAGGACCGAGAGCTGGCCGGCGTCCGGGAGGCGGTCGGCCGCGCGCAGCGCCTCGGCCTGGGCCCGGTGGGTGAGGAGGAGCCGTGCCCCGCAGTCGGCGAGGACGTAGCCGGTGCGGTCGGCCGGGTAGGACGGGTCGACCGGTACGAAGGCCGCGCCGGCCTTGAGCACCGCGAGCACGGAGACGACGTGGTCGACGGAGCGCGGCAGCAGCAGGGCCACCCGCGACTCCACGCCGACCCCCGCGCGGACCAGGCGTCGGGCCAGGTGGTCGGCGCGATCATCCAGTTGGCGGTAGGTGAGCCGGGTGCCGTCGGAGCAGCGCAGGGCGGTCGCCTCGGGGGCGGCCGCGACCTGGCGGGCGAAGAGGGCGGGCGCGGAGAGCGCGGGCGCCTCGGCCGGCGCGATGGCCGCCGCCGGGGTGCCGTCCGCCTCGTCGGGGAGGGCGGCCACCGCGAGCAGCGGGGTGCCCGGCGCGGTGAGGGCCGCCTCGGCCAGCCGCAGCCACCAGCGGGAGAGCCGGGCGACGGTGGCCGCGTCGAAGAGGTCGGTGTTGTACTCGACCCCCGCCAGCAGCGCAGCCCCCTCCTCCCGGAAGCCGAAGGTCAGGTCGAACTGCGCGGTGTCCCGCGCCACCTCCAGCGGCGCCACCTCCAGACCCGGCAGGGCGAGCGGCTGCTCGTCCGGGGTGTTCTGGAGGCTCACCATGGCCTGCACCAGCGGGGTGCGGCTGGTGTCGCGGTCGGGGGCGAGCCGGTCCACCAGCAGGCTGAACGGCACGCTCTGATGGGCGAAGGCGTCCAGGACCGTGCCCCGCACCCCGGCGAGGAGACCGGGGAACGTCAGGGTCTCGTCCACCCGCGAGCGGAGCACCAGCGTGTTGACGAAGAAGCCGACCAGCCCTTCGAGTTCGGTGCGGTCGCGCCCGGAGACGGCGGTGCCCACGGCCACGTCGCGCTGCCCGGTCCACCGGGAGAGCAGCAGCTGCGTCACCGCCGTCAGCGTCATGAACAGGCTCGCGCCCTCGCTCCGCCCGGCCGCGCGGAGGCGGCCCGCGAGCGCGTCCGGCACCTCGAAGGTGTGCAGGGCTCCGGCGGAGGTGCGGACGGCCGGGCGTGGCCGGTCGGTGGGCAGGGCCAGCGGCTCCAGACCGGCCAGTGCCCGCGTCCAGTGCGCCATTTCGTCCTCGGCCACGGAGCGGTCGCGCTGCCAGGCGGCGAAGTCCGGGTACTGGAGGGGCAGAGCGGGCAGCCGCGCCTCCCGGCCCGCCACGGCCGCCTCGTAGAGAGCGGCGAGCTCGCGGGTGACGACGCCCATGGACCAGCCGTCGGTGACGATGTGGTGCATCGCCAGGACGAGTACGTGTTCGTGCTCCGCCCTGCGCAGGAGCAGGACCCGCAGCAGCGGCCCGGTCCGCAGGTCGAACGGCCGGGCGGCCTCCCGGCGTACGGCCTCGTCCAGCTCCTCCACCCCGTCCGGGCCCGCGCTCACCTCGGCCGTGCGGAACTCCACCTGGTGGTCGGCGGCCTCGTGCACGACCTGCACACCGCGCCCCTCGACCGAGTCGAAGGTGGTGCGCAGCGCCTCGTGCCGGGCGACCAGGGCGGTGAACGCCGAGCGCAGCGCGGTGACGTCGAGGTCGCCGGTCAGCCGCAGGGCGTCCACCACGTTGTACTCGACGGTGGAACCGGCGAACTCCTCCAGGAACCAGAGCCGTTCCTGCGCGAAGGAGAGCGGCAGGTCGCCGTTGCGCGGCGCCGGGGCGATGGCCGCCCCGTCCGCCTCGGGCGCGGCGGCGCTCTCCACGGTGGCGGCGAGCCCCGCGACGGTCGGGTGCTCGAAGAGGGCGCGCGGCGACAGCTCCACCTCGCAGGCCGCCCGGATGCGGGAGACGACCTGGAGGCTGGTGATGGAGTCGCCGCCCAGCGAGAAGAAGTCGTCGTGCACGCCGACGCGTTCGGCGCCCAGCACCTCCGACCAGACGCGGGCGAGGGTCTCCTCGGTGGGGGTGGTGGGCGCGGTGTACGGGGTGTCGGCGGTGAGGCCGGGGGTGGGGAGCGCGCGGTGGTCGATCTTGCCGTTGGGGGTGAGGGGGATCGCGTCGACCGGCACGAACGCGCTCGGGACCATGTACTGCGGCAGCGTGGCGGCGAGGTGGGCGCGGAGGTCGGCCTCGGGCAGGTCACGGGTGGCGACGACGTAGGCGACGAGGTGCCGGCCGCCGGAGGCGGACGCGCGGGCGAGAACCGTGGTGTGGGTGACGTGGGGGTGGGCGAGGAGGGTGGTCTCGATCTCGCTCGGTTCGATGCGGTGGCCGCGGATCTTGACCTGGGTGTCGGTGCGGCCGAGGAAGTGGATGCGGCCGTCGGGGCGTCGGGTGACGAGGTCGCCGGTGCGGTAGAGGCGGGCGCCGGGGTGGTGGGGGTCGGCCACGAACCGGGTGGCGGTGAGGGCGGGTTGGCCGTCGTAGCCGCGGGCGAGGCCGGTGCCGCCGAGGTAGAGCTCGCCGGGGGTGCCCGCCGGGGCCGGGGTGAGGGAGGCGTTTAGGACGTGGGCCTGGGTGTTGTCCATCGGCAGGCCGAGCGGGACCGGGGTGCGCCGGGTGTCGGCGGGGGAGAGTGTGCCGCTGATGGCGAAGGTGGTGGTCTCGGTGGGTCCGTAGACGTGGACGAGGGTGAGGTCGGGGTTGGTTTCCTGGACGCGGGTCATCGCGGTGGGGGAGGCGGCTTCGCCGCCGGTCCAGACCTCGTGCAGGCCGGCGAAGCAGCCGGGGTCCTCTTCCGCGAGGAGGTCGAAGAGGGCCTTGGTGAGGAAGACGGCCGTGACCCCGCCTGCCACGGCGCGGCGGACGACGGGGGCGCTGATCTCCTCCTGGGCGACGGTGAGGGTGTGGCCGTTGAGGAGGGCGGCCCAGATTTCGTAGGTGGCGGCGTCGAAGGAGTGGGGGGAGTGGAAGAGGAGGTGGCGGTGGGCGCCGTTCTGCCAGCGGGTGTCGGCGGCGAGGGCGGTGATGTCGGCGTGGGTGACGGCGACGCCCTTGGGTTTGCCGGTCGAGCCCGAGGTGAACATGACGTACGCGAGCCCGTCCCGGTGCACGGGAACGGCGGGCCGGGTTCCGGTTCCGGGCTCGGCGTCCACCGGTAGCGCGGGGACCCCGGCGACGGTCGCCTGGTCGCGGCCATGGTCGGTGAGGACCAGGACGGTTCCGCTGCGGGTGAGGATGTCCCGCGTGCGCTCCTCGGGGTTGGCGGCGTGCAGGGGTACGTAGGCGCCTCCGGCCTTCAGTACGGCGAGCATGGCGACGACCACGTCCGCCGAGCGCTCCAGGAGCAGCCCGACCCGGGACTCGGCGGTGACGCCCCGCTCGGCCAGGGCGCGGGCCAGCCGTTCGGCCCGCCCGTCCAGCTCGGCGTAGGTCAGCCGCAGACTGCCGCAGGTGAGGGCTACCGCGTCCGGGGTCTCCGCGACCCGGGCCGCGAAGGCGGCGGGGACGGAGGTGGGCGGTACGTCGACCGTGGTGCCCTCGGCGGCGGCGAGCGCCTCGTCACGTTCCGCGCGGCCCAGCATCGGAAGCGCGCCCAGCGGCCGGTCGGCGTCGCCGGCGGCCAGCCCCGCCGCCAGCTCCAGCCAGTGTCCGGCCATCCGCGCCACCGTCTCCGCGTCGTACAGGTCCGTGCTGTACTCGACGGCGCCCACCAGCGCCCCGCCCGCCCCCGCCTCCTCGAACTCGAACATGAGGTCGAAGGGGAGGGAGTCGCGGGAGACGCTCAGCGGCTCGACGCGCAGGCCGGGGAAGTCGGGGGCCGGGCCCGTCGCGCCCTGGAGCACCACCATGGCCTGGACGAGGGGCATCCGGCCGGGGTCGCGGTCCGGCGCGACCGCGTCCACCACGCGGTCGAAGGGGACCTCCTGGTGGTCGAAGGCCTCCACCACCGTGGCCTTGGTCGACGCGAGGAAGTCACCGACCGTCGTGGCGCCGTCCACCCGCGAGCGCAGCACGAGGGTGTGGACGAAGAAGCCGATCAGCTCCTCCAGCTCGGCGCGGTCGCGCCCGGCGGTGACCGTGCCCAGGGCCACGTCCCGCTGTCCGCTGTAGCGGCCGAGCAGCAGGTGGGTGGCGGCGGTCAGCAGCATGAAGAGGCTGGTGCCGTGCTCCCGGCCGACCCGGGCCAGCCCGGCCGCCGTCGCCGCCGGGACGGCGAAGGTGTGCACCGCGCCCGCCCCGGTGCGGACCGCCGGACGCGGCCGGTCGGCCGGCAGCTCCAGCGGCTCCAGCCCGGCCAGCTTCTCCTTCCAGTACGCCAGTCCGCCGGCCGTCCCGGCGTCGGTGAGCCGGTCGTGCTGCCAGGCGGCGAAGTCGGCGTACTGGAGCGGCAGCGCGGGCAACTCCGCCGCTGCGCCGCGTAGTTCGGCGGCGTAACAGGTGGCGAGTTCGCCGGTGAGGATGTCCAGGGAGCGGCCGTCGCTGATGATGTGGTGCATCGAGAGCAGCAGGACGTGCCGGTCGGCGGCGAGCCGCACCACCAGCACGCGCAGGAGCGGCCCCCGCCGGAGGTCGAACGGGGTCAGCAGCCGCTCCCGCAGCACCTGGTCCACGTCACCGCCCGCCGGAAGCTCCACCGCCTCGACCGGGAGCGCCTGCTCCGGGTGGACGACCTGGAGGACCCGCCCGTCCACCGCGTCGAACGTGGTCCGCAGCGCCTCGTGCCGGGCCACGACCGACGCCACCGCCCGCTCCAGCGCCCCCAGGTCCAGCGCGCCCGTCATCCGCAGCGCCAGACCGGAGTTGTACTCGGCGCCGCCCGGGCTGTACTCCTCCAGGAACCACAGCCGCCGCTGGGCGAACGAGGCGGGCAGCTCGCCGGTGCGGTCGGCGGGGCGGATGGCCTGCGCGTCGGGGACCACCGCCTGTCCGGACATGCGGGCGCGCAGCAGCGCCTGCAGGTCCTTCGGCAGTGCGCTGATCCGGCTCTCCCGCGACGAGGGCGTGGTCATCTGGAATCTCCCTGTGAGACATGGTCGAGGTGGGGCCGGGCGCACCGGCCCCACCCGTTTCGGTGGGGCCGGTGCGCTCCAGGCCGGTGGGCCGGCGGGGGCGGGCGGTGCCGCCGGGCCGGCTCAGCCCTGGCAGACGCCGCGCAGGGCGGCGGTGAAGCCGTCGGCGAGGGCGGTGACGGTGGAGGCGCGGTGGACGGCGGCCGAGTAGTACCAGGTGACGACGAACGTCCCGTCGTCCACGGCGGCGACCACGTCGATCAGGTGGTTGCGCTCCTGCCGCAGCCCGTGCTCCGGCCCGGCGGGCGGCAGCGCCGTGGAGAGCAGCCCGCTCTCGCCGGACCCGCCGCCGAACTGGCCCAGGTAGTTGAAGCTGATCAGCGGATCGGGGTCGCCGGCCAGCTCCCCGCTCAGGTACCGCAGGGCGCCGTAGCCGACACCGCGTTCCGGTACGGCGCGGAGCTGGCGCTTGACCGACCGCATGGTGGCGGGCCAGTCGGCGTCCGCGCCGCCGTCCCCCGGCTCGGGGAGGGTGAGGGCGACCGGGTAGATCGAGGTGAACCAGCCGACGGTGCGGGTCAGGTCCACGTCCTCGAAGAGCTCCTCGCGGCCGTGGCCCTCCAGGTTGACCGCCACGCGGTCGTGCCCGGTCCACTCGCGCAGGGTGCGGGCCAGTGCGGCCAGCAGCACGTCGTTGATCTGCGTACGGAACCGGCCCGGCACCTGGTGGAGCAGCGCGTGCGTCTCGTCGGCGTCCAGACGGGACTGGACCGCCGCCTGGTCGGCGACGAGGTTGGTGCCGTCCGGTGTGTCGAGCGGCACGGCGAACTCGGCCGCCTCCGTCACCGACCGCCAGTACTCCACCTGGTCGGCGAAACCGCCCTCCTGGACGTGGTTCCCGAGCCGCTCGGCCCAGTACCGCACGGAGCTGGACTTCGGGCCCAGGTCGGTCGCGCCGACCGAGAGGGCCTGCTCGTAGGCGGCGGCCAGGTCGCCGAGGACGATCCGCCAGGAGACCCCGTCGATGACCAGGTGGTGCGCGGTGACCAGCAGCCGCAGCGGCGGCTCCGGCTGCCCCGGCCCCGCCGGAGCCGCCGGCCTGCCGACGACGACGCGCAGGAGCGGGCCCCGCTCCAGGTCGAGCCCGGCCTTGGTCCGGGTCGCCAACTCCAGCCATGCGGCCTCCTCCTGGGCGCCGAAGGGCAGGTCGTGCACGGCGAAGACCTCGTCCACCTCGACCGCGGCGGCGATCCGCCCGGACCAGCCGCCCTCCGCGGTACGGGTGAAGGTGGAGCGCAGCGCGTCGTGCTGGGCCAGCAGGGCCTCGACGGCGCTCCGCAGCGCGCCGAGGTCGGTGCCGGCGGGCAGCGCGAACGAGGTGGACATCGTGTAGTGCCCGGGGTCCACCGGGTGGGTGGCGAAGAACCACTCCCGTACGGGCGTGGGGGCCACCGCGCCGAGGACCGCGCCCTGCTGCGCGCCGCCGTCGTCCGCCACCTGGCCGTTCTCGTCCACCGCCGCCGCGAGGGCGGTGATGGTCGGGTGGAGGAAGACGTCCCGGGAGGTCAGGACGAGCCCGGCGCGGCGCGCCCGCGACACCACCTGGAGGCTGATGATGGAGTCGCCGCCCAGGTCGAAGAAGTCGTCCTCGACCCCGACCTGGCCCAGCCCCAGCACCTCCGCCCAGACCTCGCTCAGCACCCGCTCGGTCTCGGTGCGGGGCGCGGTGTAGACGTGGTCGGCCGCCTCGAACCGGGGGGCCGGGAGGGCGTTCCGGTCCAGCTTGCCCGCCGCGTTGAGGGGGAGGGCGTCGAGGGTGACGAAGGCCGACGGGACCATGTGGTCGGGCAGGGTGCGGGCGAGGTGCGCCCGGACGTCGGCCGGGTCGGCCTGCTGGTGGTCGGTGGTGACGAGGTACGCCGTCAGGTACTTGGTGCCCGGCTGGTCCTCGCGGGCGACGACGGCCGCGTGGGTGAGGCGGGGGTGGGCGAGGAGGGTGGTCTCGATCTCGCCGGTCTCGATGCGGTGGCCGCGGATCTTGATCTGGTGGTCGTTGCGTCCGGCGTACTCCAAGGCGCCGTCGACGTGCTGGCGGACGAGGTCGCCGGTGCGGTAGAGGCGCCGGCCGGGCTGGTAGGGGTGGGCGACGAAGCGGTGTGCGGTGAGGTGGGGCTGGTTGTGGTAGCCGCGGGCGAGGCTGCCCGCGAGGTACAGCTCGCCCCAGGCGCCGGTCGGGACCGGGTTGAGTGTCGAGTCCAGGACGTAGGCGCTCTTTCCCGCCAGGGGGCGGCCGATGGGGACGGTGGTGCCGTGGGGGTCGGGGTTCTCGTGGGAGAACCAGCCGGTGGCGTAGACGGTGGCCTCGGTGGGGCCGTAGATGTTGGCGACGGTGGTGCGGGGGAGGGCGCGGCGCGCCTGGGTGAGGAGGGTGGTCGGGAAGGCCTCCCCGGCCAGGACGAGGAGCTTCGGGCCGAGTCGGGTGGTGGGGTCGGTGACCAGGGCCTGGAAGGCGGAGGGAACGGCGGAGACGAGGGTGCCGTCCCAGGCGGGGTGGTCGGTGAGGGTCAGGATGTTGTGGGCGATCTCCAGCGTGCCGCCGCTCGCGAGGGTGCCGAAGAGTTCGAAGACGGAGACGTCGAAGTTGAGGCTGGTGGAGAAGAAGGTGTGGGCGAAGGTGTCTTCACCCAGCGTCGTGGCCCATTCCACCAGGCGGCTCATTGCGTGGTGCGGGATGACGACACCCTTGGGCAGTCCGGTCGAGCCCGAGGTGTAGATGACGTACGCCGCGTTCTGCGGGGTGACCGGCGGATGCGCGACCGGGCCGGAGGCGCCGGCCAGGGCCGCGGTGATCACCGAGGCGTCGACGGTGAGGTGGGTTCCGCTGTCCGCCTCCATGTGCTGGAGCCGGTCGGCCGGGTACTCCGGGTCGAGGGGCACGTACGCCGCGCCGGTCTTGAGCACGGCCAGGGCGGCGACGACCAGGTCCGGGGTGCGCGGGAGCGAGATGCCGATGCGCTTCTCGGGCCCGGCGCCCAGGGCGATCAGGTGCCGGGCGAGCTGGTCGGTTCGCCGTCCCAGCTCCGCGTAGGTGAGGGTGGTGCCGCCGTGCAGGAGCGCCACGGCCTCGGGCGTACGGGCGACCTGGTCGGCGACCGTCGCGAGGACCGAGCGGAAGGGGCCGGCGGCCTCGCTCCCGGCACCGGCCGCCGCGCGGAGGGCGGCGCGCTCGGCCGGCTCCGCCATGGTGAGCTGGGCCAGCGGCGCCGACGGGGCGGCCACGGCCTCCTCGGCGAGGGTCAGCCAGTGGCGGCAGAGCCGCTCCACCGTCGCCGCGTCGAACAGGTCCGTGTTGAACTCGGCGATCGCCGCGAGCCCGCTCCCCCCGGTCTGCTGGAAGTGCAGGCTCAGCTCGAACTGCGCGGCCTCGCGCGGCATCGGCTGCTCCGCCACCCGCAGCCCGGGCAGGTCGAACTCGCCGGCGGGCGCGTTCTGGAGCGCCACCAGCGCCTGCACCAGCGGGGTGCGGCTGGTGTCGCGCTCGGGGGCCAGCTCCTCGATGAGGCGGCTGAACGGCACGTCCTGGTGGGCGAAGGCGTCGAGCGTCGTCGTCCGTACGTCGTCCAGCAGTTCGGTGAACGAGGCCGTGGCGTCGATCCGCGACCGCAGGACCAGGGTGTTGACGAAGAAGCCGACCAGGTTCTCCAGCTCGGTCCGCTCACGGCCCGAGACCACCGTGCCGACCGCGATGTCGCGCTGCCCGGTGTAGCGGGAGAGGACCAGCTGCGTCACCGCCGTCAGCACCATGAAGAGGCTGGCGCCACTGGCGTGGGCGACCTTCGCGAGCCGGTCGGCGAGGGCCGGCGGCACCTGGAAGGAGTGCACCGCGCCCGCCGAGGTGCGCACGGTGGGCCGGGGCCGGTCGGTGGGCAGCTCCAGCGGCTCGATGCCGTCCAGCTTCCGGTGCCAGTAGGCGAGTTGCCTGTCGAGCGCCTCGCCGTTCAGCCGCTCGCGCTGCCAGACCGCGAAGTCCGGGTACTGGACGGGCAGCGCCGGGAGGCCGGCGTCCTCGCCGCGTACGGCGGCCGCGTAGAGGGCGCTCAGCTCGCGGGTGATGACCCCCATCGACCAGCCGTCGGTGACGATGTGGTGCATCGAGAGGACCAGGACGTGCTCCTCGTCGGCGCCGGAACCCTCGCCGGTCCCGGGGACCTGGGCGAGCAGGACCCTGACGAGCGGTCCCGCCATCAGGTCGAACGGCTCGGCCGCCTCGGTGCGCAGGAGCGCGTACAGCTCCTCGGGGGTCCCCGGCGAGAAGGCGCGGACCGGTACGGGCACGCTGTCGTGCACCACCTGGACCCCGCGGCCCGCGACGGAGGCGAAGGTGGTCCGCAGCGCCTCGTGCCGCTCCACCAGCCCCGCCACCGCCGCACGCAGCGCGGCCAGGTCGACGGTGCCGGTCAGCCGCAGGGCGCCGGTGATGGTGTACTCCACCCCGCCCGGCGTGAAGTTCTCCAGGAACCAGAGGCGTTCCTGCGTGAAGGAGAGCGGCAGGTAGCCGTCCCGGGGCGCCCGGGTGACGGCCGTCTCGACGGCGTCCTCGCGGGCGTCGATCTCGGCGGCGAGCCGGGCCACGGTCGGGTGGTCGAAGAGGGCGCGCGGGGTGAGGTGGGTGCGGAGCGCGGTGCGGATGCGGGAGGTGACCTTGAGGCTGGAGATGGAGTCACCGCCCAGGGCGAAGAAGTCGTCGTGCGCACCGACCCGTTCGGCGCCGAGGACTTCGGCCCAGATGCCCGCCAGGGCCTGCTCGGTGGGGGTGGCCGGGGCGGTGTACGCGCTCCCGGTGCCGGCCGCCAGGTCGGGGGCGGGCAGCGCGCGCCGGTCGACCTTGCCGTTGACGGTCAGCGGGATCGCGGCGACGGCGGTGAAGGCGGCCGGGACCATGTACGTGGGCAGGTTCTCGGCGAGGTGGGCGCGGAGGGCCTCCGCGGCCGTGCCGCCGTCCTGCCCGGGCCCCCCGTCGGCGTCGGCGGCCAGGACGACGTACGCCACCAGGTACTTGGTGCCGGGCCGGTCCTCGCGGGCGAGGACGCAGCTCTGCGTGACGGCGGGGTGGGCGAGGAGGGCGGTCTCGATCTCGCTGGTCTCGATGCGGTAGCCGCGGATTTTGACCTGGGTGTCGGTGCGGCCGAGGAAGTCGATGCGGCCGTCGGTGCGCCAGCGGGCGAGGTCGCCGGTGCGGTACAGGCGCCGCCCCGCGTGGTACGGGTCGGCGACGAACCGCTGGGCGGTGAGGCGGGGTTGGCTGTGGTAGCCGCGCGCCAGGCCGGTGCCGCCGAGGTACAGCTCGCCGGGGACGCCGACCGGGACGGGGCGCAGGGCGCTGTCCAGGAGGTAGGCGTGGGTGTTGTCCATCGGCGTGCCCAGCGGGGCGGGACCGGTGGCCACGTCCTGGGCGTCGAGAGGGCCGGTGACGGCGAACGTGGTGGTCTCGGTGGGTCCGTAGCCGTTGACCAGGGTGAGGCCGGGGTGGCGGGTGAGCAGGGTGTGGGCGGCGTGGTGGGGGACGGCGTCGCCGCCGGTCCAGACTTCCCGCAGGCCCGTGAAGCACTCGGGGTCCTCTTCGACGAGGACGCCGAAGAGGGCGGCGGTGATCCACAGGGCGGTGACTCCGTCGGCGACGGCCTGGCGGATGGTGGCGGTGGTCAGGTCCTCGGTGGCGACGGTGAGGGTGTGGCCGTTGAGGAGCGGCACCCAGACCTCGTAGGTGGCGGCGTCGAAGGAGTGCGGGGAGTGGAACAGCACGCGCTCGTGGGCACCGCTCCGGAAGCGCCCGTCGGCCGCCAGCGCCACGATGTCGGCGTGGGTGATCGCGACGCCCTTGGGGACGCCGGTCGAGCCCGAGGTGAACATGACGTACGCCAGCGAGTCCGGGCGGCCCGCGCCCGGCGCCGGGGCGGTCCCGGCCGGGGCCGCGCCGACCTCGACCACCGGCAGGGCGGCCAGGACCGCGCGCTCCCGGAGAGCGGCGTCGGTGACGATCACCGTGGCGCCGCTGCCGTCCACGACCTGGCGGATCCGCTCGTCCGGGTACCCGGCGAAGAGCGGGACGTACGCGCCGCCGGCCTTCAGCACGGCGAGCATCGCCACCACGACGTCGGCCGAACGCTCCAGCAGCAGCGCCACCCGGCTCTCCGCGCCCGGCGTCACGCCCTGCTCGGCGAGGACCCGGGCCAGACGGTCGGCGCGGGCGTCCAGCGCGGCGTAGGTGAGGGTGACGCCGTCGCACTCCACCGCGACCGCGTCCGGTGCCGCGGCCACCCGCGCGGCGAAGGCTGCGGGCACGGTGCTCCGGCCGGAGGCCGGGTCGACGGTGCCGCTCCACTCCTCCGCGACCGTCCGCCACTCCGCCTCCGCGAGGAGCGGCAGCCGTCCCACGGGGAGCCCGTCGGAGTCGGCCAGCGCGGTGACGGCCTGCCTGAGGCGGCCCGCGAGGCGGTCGGCCGTACCGGCGTCGAAGAGCCCCGGGTCGTAGGAGAGGACCATGTCCAGGTGGTCGCCGACCGCCGAAGCGACCAGCGTGAGCGGGTAGTTGGTGGACTCCACGGCGCTCATGCCGCGGACGCCCAGCCCGTGCCGGCCCGTGGTCTCCTTGTCGACCGGGTAGTTCTCGAAGACCACCAGGCTCTCGAAGAGCGAGGCGCCCGGGGCGACGTCCGCGGTGATGTCGGAGAGCGCCACGTACTCGTGGCTCCGCGCCTCGGCCAGCTCCGCCTGGAGGGAGCCCAGCCAGTCGGCGGCGGGCCGCGCCGGGTCCACCTGGACGCGGACCGGCAGGGTGTTGATGAAGAGGCCGAGGATGGACTCCGCCCCCGGCAGGTCGGCGGGGCGGCCCGAGACCGTGGTGCCGAACACCACGTCCGAGACGCCCGCCTGCTGCCCGAGGACCAGCGCCCAGGCGCCCTGGACGAGGGCGTTGAGGGTGAGGCGGTGGCGCCGGGCGAAGGCGCTCACCCGGGCGGCCGCCGCCGGGTCGAGGGTGACCTCGACGCGGGCGCTCGACGCGCTGTCGCGGGCCTGCCCGGGCGCCCGGTCGTACGGCAGCTCCACCGGCTCCTCGAACCCGGCCAGCGCCCGGCGCCAGTAGGCGCGGCCCGCCTCCTGGTCCTGCGCGGCGAGCCAGCGCAGGTAGTCGCCGAAGGAGCCGCGCACGGCCGGCGCGGCGGCGGCCGGGTCCGTGCCGAGGACGGCGTACTCGGCCACCACGTCGCCCAGCAGCGCGGCGTTGCTCCACCCGTCGAGGAGCAGGTGGTGGAAGGTCCACACCACCTGGACCTCCTCGGGGGCGAGGCGGATCAGCGTCACCCGCAGCAGCGGCCCCTCGGCCAGGTCGACGCCCCGGGCCCGGTCCTCGGCGAGGAAGTCCGCGAGGAGCAGGTCGCGTTCGGCCTCGGCCGCGGCCGACCAGTCGGCGATCCGCACCGGCGCCTCCATCCGCCGGTGCACGACCTGGACGGGCTCCGGTACGCCCTCCCAGGCCAGCGAGACGCGCAGCGCGTCGGCGCGGCCGAGGACCCGCTGCCAGGCGGTGGCGAGCCGTTCGACGTCGCCGACGCCCTCCAGGGTGAAGGTGAGCTGCTCCAGGTAGGCACCGGACTCCGGGTCCGCCAGGGCGTGGAAGAGCATGCCGGACTGGAGCGGCGTCAGCGGGTAGATGTCCTCCACCGCGCGGCCGTCCCCGGCGATCTGGTCCACTTCGGCCTGGCCGAGGGTGACCAGCGGGAAGTCCGAGGGGGTGCAGCCGCCCGCGTCCGGCCGGGCGCAGTGCTCGGCGAAGGCGGCCAGCTCGGCGGCGAAGCCCTCGGCGACGCCCCGCACCGTCGCCTCGCGGTAGGTGTCGGCGGAGTAGAACCAGGAGAAGACCAGCCGGCCGTCCTGGACGGCGCCGACCACGTCGAGCAGGTGCGCCCGGCGCTCGGCGGGCGCGTGGTCGCCGCCCTCGCCGGGCAGCGCCTCGCGGAACAGGCCGCCCTCGGCGCCGTCGCCGGAGACGTCGAACTGGCCGTGGTAGTTGAAGCTGACCAGCGGGTCGAGGCGGCCGACCGGGGCGTCGGCGAGGTGGCGCAGCGCGCCGTGGCCGATACCGCGCTGCGGGATCGCCCGGAGCTGCTCCTTCACGCTCTTGACCGCCGTCGGCCAGTCGCCGTCGGGGTCGTCGCCCGGTTCGGGGAGGGCGAGCGCGATCGGGTGCAGGGAGGTGAACCAGCCGACGGTACGGGTCAGGTCGGTGTCCGCGAAGAGCTCCTCGCGGCCGTGGCCCTCCAGGGTGACCGCCACCCGGTCGTGCCCCGTCCAGCTCCGCAGGGCGCGGGCGAGGGCGGTGAGCAGGACGTCGTTGGCCTGGGTGCGGTAGAGGGAGGACGCCTGCTGGAGCAGGGCCTCGGTCTGGTCGGCGGTGAGCGCGATCGACACGGCCGCCTGCGAGGCGACGGTGTTGCCCCCCTCGGGGAAGTCGACCGGCAGCTCGGCCACGGCCTCGTCGGCCACCGCCCGCCAGTACGGGATCTGGTCGTCGAAGCCGCCCGCGGCGGTGTGCGCGGCCAGCCGCTCGGCCCACTGCCGCACCGAGGTGCCCTTGGGCCCGAGCTCGGCCCGCCCGCCGGCGGCGACCTGCTCGTAGGCGGTCGCCAGGTCCTCCATGAGGACGCGCAGGGAGACGCCGTCCATCACCAGGTGGTGCGCGACGAGGGCGAGCCGCGCGGGCCGCCCCGCGCCCTGCCGGCCGACGACGAAGCGGACCAGCGGGCCCCGCGCCAGGTCGAAGCCGGAGTGGGCGGCGAGGACGGCGGCGCGCCAGCGGGCGTCGGGCGTGGCCGCCGGGTCGGCGGGGTCCGCCGGGGCGGTGAGCTCGTGCGTCTCCAGGACTTCGTCGGCGTGGAGGGCGCTCCGGTACGCGGCCGTGGGGCCCGAGTCCGGGGCGGTGTCGAAGGTGAGCCGCAGGGCGTCGTGGTGGTCGACCACGGCGGCCACGGCCGCGCGCAGGGCGTTCTCGTCGTACTCCGGTGCGAGGGCGACCGCGACCGAGAGGTTGAAGTGCTCGGGCGCGACCGGGTGCGTCTCGAAGAACCAGGCGCGCGCCGGGAGCGCGGGCACCGGCCCGGTGAGCGTGCCCTGCTCCGCCAGCGTCTCGGCGGCCTCCTCGGAGGGCTGGGAGGCGAGGGCGAGGGCGGCGACGGTCGGGTTCAGGAAGACGTCGCGGGAGGTGAGGGAGAGTCCGGCGCGGCGGGCCCGCGAGACCACCTGGAGGCTGATGATCGAGTCGCCGCCGAGGTCGAAGAAGTTGTCGTCGACGCCGACCTGTTCGGCGCCGAGGATCTCCCTCCAGATGTCGGCGAGGAGGTGTTCGGTCTCGGTGCGGGGCGCGGTGTACGCGGTGTGGTGCGTGTCGAAGTGGGGCGCGGGCAGCGCGTTGCGGTCGAGCTTTCCGGCGGTGTTGAGGGGGAGCGCGTCGAGGGTGACGAAGGCCGACGGGACCATGTACTCCGGCAGCGTGGCCGCGAGGTGTACGCGCAGCTCGGCGTCGGGCAGCTCGGCGGTGGCGACGACGTAGCCGACCAGGTGCTTGGTGCCGGGCTGGTCCTCGCGGACGGTGACGGCGGCCTGGGCGACGCCGGGGTGGGCGAGCAGCGCGGTCTCGATCTCGCCGGTCTCGACGCGGTGACCGCGGATCTTGATCTGGTGGTCGTTGCGTCCGGCGTATTCCAGGGTGCCGTCGGGGTGTTGGCGGACGAGGTCGCCGGTGCGGTAGAGCCGCCGGCCTGGGTGGTGGGGGTGGGCGATGAAGCGGGTCGCGGTGAGGTG
>NZ_JBHXJE010000038.1:0-65863 GCF_042723275.1 Streptomyces sp. NPDC058373 | reverse complement strand
GTGCTGGAGGAAGGGGTGTCCGTCGGGAGGCCGGTGCGCGAGGCTCGCCGAGCGCTTCTGACGGCTTTGCGGCGGGCGAGGGAGAAGGCGACGGCCAGTGCCAGGGTCAGCGCCAGGAGGAGCTGGCCGATCGCCAGGCCCCAGAACAGCCCCCAGCCGGAGAGCTGGCCGGGTGGGGTGTCGGGCCATGCGGCGGGCAGGTCCTGGGGTGCCGAGAGGAGGGAGCGCAGGGCCGCCGGTGTGCGGGCGAACTGCACTCCCTCCGGCCAGGCGCCGTGGCTGAGCAGGCCCGCGAGGCCCGTCGCCGTCCACACCAGGCAGGCCGAGGCCAGGAGCAGGGCCAGGACGCCGATCAGCAGGCCGTCGGGGATCCCGCGCTGGGCGGGTGCCGCGTCGGCCGAGGAGCCGCGCTCGCGGGGTGCGGCCGCCATGTCAGGCCACCGTGGACGTCGACTCGGGGTAACCGGGGCTGCCCGCGTCGGGGTAGTGGGCCCGTACGTGCTGCTCCATCATGGCCGCTCGCTCCTCGGCCTCCCGTTCGGCGGCGAGGAGTTCCGCGGAGAAGCCCAGGTCGTCCGGATCGGCGGAGGACTCCGTCATGGCGCGGTCGGTGAAGACGAGGGGGCGCTCGGTCTCCGTGATCAGGTGTTTCACGACCTGGACGTTGCCGTTGACGTCCCACACGGCGATGCCCGGTGTCAGCGTCGGGATGATCTCCACCGCCCACCGCGGCAGGCCGAGCACGCGGCCGGTGGCTCTGGCCTCGTCGGCCTTCTGGGCATAGATGGTGCGGGTGGAGGCCATCTTGAGGATGGCGGCGGCCTCCTTGGCGGCGGCGCCGTCCACGACGTCGGAGAGGTGGTGGACAACGGCCACGAAGGAGAGGCCGAGGCGTCGGCCGAACTTCAGGAGCCGCTGGAAGAGCTGCGCCACGAACGGCGAGTTGATGATGTGCCAGGCCTCTTCGACGAGGAAGATGCGCTTCTTCCGGTCAGGGCGGATCCAGGTGTGCTCCAGCCAGACCCCGACGATCGCCATCAGGATCGGCATGGCGATCGAGTTCCGGTCGATGTGGGAGAGGTCGAAGACGATGAGCGGGGCGTCGAGGTCGATGCCGACGGTCGTCGGGCCGTCGAACATGCCCCTCAGGTCACCGTCGACCAGCCGGTCGAGGACGAGGGCCACGTCCAGGCCCCAGGCGCGGACGTCGTCTATGGCGACGTTCATGGCCTCGGCCGACTCGGGCTTCGGGTGGCGGAGCTGGTCGACGATGTCGGTCAGTACCGGCTGGCGGTCGGTGACCGAGTTGGTGACGTACGCGTGGGCGACTTTCAGGGCGAAGCCGGAGCGCTCGTCCAGGCCGTGGCCCATGGCGACCTCGATGATGGTGCGGAGCAGCGCCAGCTGGCCCGTGGTGGTGATCGAGGGGTCGAGCGGGTTGAGGCGGATGCCCATGTCGAGGGCGGCTGTCGGGTCGAGGCGGATGGGGGTTATGCCCAGCTCCTCGGCGATCAGGTTCCACTCGCCGACGCCGTCCTCGCCCTGCGCGTCCAGGACGACGACCTGGCGGTCGCGGAACCGCAGCTGCCGCAGGACGTACGTCTTCTCCAGAGCCGATTTGCCGTTGCCGGACTCGCCGAGGACCAGCCAGTGCGGCGCCGGGAGCTGCTGGCCGTAGAGCTGGAACGGGTCGTAGATGTAGCCCTTGCCGCTGTACACCTCCCGGCCGATGATCACGCCGGAGTCGCCGAGGCCGGGGGCGGCGGTCGGCAGGTACACGGCCTGCGCCTGTCCGGTGGAGGTGCGGACGGGAAGCCGGGTCGTCTCCACCTTGCCGAAGAGGAACGAGGTGAACGTGTCCGTCAGGGCGGTCAGCGGATCGCGCATGGCAGGCCCTCCTTCAGCGGGTCGTGGCGTACGGGGTCAGCGGCGGATGCCGGTGGCGAAGGGCAGGGTGTTGACGAAGGCGCGGTGGTGTTCGCGGTCGCACCACTCCAGCTTCAGGTACGACTTCCCGGCCGAGGCGCGGATGGTGCGCTTGTCCCGGGCGAGGGCTTCCGGGTTGCGGGAGGAGACCGTGATGTAGCCGACGAGGTTGACGCCGGCCGCGCCGCTGGCCAGGTCTTCGCCGCGCTGGTCGAGGCGGGAGTTGGCGGCGGCGTCGCGCGGGTCGACGGTGCGGTTCATCTTGGCCGCGCGGGAGGCGTCCGCCTCGTCGTTGGTCTTCTCCGTCAGCATGCGCTCGATGGCGACTTCGGTCGGTTCGAGGTCCATGGTGACGGCGACCGTGCGGATCACGTCCGGGGTGTGGACGAGAAGGGGAGCGAGGAAGTTGACGCCGACCGGCGTCATCGGCCACTCCTTCACCCACGCGGTGGCGTGGCACCAGGGGGCGCGGGTGCTGGACTCGCGGGTCTTCGCCTTGAGGAAGGTCGGTTCCACCGCGTCGAGCTCGGCCGGCCAGGCGTTGCGCTGGGACATGGCCTGGATGTGGTCGATCGGGTGGTCGGGGTCGTACATGGAGTGGATGAGAGAAGAAAGGCGGCTCTGGCCGAGGGGCTGGCGGACGCGGATGTCCGCCTCCTGGAGGCGCGAGCAGATGTCGGTGAGCTCCCGGGCCATGACCACGGCGAGGCCCGCGTCCCGGTCGAGGCGGCGGGCGCCGGCCTGGCGGCGGGAGGCACGGGCCATCGCGTTGGCCTCGGAAGCCAGCTCCCGGGAGTAGTGCATGCAGGCGACCAGGTAGGCCCGGTGCTGCTCGCTGGAGGTCGAGACCATGGACTGGAGCTGGTCGTAGGAGCCCTGGAGCCAGCCGGGGGCGCGAGGGTCGCCGCGCTGGGCGACGTCCTTGGCGTGGGCGTCGGGGTCGGCCGGGAGGGTGCGGGCCAGCATCTGGATGCGGGTGACGAAGCCGTCGCCGTTGGCGACGTGCTTCAGCAGGGTGCCGAAGCGGTCGACGAGGGCTTCCTGGTCCTCGGAGTCGCGCAGGCCGACGCCCGGGCCCTCGATCTCGATGGCGGCGGTGACGGTCCGCCGGTCGGCGTGGAGCAGGACGGCGATCTCGTCGGGTCCGAAGGGCGCGGCGAGCCAGTTGATGCGGCCGATGCCGGGCGGCGGGCCGACGGCCACCTCGCGGCCGTCGAGGCGGATGCCCGCTTCGGCGACGGAGGAGCGGTAAGCGGTGCCGCGGCGCAGCATCCGCTTGTAGCTGCGGTTGATCTCGAACCACCTGTAGAACGTGCGGCCTTTGTACGGGACGTAGACGGCGGCCAGCGCGATCATCGGCAGGCCGGCGAGGAGGGCGATGCGTACCGAGAGGGCGGGGACCAGGAGCCCGCACATCATGCCGAGGAACGCCCCGAAGACGATGAGGACGATCTCGCCCGTCTCGCGGTTCTTGCCGATGACGGCGTTGGGGCGGGCGCGGCCGATGAGATAGGTACGGCGGGGTGCGATCGAGTGGGACGACGTCGTCAACGCCCGTCACCTCCGGAGCGGGGGGAGCCGGTGGAACTGCCTCGGGGGCCAGCGTGCGGGCTGTTGACCGGGTTGCCCGAGCGGGGAGGGGGCGCGCTGGGGGAGCCACCGCCGGAGGAGCCGCCTCGGGAGGCGTGGGCGGCCATACCGCCGCTCGCCTGGTTGGCGGGGCGGGGCTGGGAGGAGGCGCCGCCGTCGCCGCCGCTCTGGCGGCCGCTGTGCGCCTTGATGCCCTGGGAGACGAGAGCGGCGGGCGAGGACAGAACGGCGGCGGCGCGGCCTTCGGCGCCCTGGGAGAGGCGGTTGTTTCGGGAGGCGGCGATCTCGTCGCCGAAGCCGGGGACGAAGCGGTAGATCATGGCGCTGGCGAAGATGGCGAGGAGGATGATGGCGAGGCCGGAGACGACGGCGGAGAAGGCGTTCGGGCCGTCCTCGGCCGAGAGGGCCCCGGCGAGGCCGAGCACGATCACGATCACCGGCTTCACCAGGATCACGGCGATCATGATGCCCGCCCAGCGGCGGACGTGCTTCCAGAGGTTCTTGTCGACCAGGCCGGCGTAGACGACGGTGCCGAGGAGGGCGCCGACGTAGAGGAGCGCGGCACGGATGACCAGTTCGAGCCAGAGGACTCCGGCGGCGACGATGGAGACGAGGGAGACGACGATCAGCATGATCGGGCCGCCCCCTATGGCGTCCCCCTTCTTCAGCGCCTCGGCGAAGGTGCCGAAGAAGGCGTCGGTCTGGCCGCCGGTGGACTTGGCCAGCACCGCGGTGACGCTGTCGGTCGCGGAGACCACGGTGTAGAGGATCAAGGGGGTGAAGGCGGAGGCGAGCACGGTCAGCCAGAGGAAGCCGATCGCCTCGGAGAGGGCGGTGGACAGGGGCACGCCGCGGACGGCGCGCTTGGCCACGGCGAGGAGCCAGAGCAGCAGGGTCAGGACCGTGGAGGCGGCGAAGACGACGGCGTACTGCTGGAGGAACTTGGGGTTGGTGAAGTCGACGTTGGCGGTGGAGTCGACGGCGGAGGAGAGCTTGTCGACGGTCCAGGCGGCGGCCTGGGCGCAGCCCTTGGCCAAGGAGGCCAAGGGGTCGAGGGTGGAGCCCAGGGGGTCGGGGGTGGAACTGGTGCCGGCTCCGCCGCCTGAGGAGGATCCGGCGCCGCTTTCGCAGTAGTCCCTGGCGGGGCCGTGGATGAGGTCGCAGGGATCGTCTTCGGGCGCGGCGTAAGCGCGGGTGGGGGCAAGCACTGCGGTGGCCGCCATGGCAGCCACGGAGGCCACCCTCCGTGACTTGTGTTCACCTCGCATAGGTCAGCCCCCCATACCCCTCCACGGCCTTGGCGATCTCCTCGGAGGTAGCCGCGCGCTCGTCACTTGGGACAGGCGCGGGGCCCTCCTTCTGGGAGTGGTTGAAGATCTTCCAGTCGCCGTCCACCCAACGCAGTTCCATCGTGATCGTGAACCAGCTGTTGGTCACCGGATTGGTCGACGTTTCTCCGGCCATGCCCAGGAGCCCGGAGCACCACACAGACACGGTCGCCGTGGAGTCCGCGTACTTCGTGTCAGCGGTGCCGATGGGTGTCGTCCTGGACACGAAAGTGAAGCCCTCGGGTGATGTGCCGTCTTCCTTGAGGCCGAGGTTTTGGAGGAAAGACTTCGAGTAGGCCTTGTCCAGCGACTCTCGGAACCGTTGCACTTCGGAGGGGACGATGACGGCCTCAAGGATCTCGCTTCGCCGCGCCTCGTTGAACATCTCCGCCGACCCCAGTGCCACCGCATAGTTGGCTGCCGCGCTTTCCGCGCCCTGTTTTGTGCGGGGGTGGTTGGTGGGGATGCCGGAGGTGGTGGTGTCTACGGGCCTGGTGCCGGTGGGGGCGGTTTCCGAGGGGGCGGGGCCTCGGGCGTCCGAGGGGGTGTCGGGGGAGCCGCCCTGGTTGGCGAAGGCGATGGCGGCGATGAGGAGGACGACCACGCCGACGACGGTGATGAGGCTCCTGGAGGGGCGCATGGAGCGCCGGGTGGTGTCGTAGGCCTCGTCGTCGCCGGGGAGGCGGGTGCGGGTCTGGCCCGCGCCGCCGTACCGCTCGTCGGTGTCGTAGCCCTGTCCGTCTCCCGGGTTCATGCCGCGTACGCCCCCTCGACGTCGACGCAGTGCCGCACCGTTCGGTGGGCTACGTACGACGGTAGTCCTGCTCGTGGCCGCGCGGGCGCGGTGTGGTGACTGGACATCAGGGAGACACGACCTCAGCCGGTGGGCGCGACGGACGGGTGGTGGGGGTGGGGGCGGGGGCCGGGCGGCTAGACGGCCATGCCGTACACGATCGTGAAGAGGCTGCCGAGGGAGCCGATGATGAAGACGCCGGTCAGGCCGGCGATGATCAGGCCCTTGCCCTGTTCCGCGCTGAAGGTGTCGCGCAGCGCCGTCGCCCCGATGCGCTGCTTGGCGGCGCCCCAGATCGCGATGCCCAGGCAGAGCAGGATGGCGATGGCCATGACCACCTGGATCATGGTCTTCGCTTCGTTCCCCAGCTCGCCGAAGGGCCCCCAGTTGGGGGCGATCCCGCCGATGATGGTGGTGATGTCGCCCTTGTCGGCTGCCATAAGCATGTAACTCACCGCCCCTAGTGGGTTGTTCCTCGACCTCTGCCGGTGTGCAGAGGTCACGCCCATTCTCGCCGAGGAGTGTGGTGTTGCGGCACCTCATTGGCGCCAATCCCTGGCCGAGTTTGCGCAGGATCCCGTTTGTGAGCCTCGCCGGTAACGAGGAGCGACGCACGAGGACACGCAATGTCACTCTGTGTATCACGGGAGGTGACGCCGGGCAATGAAGATCGTTGTGGCAAGTGGTTGGAGTGGGGGAGGGCTGACCTGCGGCGGGAGGGATGGAGCAGAGGGCTCCGGTGAGTTCAGGGAGAGGCGGGAGAGGCGCGGGGAGTGAGTGGCTCCGGATTCTTGGAGTGAGGGCGCGTCAGGAGGGGGGTATGAGGCTGTTGGTGGGGGTTCCGTAATGGGGCCGGGGCAGGTTCGGCGGGTGAGTGGGGAGTACGTGTGAGGTACACAAGAGCGATGTCCACGTCAGCGGGGCAGGCCCCGTCCTCCTCGTCCCCGTCCCAGTCCGCGTCTCCGGCATCGTCCTCGTCCCCGTCTCCGCTTCCGGTTCGCAGCGTCACCGAGGACGAGTTCGACTCCTGGGCGCGCATGATCGCCGACACGTACGGCGCGGACCGGTCGGTGGAGGAGTTGGCCGACCAGCGGGCGGCGACCGACCTGGGGCGCACGTGGGCCGTCTTCGACGGTGCGGTGCCCGTGGCCGGAGCCTCGGTCTACCCCCGTGTGCTGACCGTCCCCGGGGGCACGCTGCCGGTGGCCGGAATCGCCTCTGTGGGCGTCGCGCCGACGCACCGGCGCCGGGGGCTGCTCACCGCGATGATGCGTGCCCAGTTGACCGACGCATACGAGCGGAGGCGTGAGCCGGTCGCCGTGCTGCGGCCGTCGGAGGCCGGGATCTACGGGCGGTACGGCTACGGGGCGGCGACGCGCGGGAACCAGCTGCGTGGCGACCGGCGCGCCCTGCGCTTCCGGGCCGGGACGGAGTTCGGGAGCGGGACCGTGCGGCTTCTGGCCGACGCCGAGGCCCGGCCGCGGGTGGAGGCCGTCTACGACCGGGCCCGGGTCGCGACCGTCGGGTGGCCGGACCGGCAGGCGGCCCACTGGGCGGTGCGGCTCGCCGACCATCCGCACCGGCGCGGCGGTGCCACCTCGCTGCGGTACGCGGTGCACGAGGAGGCCGACGGCCGGGCGAGCGGTTACGCGCTCTACCGGCACGGCTCGGCACCGGACGGGGCCGGGGGCGGCCTCGCCGTGGTGGAGGTCGTGGAGCTGGCGGCGCTCTCGCGCCAGGCGTACGCGGCGCTGTGGCGGTTTCTGGCCGGGATCGACCTGGTGAGCTGGATCGCGTACGAAGGGGCGGTGGACGAGATGCTGCCGCAGCTGCTGGAGGACCCCCGGGCCGTCCGGAGCACGCCGGTCGACCGCCTGTGGGTCCGGCTGGTCGACGTGGACCGAGCCCTGGCGGGCCGGGGGTACGCCCTTCCCCTCGACCTGGTCCTGGACGTGCGGGACGCGTTCTGTCCCTGGAACACCGGCCGCCACCGGCTGCGCGCCGACGGCGACACCGCGGTCTGCGAGGCCACGACCGCCCCGGCCGATCTGCGCCTGGGCGCCGAGGAGCTGGGCGCCGTCTTCCTCGGCGGCACCACCCTGGCCGCGCTGGCCGCCGCGGGCCGCGTCGAGGAGCTGCGGCCGGGCGCGCTCGCCCACGCCTCGGCGGCGTTCCGCCAGGACCGCGCGCCTTGGTACCCCGGGGGCTGGGCCTTCCCCCTCTACTGAGCGGGTTCTGTCCTCGGCCCGTAGGAGCAGGGCGGGGGCCCGGCCGACGTGCCCGGGCGTCGGAGAAGTTGCCGGTCAGCTGGGTCTCGGCCGTCTGTCGCAGGGCCGCCCGTGACGGGGCGCGGCGGGGCCGGCGGTGACGTCCAGGACCGGCTGGGTCGCGGGTGGCTGGTTTCGTACGGTCACGTCGGCGACGACGAGGGCCGGGACCAGGTCGGGGTGGCGTATGGCGAGGAGGAAGGCGCCGGCGCCGCCCATCGAGTGGCCGAGGGCGGCTGCGAGGGACGGGGCGGTGTGGAGCAGGGCGGCGGCGTCGGCGACGTCCTCCTGCGGAGCGAAGGTGGCGGCGGCGTTGTCGGGGAGGCCGTGGCCGCGCTGGGTCGGGGTGATCACGCGGTAGCGGCCGATGAGGGCGGCGGGGAGGGGCACATGGACGCAGCCCCGGCCGAAGTGGCCGTGTGGCCGTGTAGGGCGAGGAGTACGGGCCCGGGCCGCCGAAGGCGAGGCAGGGGAGGCGGCGGCCCTAGGGCGTACGGAGCGGGGCCGGCGGATGGTGGCGCCGGGGTAGCGGGCCTGTTCGGGCTGCTCAGTCCCTGGACGGCTCCTCCGCCACGATGGCCTTGCGCAGCTCCAGCAGGGCGGTCAGGGCCTCGCTGTACATGCGGAGGCTCTTTTCGCTGTGGGTGTCCATCGCGGTCCTGACCTCCTTGAAGGCGTGGGCGATCGCGTCGTCGACGGTCTTCCTGTCGATGCCGTTCATGCGGGTGGTTCCCCCTGTCGGTGAGCTGCCCGCGGGTGCGGGCGGCGGGATCGGTGGACGAGGCTACCGGGTGGGGCCGGGCGCTCCCAGGCTCTGCCCGGCCTCCTCACGCCCACCCGCCCGCTCGTCTCCGGCCGCCTGTCGCAGAGCTGACGTCGCCGCACCCCGGCTCCAAGGGCCACCCTCCCCGTCCGCCGCGGCCAGGCGTACCGCCTCACCGAGGACGGGCCCGGCGGGTACGAGCTGGCCCCGTCCCGGTGCCGTACCGACGACGGGCTCGGGGCCCGCGCGGCCTCGTCAGCACCGTCAACTCCGTTCTGCACGGCAGCCGCACGCTGGTCAACACCGCCCGGCCGCCGTCACCCGCCAGGCTCACTCTGATCAAGGACGACACGCCGACGGCACCGGGCAGAACCCCGGAGGGGTCACCCGCAGCCATCGAGGCCGCCCCCTGCCGCCGACCACACCGTCGACACGCCGCCGGGCAGGACGTGACCTGCACCGCCACCCACCCCCACCGCAAGCCGCCCCCCCCGACACCGCACCCGACCCCCGACCCGCGCCCGGATCCGGCCGGTGCTCCGCGTCCGCCGGAGCGGCCAGGGGCGAGCTCTGATGCGCCCGGCGGGCGCGGTAGGAGGGACCGCGCAGGCCCTCCCGCCGCCCGGCGGACGCTGCCGGCGCGGTCCCCTACCCTTCCCCGCATGAGCAACGACAGCGGCAGCGACAGCAGCGAACACGGGACCGACACGGGCGGCCCCCTCACCGACAACGCCACCTGGCAGGCGCTCCAGGCCACCCCGCTCGACGAGGTCCGGCGGCGCGCCGCGCTCGTCGCCGCCGAGGCCGACATCGAGCCCGCCACGGTGGACGGCGCCGAACGCCTCGCCTGGAACGACGGCGGCGGCCAGTCCACCGTCTGGTACTTCCCCGCCGACGGCCGCGCCCTCCTGCTGACCTTCGACCACGAGGGCGCCCTCAACCTCTACGCCGAGGAGGACTACGCCCTCCAGCTCTCCCTCTACGACGGCGTCCCCGACGACCTCGTCGCCCTGGTCCGCGACCGCCCCGAGAACTACGAGTCGCTCAACCTCACCGACCCGGACACCGGCGCCACGGTCCACTACGCCGGTGGCATCTTCTGGTTCGACGGCACGAGCTGGCACGTCGCGGACGGCCTGGCGGCCTACTGCGAACAGGAGAAGATCGAGCTGAACGGCGAGGCGGGCTTCACCTACTGCCTCGCCCCGTACCACTTCGGCGAGGAGTTCCCGGGGCCCGGCACCAGCTGAGGGCGGGGTCCGCGGTCAGTCCGCGGCCCCGCACACCCGCAGCCCCTCCGGCGTCCCGCACGGCAGATGCCCGTGGGCCCGCACCACGTCCTGCCCGGGCCCGCGCGTCGCGAAGGCCAGGAAGCCGGCCGCCAGCGAGTCCGCCGGGGGCCGCCCGTAGGTGTAGGCGTACTCGATCTCCCGGTACGGGTACGCGTCGTGCCCCGCCCCGTCCAGCGAGGGCTGCCGTCCGTCCAGGCCGAGTCGGCGGACGCCCTCCAGGGTGCGGGTGGCGCGCAGTTCGCTGTAGCCGAGGGCGCCCGGGGTGCGGGCCACCGCCGCGATGACCTGCTCGGTGGTGTCCAGCTCGCAGCGGACCAGGGGCGCCTTCGGGTTGTCCTTGCGTGAGCAGTCCCGCGAGGAGGCCGAGGGCTCGAACGCCCCGTCCAGCAGCCGGCGTTGCAGGGCGTCCCGGGTGCCGGAGGCCGCGCCCCGGCCCACCAGCACGATCGGCAGGGAGCGCTCGGCGCCGAGCTGGCGCCAGTCGGTCACCTCGCCCGCGTAGATCCGCCGTACGTCGGCCAGGGCCAGGTTCCGCACGGGGACGTCCTCGTGGGCGAGGAGCGTGAAGACGGAGACGGCGAGCCGTGTCCCGGCCAGGCGCCCGGCGGGGTCGCCCCCGTCCGCGATCTCCTGCCCCTCCGGAGCGGGCCCGTCCGAGAGCGCCACCAGCGCCGGGGCCCCGTCCTTCGCCGACGCCCCGCGCTCGGCCAGCTCCCGCAGGCCGGTCGTGCTCCCGTGCGCCGCCACCGTGATCCGCGAGCCGGGGCACTGCTCCATGTACGCCCCGGCCAGCTCCTTCGCCACCGGCGCGAACGCCGTCGAGCCCGTCACCTCCAGCGTGCCCGTCGCGCACCCCATCGGCGGGGGCGTCTGCCCGCCGGTCACGATGAGCCCCGCCAGCAGGGCGATCCCGACGAGGAAGGCCATGGAGGTCAGCCGGGCCGGTCTGCTGAACACCGGAGGCTTCTCGTCCGGGGTCAGCGACTCGTTGGGGTGCACGTCGCCGTCCTGCACGCCGCCGCTGACGGTCACCTTCGAGCCGACGGTGCCGCCGCTGAGCAGCACCAGGAGCTTGAAGTACTCGCCCTTGTTGAGCGGCACGCGCGGGATCCGCAGGCTCGACCCCTCGTACTCCAGGCCGTGGGCCGGGGTGAAGTGGGACATCAGCGCGCCGCTGCCCGGGCCGACGGTCACCGCGACGCCGTGCACCTGACGCCCGTCGAAGGTCGCCGTCATGCCGTGCAGTCCGCCCGAGGTGTAGTCCCCGGCGGAGACGGAGAGCGCCCCGTCGTTCTCGATCCGCAGCAGGACGACGCTGGCCTCGTCCATCCCGTCCGCCTCGTCGAAGAGGCCGAGGCGCGTGTTGCCGCCGCCCGTCCAGTCGCGGGTCGTCCGGATACCGCCCGGCCTCCATCCGCAGGTACGCGACGCACTCCCTGGCCACCCGGTCCCAGTCGGCGTACCGGGAGCGCACCTCCGGGTCGAGGAAGGCGAGGCGTACGTGGTTGCGCCGCTCGGGCGGTACGCGGCCGAAGTCGGTGAAGAGGGCGGCGCCCAGAGTGTTCCAGGCGAGTACGTCCATCCGGCGGCCGAGGACGAGCGCCGGGACGCCCGCCACGCTGTCGAGGAGCAGGCGGGTCGCCGGGGAGACGGGCCGCACGGGGGCCTCGCCCGCCGCACGGCCCGTCCCGGCGGTCGTCACACTCCGCAGCAGGTACGCCTCCTCGTCGGGCCGCAGCCGCAGCGCGTGCGCCAGCGCCACCAGCACCGCCCGCGACGCGCCCGCCACCCGGCCCTGCTCCAGCCGCACCACGTAGTCCACGCTGACCCCGGCCAGGTCGGCGACCTCCTCGCGCCTGAGCCCCGGCACCCGGCGCCGCCCGTACACCGGGATCCCGGCCTCCGCCGGAGGGAGGCCGTCCCGGCAGGCACGGAGGAAATCACCCAGTTCGGTCATGGGCGGGAGCCCAGGCGGTGGCTGCGGACGGGACAGGGGAGGGCCCGGCGGGCCAGTTCCCGGCCTCGTCGTGGTCGGTCGACAGGGCCAGCTCCCGCCACGCCTCGGCCTCCTGCCGCACGGACGCCAGCTTCCGCTCCAGCTCGGCCAGGCAGTCGCTGCCGAGCTGCGCCCGCAGCGGCGGGGCCTCGGCGTCGGCGAGGGTCAGCACGGCGGCCGCGCCCTTGACCGGGTCACCGGGCTGGGCGTGGTTCATCCCCGGCACGGCCTGGCGGACGGCTCCGGCGGTCGGGGCGTAGTCGGCGATGAGCCGGTCCTCGGTGCGCAGGCTGCCCGCGTCGAGGAAGTCGGTGCGGAAGTACCCCGGTTCGACGAGGGTCACGTGGACGCCGAGCGGCGCCAGCTCCTCCCGCATCGCCTCGGAGATCCCCTCCACCGCGAACTTGGTCGAGCAGTAGATCCCGAACCCGCTGGAACTGGCGAAGCCGCCGAGCGAACTGAGATTGAGGACACGGCCGGACCGCTGCCGCCGCATCACCGGGAGGACGGCGCGGCTGACGTTGAGCAGCCCGAAGACGTTGGTGTCGTACAGGGACCGGACGGCGGCGTCCGACGACTCCTCGACCGCGCCGAGGAGCCCGCGCCCCGCGTTGTTGACCAGCACGTCGATCCGGCCGAAGGCGTCGACAGCGGCGGTTACAGCGGTCCGGGCCGCCTCCTCGTCGGTGACGTCGAGTGGCAGGGCGAGCAGGCGGTCGGGGCGGTGGGGCAGGGCCGCCTCCACGGCCTCGGGCTTACGGGCGGTGGCGACGACGGCGTCGCCGCGCAGCAGGGCCTGCCGCGCGATCTCCAGGCCGAAGCCGCGGGAGGCGCCGGTGATGAACCAGGTGTGCATGGGGACTCCGGAAGGGGTGGGGACGGGTCCCGTTCATGCTGGGCTCGGCGGCGGGGCGTAACCAGGGAAGGAAGTTCCCAGGGTGCGCGGGACCGGGACCGGGAGGGGAGCACGCCGGCCGACTTCTGGCCACCACCCCACCCCACCTGCATGTTCCTCCGAAAAGGGGGCAAGCGGACGTACCTGACGACGGAGGGCGCCGCCATGACCATGATCGACTCATCCACCCGCCCGGACGGGCCCGCCCCCTGCCCCTCCTGCGCCTGCGGCCACGGCGCCGCAGCGGAGCAGAAGGCGGAGGAGCGGCCGGAGGAGCGGCCGGAATCCGCCCGCGAACGGGTCAACCGCAAGTGGAACGAGGTCCTGCAGGAGACCCGGGTCGCCCAGACCGGCGTGTCGATCCTCTTCGGCTTCCTGCTGAGCGTCGCCTTCACCTCCCTCTTCCGCGACCTCGACGTCCTCGACCACGTCATCTACGTCGTGACCGTGGTCCTCGCCGCCTCCGCGACCGCCTCCCTCATCGCCCCCGTCTCCATCCACCGCTTCCTCTCCGGCCTCCGCATGAAGGATGAGATCGTCGACGCCGCCGGCCGCCTCATGGCCTGCGGCATGGTCCTGCTGGCCCTGACCATCTGCGGCGCCCTGCTGCTGATACTGCGGGTCGCGGTGCCCTCGCTGCTCGCGGAGGTGCTGGTGGGCGGCGTGATGCTGTGGTTCGGACTGTGCTGGTACGTCCTGCCGTTGGTGATCCGGCGGCGGGCCGGGCGGCGGGGGGAGGGGCGGACAGCGGATCCGACCACGGACTGATCGGCCGGTGTCGACTACCGCCTCACCGAACCGGGACCGGCCCTGCGCGAGACGACCCACCGGGTGCGCGGGTGGACGCGGCGGTACCTCGGGCACATCGAGGGGGCGCGGAGCCGGTTCGAGGTAGGAGCGGCGTCGCCGCGTGCCCGCTCCCGGGCCCGTCCTCAGCCCAGCAGCCCCAGCGCGTCCAGGGACGCCCCGGACGCCCACTGCTGCAACTGCCGCCCGTCGACCAGGTGGTCCCCGCCCGGCCGGGAGGCCCACTGCACTTCCTCGGGGCTGTAGGTGCCCCGGCTGACGACCACGCGGATGACCCGGTCGTCGGCGGGGCCGCCCGGCTCGCGCAGGGTGGCGGGGCCGCCGGGGGGCTCCTCGGCGGCGGGGCCCTCCTCGACCGGGCGAAACGATACGTCGAGGCGCCGGTCGCGGCGGTCGCGGGCGTACAGGCGGGGACGGCCGTCGTCCGGCATGGGCAGGACGTGCCAGCCGTCGCGCCGCAGCATGCGCTCGGCGGCCACCGCCAGGCTGTGGTCGTCCAGGACCGCCAGTTCGGCCGGGGTGTAGCGGCCGCCGCGTCGGCGGACCACCGCGCGCCGCCAGGGGACCCCCACCGCGGTGACGGCCGCGAGCAGGACGGCGCCCAGCAGCAGGGCGCCGAGGCCGTGGGTGCCGTACAGCCAGGCGAGGCCCACGACCGGGCCGGCGGTGACGAGGACCATGCCGGCGAAGCCCGGGAGGACGTCCCGGAGTTCGGGCCCGGCGCGTCCCTGAGCCCGTAGCTCGGCGACCGTGCGACGGCGCTGGGAGCGGCGCGAGGTGGGTGCGGACAGGCCGTCAGGCCGCTGCTCCGTCATAACCGACTCCCCCTCACCCGCCGTGCGCCGCCGTCCGCGAGCGAGTCTTCCCGCCCCGCACCCACCCTCGCACGCGGCCGTCCCTCATCCGGTCCCCGGGGTCCGGGCGGACGGCGCGCTACGTCCTGGTCACGCCCAGGAAAACCCGCCAGGCGCGGTCCGAGACGCGCACCGTGCCCCGCCCCGGGTCCTTGCTGTCACGTATCGGGACCAGGCCGGGCAGGTCGTCGCGGACCTCGACGCAGTCCCCACCCTGCGTGTTGCTGTAGCTGCTCTTGCGCCACGGACCGGCGACGCCGTCGGGAGACGCGAGTGACACCGTAGGAGCCCTCCAACACGTTGCGGATCATGGCTGCGGACGCATGGGGTGAGAGCGCCTGGGCGTGAAGCTGATCGAATGCTAGCCCGTAGCCCGCGGCCGCCTCAGGGTCGTCGACCAGCTCGCCGGAGTGGGAACTCTCCAGGTAGGCCACGTCGGGGCGGCGGTCGAAGCTCAGGACGGTGACCGAGCCGCCGAGCGCCGGGTGCACGCCCGCGGAGAAGGGCAGCACCTGGAGCGACACCCTTTCGGTCTCCTGCATGTGGAGCAGGTAGGTCAACTGCTCCCGCATCACCTCCGGCGGCCCGATCGGCCTGCGCAGCACGGCCTCGTCGAGGATCGCCCAGAAGTACGGCGGCGACTCCCCGGTGAGCAGCAGCCGCCGCTCCAGCCGTGCGCGCACCAGGCTCTCCAGGGCGCCGCCCACGCTGGGGCGGGCCGCGGTCAGCAGGGTGCGGACGTAACTCTCGGTCTGCAGGAGGCCCGGGACGGTGGCGGCCATGTACTTGCGCATCCGGGTCGCACGCAGTTCGTAGCGCATGAAGGCCCGCGACCAGTCGGGGTACGGGGTGCGCTCGATGTGGGCCCAGAGTGCGAGGAGTTCGCCGTCGGCGTCGAGTGCCTGGTCGAGGAGTTGGCAGACCGTCTGGCTGGGGGTCTCGCGGCCGAGTTCCATCTGGGCGAGGCGGCCCTGCGAGGTCGCGCCCTTGGCGGCCAGCTCCGTCTGGGTCCAGCCCTTCGCTCTCCGCAGCTTGCGGATGCGCGCGCCGAGGAGGGCGGCGAGCGAGGCGGTGGGGTCCACGGACTTCGGCGCTGGCATCTGCCCCCCGGTCTGGGTAATCAGGAACGCGATTGATTACCGGATTGTCCCTACTTTCGCCACGCTCTGGGCACAAGTTCTCTTGACCGGAAGTCCGGTCGGCGGGCGCTTGGACACGCGTCCGCGGCGCCACCCGCACACCCCCGCCCGTGACCCGACAGAGGCCAGACGCCGAGGAGAGTGCACGATGACGATGACGCCCTTCGCCCTCCAGTACGCCCGCCCGCAGGCCGGCGAGCCGGTGGCGCCCTACGCCTTCGACGAGGCCCAGCAGGTCAATCTCCTCGCCGGCGGCGGGTACGCGGCCGAGGACGCCGCGCTCCTCGCGCGGCTCGGCAGCACCGCGTCCACGGCCGGGAGCAAGACCCACTGGGACGACTGAGCGATGACGGTCCTCGTTCTGACCTGCGAGGAGGACGTCACCGCCGACGCGGTCGTGCTCCAGTTGCGGCGCCGCGGCGTCCCGGTCCTCCGGCTCGACCCGGAGGACTTCCCCGGCAGGATCGACCTCGCCGTCCGCGTCACGGCGGACGGCGAGGTCACCGGCCACCTGTCCACCCCCACCGGGCGCGTCGCGCTCGCCGACATCCGCTCGGTCTGGGTGCGCCGCCCCGGCGCCCCGGGCCGCCACGTCACCTCGGGACAGCGCGAATGGGTTGCCCTGGAGTGCGCACGCGCTCTCTACGGCGCCCTGCGCGCCACCGGCGCGCGCTGGATGAACGACCTCGACGCCTTGGAGCGCTCCCGCCACAAACTCTGGCAACTGGCCACCGCCGCCCGCGCCGGACTCCGCGTGCCGGAGACCCTCGTCACCACCGAGGCCGACGAGGCGACCCGCTTCCAGAAGGCGTACGCGGACGTCGGGACCGGCCTCGTCGTCAAGTCGGTGTCCGGCCGTCACCCGCTGAATCCGCCGCTCACCCTGCCCACGGCGGCCGTCCCGCCGGACGCCGACTTCACCTCCGTCGCGGCCTGCGCCACCTGCCTCCAGCAGCGCGTTCCCAAGCGGACGGACCTGCGGCTGACCGTCGTCGGCGACCGCCTCTTCCCGGCGTACGTCACCCCGCGCACCGCCACCCTCGACTGGCGTTTCCTTCCCGCGGACGCCAGCGAATGGGTGGCGGGCGAAGTGGACGGAGCGCTGCGCGCGGCCGTACGCAGATATCTGGACGCGGCCCAACTCGCTTACGCAGCAATGGACTTCGCGATCGACTCGGACGGCACCCCGTGGTTCCTGGAGGCCAACGCGGGCGGTCAGTTCCTCTTCGCCGAGATCGAGACGGGTATGCCCATGGCGGAGGCGATAGCCGCCTGGCTGGCAATCCGACGGGAGTGAGTGATGGCGGGACGACTGCCCGACGACCGCGAGTACCCTGCGCCCATGGGTTACTTCGACGACCTGTCCCCCGAGCGGACGTGGACGCCCCGCGACTGCACCCTGTGCTGGGACTCGTCCCGCCCCCTCGCCCTCATGTTCCCGGTCAAGTCCGTCCACTTCTGGCGGGTCACCGACGAGCAGGGCACCAAGCAGAAGCTCCGTCACGAATCGCAGCAGTGGTTCGCCTGCGACCGCTGCAAGGAGTACGTGGTCGAGCACCGCTGGGACGACCTGGCCGTCGAACTGGGCCTGCCCGAGGGGTTCTTCGAGCCGCTGGCGGAAGCCTGCCTGAACACCGGGTGGAGCTACCGCAAGGCCGGCCGCGCCGGGGAGCCCGCCTGATCAGCCCACCTTCGTGTAGGTGAGGGCCTCGCCCGTCGCGTCGTTGACACGGGTCATGCGGCCGTCGCCGTGCAGGGTGAGGGTGGTGGACTCGCCCGCGCTGCACGAGGTCATCGGCTCGCCGACCACGACCCGGGACGGGCCGATCCGCAGCGGGCCGCGGGAGCCCGGCTCCGCGCTCAGGCCGGCCTGGAAGACGCAGCGGTAGGAGCTGGCGCTGCCCTTGAGGGGGCCGGTCGCGGTGAGCGAGAGGACGGTGTCGCCGACCTCGCCCTGCTGGAGGGTGAGCCGGCGGTCGTCGGAGGTGCCGATGGTGGTGGTCCAGGTGCCCAGGAAGGAGGCGGGAATGGTGTCCCCGTCGCCCTCGTCGTCGCCCGGGTCGGCGGAAGGCGACTGCTCCACCGGCGTCGGGGCGCCCGGGGCCCCGGAGCCGCCGGGGTCGGCGGAGGCGGTGGGGGAGGGCCGCTTCGGATCGCCCGCCAGGTCGTCGCCGCCGTCCTCGCGGAGGAAGGCGTAGACACCGGCGCCCGCGCCGAGGGCGACGATCAGGGCCACGACCAGGAGCAGGACCGTCGGACTCCGGTCACGCGCCGGAGCGGGTACGGGCGCGGGGAGCGGGGCCGGGCCGTACGGCGGAGTCGGGGCCAGCCCCGGGTGCTGGTGGGACTGCGGGTAGCCGTACGCCGGGTGCGGGTGGCCGTAGGCGTGCGCCGGGGGAGCGGGGGCCGCCTGCGGCGGGGCGGGCTGGGCGTGGGGCTGGGATGCCTGCGGCTGGGCGGTGGGCTGCGGCGGGGGCGGTGGGGTCGTGCCGACGATGACCGTGGGGAGGTGGTTGACGCCGCCGGGCGGGGGCGCGCCGGGGGTGCCGGGGGCGGGAGGAGCGGGGGTACTCGGCGTGCCGGCCGGTGGCTGGGCGGCGGCGGGGCCGGCCGGGGTTTCCGGCGTGGGAGGCGTCGCCGGGGCGGCGGGCGTTCCCGAGGTTGCGGGCGCACCGGGCGTCGCGGGCGTACCGGGCGTCACAGGTGTACCGGCGGCGTCCGCCCCGGCGGCTCCAGCGGTGGCGGCCGCGCCCGCCCCGCCCGCGGCGGCCCCCTCCGGGTCCTCGCGGTCGAGCAGGCGGACCGCGTGGCGGCCCAGTTGGGCGACGAGGCCGCCGGGGAGCCAGGGGTCGAGGGCCTTGCCGTCGCTGACGGTGTCGTCGGCGCCGGTCAGGGCGAGGAGGCGGTCCAGGGCCGGGCGTGCCTCGGGGTCCTTGGTGAGGCAGGCGCCGATGAGGTCCTGGAGGTTCTCGGGGACCGCTTCGAGGTCGGGCGGCTCCTGGGCGATGCGGTACATCAGGGCGTGGACGCCGCTGTTGGCCGTGCCGAAGGGGAGGGCGCCGGTCGCCGCGTAGGCGAGGACCGAGCCGAGGCAGAAGATGTCGGCGGCCGGGGTGACGCGGTCGCCGCGCACCTGCTCGGGCGCCATGAAGCCCGGCGAGCCGACGACGGCGCCGGTGCGGGTCAGGGCGGCGTCGGCGGTGGTCTCCAGGGCGCGGGCGATGCCGAAGTCGATGACGCGCGGGCCGTCGATGGTGACGAGGACGTTGGACGGCTTGAGGTCGCGGTGGATGAGGCCCACGGCGTGGATGTCCTTGAGGGCGTGGGCGAGGCCCGCGGCCAGGATGCGGACGGAGCGCTCGGGGAGCGGGCCGTGGTGCGAGGCGACCACCGACTGGAGCGAGGGCCCGGCGACGTATCCGGTGGCCAGCCACGGCACCTCGGCCTCGGTGTCGGCGTCGAGGACGGGTGCCGTCCAGGCGCCGCCGACCCGCCGCGCGGCGGCGACCTCCTTGCGGAACCGGTCGCGGAACTCGGCCTGTTCGGCCAGTTCGCGGCGGACCAGTTTCACCGCGACGGTGCGCCCGCGCTCCGAGCGGGCCAGGTAGACCTGGCCCATGCCGCCCGCGCCGAGGCGGGCCTGGAGGCGGTACGCCCCTATGTGCTGCGGGTCCCCAGGACCGAGTTGTTCCATCGCGGCGCCGCCCTCCCCCGTGACACGCGTCAGCCACTGGTCGCGAGGATAGTCGGGGAGCGTACGCCCGCGCCCCGGACGGCCACCCTTCGTGTCCGGACCGGAACGAAAGGCGGCCGTCCGGGGCGGGGCGGCAGGTCTGCGGGCTCCGCTGGGGAGCGCCCGGCCTGCGCCACCTCCTCGCGTACCACCTGATGCGGTGCGAGATGTACGAGTCCGCCCTGCCGGTGTTCCGCGCGATCGGGCCCTGGTGCGGGGCCGAGCCCTGGCGCAAGGGGGGCCAGGACCCGGCGGACGCCTTCGACGAGGCGCGGACGACGGCCGCGCTCAAGGTGGCCCGGGCACGCGGCTGAGTCCCGGCCGGCCGGGGCGGGCCGGGGCGAGCACCACTGCCCCGGCCGACCCCGGCCCGCACCACCCGACAACCTGTCGCCCCCTTCTCCTGGCACCAGACACACCGCCCATTGCTCCGACCGCGCTCCCCGCTCTTAGCCTGTGGGCATGACCCCTCAGCCCAGCCAGCACGGCTCCCCCCTCCCGGGGCTCCCCGAGCCCGACCCGCAGACCGGTGCCGCCGTCAAGGCCGCCGACCGGGCCCATGTGTTCCACTCCTGGTCCGCGCAGGACCTGATCGACCCGCTCGCCGTGGCCGGCGCTCAGGGGTCGTACTTCTGGGACTACGAAGGCAACCGCTTCCTCGACTTCTCCAGCGGCCTGGTCTTCACCAACATCGGCTACCAGCACCCCAAGGTGGTCGCGGCCATCCAGGAGCAGGCCGCCGAACTGACCACCTTCGCCCCGGCCTTCGCCATCGAGGCGCGCTCCGAGGCGGCCCGGCTGATCGCGGGGCGGACCCCGGGCGACCTCGACAAGATCTTCTTCACCAACGGCGGAGCCGAGGCCGTCGAGAACGCCGTGCGGATGGCCCGCGTCCACACCGGCCGCACCAAGGTGCTGAGCGCCTACCGCTCGTACCACGGCTCCACCGCCGCCGCGATCAACCTCACCGGCGACCCGCGCCGCTGGGCCTCCGACAACGGCAGCGCGGGAGTGGTCCGCTTCTGGGCGCCGTTCCTCTACCGCACTCCGTTCTACGCGGAGAACCAGGCGCAGGAGTGCGAGCGCGCCCTCGCGCACCTGGAGTCGACCATCGCCTACGAGGGCCCCCAGGCCATCGCCGCGATCATCCTGGAGACCATCCCCGGCACCGCGGGCATCATGACGCCGCCGCCCGGCTACCTCCAGGGTGTCCGCGAGATCTGTGACCGGTACGGGATCGTCTTCATCCTGGACGAGGTCATGGCCGGGTTCGGCCGCACCGGCAAGTGGTTCGCCGCCGACCACTACGACGTGGTGCCCGACCTGCTGACCTTCGCCAAGGGTGTCAACTCCGGGTACGTGCCGCTCGGCGGCGTCGCCATCAGCGGCAAGATCGCCGAGACCTTCGCCAAGCGCCCCTACCCGGGCGGCCTCACCTACTCCGGGCATCCGCTGGCCTGCGCCGCCGCCGTCGCCACGCTCACCGTCATGGAGGAGGAAGGCATCGTCGAGAACGCCGCCCGCCTCGGTGCCGAGGTGGTCGAGCCGGAGCTGCGCCGCCTCGCGGAGCGCCACCCGAGCGTCGGCGAGGTCCGGGGTGTCGGCATGTTCTGGGCGCTCGACCTGGTCAAGGACGGTGAGACGCGCGAGCCCCTGGTGCCGTACAACGCCACTGGTGAGGCCAACGCGCCGATGGCCGCCTTCGGCGCCGCCGCCAAGAAGCGCGGGCTCTGGCCGTTCATCAACATGAACCGGACCCACGTGGTCCCGCCGTGCAACGTCACGGAGGAGGAGCTGAAGGAGGGCTTCGCCGCCCTGGACGAGGCGCTGGCGGTCGCGGACGAGCACACGCTCTGACGGTCTGCGCGTCTCCACGGCGCTCGGCTCGACGGTCCGGCTCCGGACGGGCGAGGCCGTTTCGCGGAGGGTGAGCGATGTTCCACGTGAAACATCGCTCACCCTCCGTGGTTTCACGTGAAACATCGCTCAGGCGCCAGGGGGCCTGCCCGTCGCCGGTGCGAGGGTGTCCGCCGCCCCGGCCGGCCCCTCCCGCACCGCACGCGCGGCGCTCCCCGTGCCCGCAGCGCGTAGGCTGACGTGCTCATACCGATGCGCGGACCCGCATCGGACCGGTCCGGGAACGGGCCGCGCGACCGTCACCGGGAAGGACAGGCAGATGTGCGCGACGCGCGAGAGCAGCGCCCACGCCGTCACCCGCTCCACGCTGCGCCAGCAGCTCGCCGGTGCCCTGCGTGACGAGGTCCTCGCCGGACGGCTCCACCCCGGCCAGGAGTTCACCGTCAAGGAGATCGCCGAGCAGTACGGGGTCTCCGCCACCCCGGTCCGCGAGGCGCTGGTCGACCTCTCCGCGCAAGGGCTCCTCGACTCCGTGCAGCACCGGGGCTTCCGCGTCCACGAGTTCTCGGTCTCCGACTACCGGGCCATGATCGAGGCCCGGGGGCTGATCGCCGACGCCATGTTCAGCGGCCTCGGCCACCACACCCCCGCCGGGGAGACCGGCCGCTACCTCGCCGTGCGGCGCCGGGGCGAGGAGGCCGCCCGGGCCGCCTCCGCCGGGGACCTCAACGTCCTCATCGGCTACGACCTGCGGTTCTGGCAGGAACTCTGCGCCCTCTTCGGCAACCCCTACCTCTCCGACTTCGCCTACCGCCTGCGCCTGCAGTCCTGGGTCTGCTCCGTCCCCCACCTGCGCCGCCAGGCCGATCTGCGCGGCCGCCTGTGGACCGGCCACGGCGCCCTGATCGACGCCCTCGCCCACCAGTGCTACCCCGAGGCGCAGGCCATCATCGCGGCCTACAACGCCGATTCGCTCGCCCTCATCGAGGAACTGGCCGGGCCCGACGCCCGCTGAACGCGACCGCGGCGGGCATACGGAGGGCGGGGCCGGGCGCCGCGCGGGCGCGGGCGCCGGTCCCGCCGCCGCGAAGGCCGTACCGTCCGGACCCAGACGGCCCGGTTCCGCCGTACCCTTCCCGGACGGCACCCGTAGCCGCGCCGACGCCCGCCCCCGTCCCGGCCCCCCGCCCGCGCCCCCCCCGCACTCCCACCCGCGACCCCCGCGACCCCGCCCCGCCCCACTACGCTTCCCGTGGTGATCCCAACGGCGACCGAGGAGAGTTCTGTTGGCCTGTGACCTGTGGCTGGTCCCCCTTGTCGATGTGCTGTGCCACGCCCCCGACAACCCGTTCGCCGAGGAACTCGCCCTCTACGACGCCGCGCTGGGCGCCGCCGGACTGCCCTCCGTGCCGGTCTACTCCTACATGCCCGGCCTCTCCGGCGACGTCGCCCCCGCCGCCGGGTTCGACTACGAGGCCCTGCACTTCCTGCGCCGCGCCTACCTGCTCCAGGTCTGCGGCCTGGAGGTGACCCCGGTCGACGAACTGGGCGGTGACTACGAGCAGTTGCTGGAGATGTTCGAGGCGACCGCGCAGCGCTCCCACCTGGTCTGGCACTACGACCACGCGGGCGCCTACGTCCCCGTCGACTTCCCCGAGCCGCTGGCCAACGACGAGCTGCTCGCCGGGGGCGGCCCGCTCGGCTCCTCGCACGGTCTGCTGCGGGACCTGGAGTACGTCGCCCCGTCCATCGGCATCGATCCGGCCAACCCCCCGGCCGCCCCGGCGCCGCCGCAGGGCCCCACCGAACTGGAGGAGCCCGCCGCGCCCGCCCCGCTGGACGACAGCCCCTTCGCCCGCGAACGCCACGTCTGGCTCGGCCTGCACGCGGCCGTCACCAAGAGCCTCGGACAGGGCTCGATGATCGTCTTCAGCTGAGCCGGTCCGGCCGGGGTGCTCCGCCCGCGGGGCGCCCGGCCGACCCGGCGCCGGACGGCCGGTCCGGGGCAGGAGGTCAGCGCGCGTCCGGTGGCCGCTGGCGCGGCATGTTCGGCCGGGTCCCCGGCAGCAGGGCCGGGCGGATCCCCTGCGCGGGCAGGTCGGCCCGGGCCGGGAGTCCGCCCGAGGCGCGGGCGGCGAGCGGCGCCGGGCCGGTCCGGAACTCCACCATCCAGTCCGCCGTCTCGGTCCTGACCAGGTCGTTCAGGTCGTCCGAGAAGCGGCGCAGCACACCCAGGCACCGGTCCGCGGCCTCGGCGGCGGTGCCGTCGGTGGGGCCCAGCACCTCCCGCACGCACTCCGACGCCCAGTCGAACTGGAGCGCCTGCAGCCGCTGCTGCACCGCCTGCGCGGTCGCCATGTCCCGCATCCACCCCGAGGTCAGCCCGAGATACCGGTCGAGCGCCACGCAGGCCGCCGCCAGCAGCACCGCCAGGCAGGCCCACGGCGAGGCACCGGGCAGGGCACCGGTGAGGTCGAGGAGGGGCAGGGCGGCCCCGGTCGCCGCGCCCAGCGCCGTCCCGGCGCGCAGCAGGCGGGCGCCGCGGCGCTTGCGGGCGCGGTCGGCGAGGTACCAGTCGGCGGTCGACAGGGCCGACTCCTCGACCCACTCGTACAACTCGGTGAGGCGCTCGGCCGGCTGGCCCCAGTCGCCCAGCGGGAACGGGCGTCCGGCGAGGTCGGCGGGGTGCCGTGGGCGGCGGCGTTCCCGGGGGCGGGCGTCGTCGGGCGGGCCCTCGGGCTGCTCCTTGGGCTGGCTCACCAGGCACTCCCTCTCGGCGTCGCTGTGCGGGGCCGTCGTCGGCGGACCGTGCGCGCGGCGGCGGGGCGTGGCGGACGGCCGTACGGGATGGTACTGAGCCGCGGGCACGTTGCGTGCGCGTTCGCGTGCTTTCCGTGACGGCCGGTGGTGGTGGGTGGTTCCCGAGCCGGACGGAAGGTTCCTTCCTACCGCGCGGGGGGACGGGTGCCGTGCCGGTGTGGGTGCGGGCTGCCGGGGAAAACGGCCCTGATCAGGTAGGGGGTGTGCAGGGGCGGTCACCCGAAAGAGTGCCTCAGCGAGGCCCGGGCCGAGCACGTACGCTCAAGACAGGCGGGAAAACTCCCGGGCTCACCCGGGGCGCCGACTCCCGCCACGACCCCGACCCCTCCCTCAGACCCAGACCTCAGGACACAGGAGCTGATCGTGATCCCCGGTGGTGGCCAGCCCAACATGCAGCAGTTGCTCCAGCAGGCCCAGAAGATGCAGCAGGACCTCGCGGTGGCCCAGGAGGAACTGGCCCGCACCGAGGTGGACGGTTCGGCGGGCGGCGGCCTCGTCAAGGCCACGGTGAACGGCTCCGGCGAACTCCGCGGCCTGGTCATCGACCCGAAGGCCGTCGACCCGGAGGACACCGAGACCCTCGCCGACCTGGTGGTGGCGGCGGTCCAGGCGGCCAACGAGAACGCCCAGCAGCTCCAGCAGGCCAAGCTCGGCCCGCTGGCCCAGGGTCTCGGCGGCATGCCCGGCCTGCCGTTCTGACACCGGCCGCTTCGGCGGTGGGGCCCGCGTGGCCCCGGCGCGGAAGGGGGCGCGGACCGAGTCCGCCGCGTCCCGTTCCGCACCACTTGATCCGAGTACGACCCCCGGCGCGTTCACCCGTGGTGAATCCGCCTCCGTAATCCGCCGCACGCCTTATGGGCGGGCGCCGCGGCGGCTACGGTACGAAGCGACGGCCCGGCCCCGGCGAGGGGCGCGGCGCCGCGGAGCACGAAGGAAGGCGTTCCGTGTACGAAGGCGTGGTCCAGGAGCTGATCGACGAGCTGGGCAGGCTGCCCGGCGTCGGTCCCAAGAGCGCGCAGCGGATCGCTTTCCACATCCTCCAGGCGGAGCCGACCGACGTGCGGCGCCTCGCGCACGCCCTGCTGGAAGTGAAGGACAAGGTCCGCTTCTGCTCGGTCTGCGGGAACGTCGCGCAGCAGGAGCAGTGCGGCATCTGCCGCGACCAGCGCCGGGACGCGGCGGTGATCTGCGTGGTCGAAGAGCCGAAGGACGTCGTGGCGATCGAGCGGACCCGGGAGTTCCGGGGCCGCTACCACGTGCTCGGCGGGGCGATCAGCCCCATCGAGGGCGTCGGCCCGGACGACCTGCGCATCCGCGAACTCCTCGCCCGCCTCGCCGACGGCACCGTCACCGAGCTGATCCTCGCCACCGATCCCAACCTGGAGGGCGAGGCCACGGCGACGTACCTCGCCCGCATGATCAAGCCCATGGGCCTGAAGGTCACCCGCCTCGCCAGCGGGCTGCCGGTGGGCGGAGACCTGGAATACGCGGACGAGGTCACTCTGGGCCGCGCCTTCGAAGGGAGACGACTCCTCGATGTCTGACGCCACGCTCCACTCCACCACGCAGGATCCCGACGACTTCGCCGTCCAGATCGCCGACCAGGTCGAATCCTTCCTGGTCGCCGTCACCGAGATCGCCAAGGGCGACGAGCCGGACAGCGCCGTCCCCTTCCTGCTGCTCCAGCTCTCCCAGCTGCTGCTGGCCGGCGGCCGCCTCGGCGCGCACGCGGACTTCCTCCCCGAGGAGCGGTACGAGCCGGACCTCGGCCCGGAGCCCGACGTGGACGAGCTCCGCGAGCGGTACGCCACCCTGCTCGCCCCGGTCGACGTCTACTCCGAGGTCTTCGACCCCTACGAGCCGCGCACCGCGCCCGTCCCGGCCCGCATCTCCGACGGCCTCGCCGACATCGTCGCCGACCTGCGCCACGGCATGGCCCACTACCGCGAGGGCCGCACCGCCGAGGCGCTGTGGTGGTGGCAGTTCTCCTACTTCTCCAACTGGGGCACCACCGCCTCCGCCGCCCTGCGCGCCCTCCAGTCCCTCGTCGTCCACGTCCGCCTCAACCAGCCCCTCCCGGCCCTCGACGGCCTCGACACCGACCAGGACCTCGCCGACGAGTCCCTGGACGAGGAGGCCGGCCGTGTCATGGCCCAGGAGATCGCCGCCCCGCTGGGGCTGCGGCAGGTGCGCTGACGGCCGCCTCCGGCCGCCTCTCCTCCCGCCTGCTCAGGTGAGGGAGAAGAAGAGGGTGTCCTGGGTGTACCAGTCGACCTTCTTCGTGGAGTACTCCCATTCCTCGTGTTCGAAGTCCAGCATCTTCATGAGGAGTTCGAGGTCGTAGCGGAAGGCCGGGTCGACGCGGTCCAGGACGGCGCGGTAGGCGTAGGAGGCGGGCGGAAGCGGACGACCCGCCCCCGGCGGGGTCTAAACCTTTTGTGGTCACCCCCACAACCGGGAGTGATCAGTGAGGGCCTGGGAAGGGGTCGGGCTGAGCGGCCGAGGGGCGCCCCGGCGGTGATCGCTGCCCGAGCGGGACATCTCGGGATGTGATACCACCAGGGTGTTTCCGGCCGGCTCGGTAAAATGAGCCGACCGCGGCGGAGCCGACCGCTCCGAGGCGCGGACCGAAACTGATTGACCGAGGAGCGCACGTGGGCCTTGTCGTGCAGAAGTACGGCGGCTCCTCCGTAGCCGATGCCGAGGGCATCAAGCGTGTCGCCAAGAGGATCGTCGATGCCAAGAAGAACGGCCACCAAGTGGTCGTCGTGGTGTCGGCGATGGGTGACACGACGGACGAGCTGATCGATCTCGCCGGGGAGGTGTCCCCCATCCCGTCGGGCCGCGAGTTCGACATGCTGCTGACGGCGGGGGAGCGGATCTCCATGGCCTTGCTGGCGATGGCGATCAAAAACCTGGGCCACGAGGCCCAGTCCTTCACGGGGAGCCAGGCCGGTGTCATCACCGACTCGGTCCACAACAAAGCGCGGATCATCGATGTCACGCCGGGGCGCATCCGGACCTCGGTCGACGAGGGCAACATCGCCATCGTCGCGGGTTTCCAGGGCGTCTCGCAGGACAAGAAGGACATCACCACCCTCGGTCGCGGCGGGTCGGACACGACCGCCGTGGCGCTGGCGGCGGCGTTGGACGCCGACGTCTGCGAGATCTACACCGACGTCGACGGCGTCTTCACCGCCGACCCGCGGGTCGTCAAGAAGGCCCGCAAGATCGACTGGATCTCCTTCGAGGACATGCTGGAGCTGGCCGCGTCCGGCTCCAAGGTGCTGCTCCACCGCTGCGTGGAGTACGCCCGCCGCTACAACATCCCGATCCACGTGCGCTCCTCCTTCTCGGGGCTCCAGGGCACGTGGGTCAGCAACGAACCGCAAGGGGACCAGAAGATGGAGCAGGCCATCATCTCGGGTGTCGCCCACGACACCTCCGAGGCCAAGGTCACGGTCGTCGGCGTGCCCGACAAGCCGGGCGAGGCCGCGGCGATCTTCCGCACGATCGCGGACGCCGAGGTCAACATCGACATGGTCGTGCAGAACGTGTCGGCGGCCTCCACCGGCCTGACCGACATCTCGTTCACGCTCCCCAAGGCCGAGGGCCGCAAGGCCATCGACGCCCTGGAGCGCACCAAGGGCTCCATCGGCTTCGACTCCCTGCGCTACGACGACCAGATCGGCAAGATCTCCCTCGTCGGCGCCGGCATGAAGACCAACCCGGGCGTCACCGCCACGTTCTTCGAGGCGCTCTCCAACGCCGCGGTGAACATCGAGCTCATCTCGACCTCCGAGATCCGCATCTCGGTCGTCACCCGCGCCGACGTCGTCAACGACGCCGTCCGCGCCGTCCACACCGCCTTCGGTCTCGACTCCGACTCGGACGAGGCGGTCGTGTACGGGGGCACCGGGCGATGAAGCCCCGGCCGACTCTCGCGGTCGTCGGAGCGACCGGAGCCGTCGGCCAGGTCATGCTCCAGATCCTGTCGCAGCACGCCGACATCTGGGGCGAGATCCGTCTGATCGCCTCACCCCGCTCGGCCGGCCGCAAGCTGGCCGTGCGGGGTGAGGAGGTCGAGGTCCTCGCCATCGGTGAGGACGCCTTCGAGGGCGTCGACATCGCCATGTTCGACGTCCCCGACGAGGTGGCTGCCGAGTGGGCGCCCGTCGCCGCCGCCAAGGGCGCGGTCGTCGTCGACAACTCCGCCGCCTTCCGGATGGACCCGGACGTGCCGCTGGTCGTCCCCGAGGTCAACCCGCACGCCGTGCGGTCGCGGCCCCGGTCCCTCGTGGCCAGCCCCAACTGCACCACCTTGTCGATGATCGTCGCGGTGGGCGCCCTGCATGCCGAGTTCGGCCTGCGCGAGCTGATCGTCTCCTCCTACCAGGCCGCCAGCGGCGCCGGACGCGGCGGCGTCGACACGCTGCGCCGCCAGCTGACCGCCGTCACCGGTACGGGGCCGCGCCCGGGCGTCGCGGAGCCGGGCACCGGTCCCGGCGACGTGCGGCGGGCCGTCGGCGACGACATGGGGCCCTTCCCCGGACCGCTCGCGCTCAATGTCGTGCCGTGGGTCGGCGAGCTGCGCGAGGGCGGCTGGTCCTCGGAGGAGATGAAGGTCCGCGACGAGTCCCGCAAGATCCTCGGCCTCCCGGAGCTGCGGGTGGCCGTCACCTGCGTCCGCGTACCGGTGATCACCACGCACTCGCTCACCGTCCACGCCCGCTTCGAGCAGGACGTGACCGTCGAGCGGGCCCGCGAGATCATCGCCACCGCGCCCGGGGTCGTCCTCTTCGACGACCCGGCCGCCGGGGAGTTCCCCACCCCCGCCGACGTGGTCGGCACCGACCCGACCTGGGTCGGCCGGGTCCGCCGCGCCCTGGACGACCCGACCGCCCTGGAACTCTTCGTCTGCGGCGACAACCTCCGCAAGGGCGCCGCGCTCAACACGGCCCAGCTCGCGGAGATGGTGGCGCGGGAAGGGCGCGAAGAGCGCGAGGGCTGGTAGGCCTTCGGCCGGGGCCGGCCCGGAATGCGTACGGAGCGCGCGAGGGTGCGGTAAGCCGGAAACAAGCCGCGAAAGGGATCTCGCGGACTCAGGCAAGGTTTTCGGGATTCAACGGTCGCCGCCTGTCCGTTATGCGGACAGGACTTTGCCGGGAGGGAAAATTTCCTCCTCTCGGACGCCGAAGTCTGTGTAGGCGCTGTGTAAATTGAGTGCGCGATCAGGTGGTGGCCTCCCTGAGCTGCACCGACGCGGGCATGTCCCGTGACCGGGCAGCCCTCGGGGAAACCCTTCGCCGCGCCCCGCAACCGGGTGCGCGGCGCGAGGCGTCTTCAGTAACCGTTCTCGGTCCGGAAAACCGGTGGGGGGAACCCCGGCCGACCGGGTCATTCCGTGGGCGGAGTCGTCCGCTACCGCCGGAATGACGCGAAAACTGGGGCAAAGGGAAGATCGGTTACGCATGAGGGTATTCGACGCAACGCCGGAAACCATGTGTGCCGCGTACAACCCTGTCGGGGGGAAGCGTGTCCAACAGACGTGGCAGAAGTTCTGGACTTCACAGCGGTACAGGCGCGGGGCATCCCTCTGCGCCCCTCACGGCGTCCCCGGACGGCCGGTGTCCCCGGCGGCATGCCGGTGATCGCCCCCACGCCGGCGACCCGGCAGCCCGCCCGTGTTCCGGCCCCGCATGACGGCGCCGAGGTCACGATGAGCGCGCCGACGACCACGGCGGGGACCACCGTCGACCACCTGACCGAGACCTATCGCGCCCACTACCGCTCGCTCCTCGGGCTCGCGGCGCTCCTCCTCGACGACACCGCCTCCTGTGAGGACGTCGTCCAGGAGGCCTTCATCCGGGTCCACTCGGCGCGCAAACGCGTCCGCGACCCCGAGAAGACCCTCGCCTACCTGCGGCAGACCGTCGTGAACCTCTCCCGGTCCGCGCTGCGCCGCCGTATTCTCGGCCTGAAGCTCCTCTCCAAGCCGATGCCCGACATGGCCAGCGCCGAGGAAGGCGCCTACGACCAACTGGAGCGGGACGCACTCATCAAGGCGATGCGCGGCCTCCAGCGCCGCCAGCGTGAGGTCCTCGTCCTGCGGTACTTCGCCGACATGACCGAGGCCCAGGCCGCCGAGACCCTCGGCATATCGGTCGGCTCGGTCAAGGCGTACGGCTCGCGCGGCATCGCGGCCCTCCGCGTGGCGATGGGCAGTACGTCGTGAGCGCGGGCCGCCCCGAGCGGCGCGACGGCGCCGACCGGAACCCTCAGGGGCCCGGCCGGGCCGATGGCCACGACGGCGGGCACGAGCGGAACGAACAGAAGCGGACTGGGAACGCAGCGGTGAACGAGCAGGGCGGCCAGAGAGCCGAGCAGCCCGAGGACCCTTCAGCCGGGCCGGCGGTTGAGGCCGTTGGTGACCGGTCCCAGGGCGAGGTTGCCTCAGCCGGGCCGGCGGTTGAGGCCGTCGGTGACCGGCTCCACGACGGTGGAGAGCCCGAGACCGCCGCTGAGGAAGCGAAAACCGCCGACGGCGAGGAGGACCCCGCCGCGGCCGAGGCCGCCCCCCCGAAGGCCCCCGCGGCCCAAGCGGAGCTCACGGCCTCGTTCGACGAGGACGCCCTGCGCCGCCTGCTGCGCGGCGAGACCCCACCGCCCGGGCCGCCGCCCGCGAGGCACCCGCTCGACCCCGAACTGGACGGCCCGGCCCCGCTGGAGGAGGACGACCTCCGCCGCATCCTGCACGGCGCCGCCGACGGGCTCGGCCCGGCCGACACCGACGCCACCCTCGACCATCTGCGCCGCGCGATCCCGGCCCGCCGGGCCCGTAAGCGCCAGGCGGTCGTCGGCATGGCGGCGGCGGCGCTCTTCGTGGGCACGGCCGTACCGGCGCTGGTCCATGTGACCAGTGCGCCGTCGTCCGACGCCCGCCCTTCCATCGCCGGGCACGGGGAGGACGTGCAGGGGGGCACCGGCGGTGAGGGCGAACGGGGGAGCGGTGACACCGGCTCGGACCCCGGCAAGGACCGCGCCCAGGCCCCCGGCGCCGAGAAGGAGAAGGAGGGGGCGAAGGACGGCGAGTCCGCGGAGCCGGGCGAGCACCCGGACGGCTCCCCGCTCCCCGACAACGCCCGCGCCGCCGCCTCCCCGGTCTGCGACTCCACCCAGCTCGGCTCCACCTCCACCACCTCCCAGCCGCGCGGCGCCGACGGCTCGCTCTACGGCACCTTCCGCGTCACCAACGTCTCCGACCGCGGCTGCACCGTCGCGAGCTCCGGCGGCGTCTCGGCGGTCGCGCTCGGCGCCGCCGACGCGAGCAGGGTGAACGTCGTGCCGCACACCCCGGGCGACCCGGCCACCGGCCTCCCCTCGCCCATCGCGCCCGCCTCGCAGCTGGTCCTCGCGCCCGGCGCCGCGTACGAGGTGAAGTTCGCCTGGATCCCCTCCGAGAGCTGTCCGAACACCGGCAGCGGTGGCGGCGACGGCGGGAACGGCGGCACCACGCCGACCGACCCGACGCCCCCCGACGAAGGCTCCAGCGGCGGCACCGACCAGGGCTCCACCGGCCCCGACGTCCAGCCGCAGCTGATGCGCTCCGACGGCGGCAAGGCCGACGGCAGCGTCAGCGTCACCCACACCGCCGACCCCGGCGCCCCCAGCACCGGTACCACCGTCCCGGACGCCTGCGCCGGCACGGTCTACCACACGGCGGCCCTCCCGGCCGGCTGACCGGCCACGGCAGAGCGGTACGCGTACGACGATGCCCGCCCCCCTTCACCAGGGGGCGGGCATCGTCGTACGTACGGGGAGGGCGCGGCTACGGCGCCGGGGCGGGCTTCCGGTCGTCGGCGTCGGCGTCGGCGTCCTCGGCCTCGGCCTCGGGCGCCGGGGCGTCGGCCGCGGGGGCCGCGACCGGCTGGGGCGGGCCCTCCGGGGCGATGCCGAGGGCCTCGTCGCGGGCGACCTCGGCGTCCCGGCGCAGCAGCCGGAACCACATGAAGACCACGAACCCGGCGAAGACGAACCACTCACCGGTGTAGCCGAGGTTCTGGAACGCCTTGAGGTCCAGGCCGCTGTCGGGGGTGGCGGCCGGGGGCACCGGGGTCAGGCCCGCGTTGCCCGGCTGGCCGTCGGTGAGGGTGACCCAGGCGTCCGCGACGCCGTATGGCACGAGGTTGACGAGGGAGGCCGCGCTGATCATGCCGACCTGGTCGGCGGGGAGGCCACCGCCCTGGTACACCCCGGGCGAGCCGGTGTGCTCGGGGGCCTGGAGGACGCCGGTCAGCGAGACCTCGCCCTTCGGCGGCGCGGGTGCCTCGTCCGGATCGGTGGTGCCCGGCAGCCAGCCCCGGACGACCGGCAGCGCCGGTGCGCCGTCGGACTGGTGGAGCAGGGTCAGCACGTAGAAGCCGTCGCGGTCGCCGACCTTGCGGGCGGGCACCAGGAACTGGTCCTCGTACGTGCCGGTGGCCTCGGCGACCCGGCCGGAGGTGAGCTTGTCGACGGGGAGGAGCTCACCGACGGGCGCCGGGGGCTCCGTGCTGACGACGGGCTTCTCCTCGGCCTCCTTGTGCGCCTGCGCCCGGTCCTCGAACCGGCCGAGCTGCCACGACCCCATGAGAACGCAGAAGGGGATGGCCAGGACCACGAACAGGTTGATGCCCCACCAGCGCGGGGTCAGCAGGAACCGGTACACACCCCCCACGGTACGGGGGCGTTCCGCCGCGTCCCGCGCCGGGGCCCGGCCCGGGACGCGGCGGAGACCGGATCACGCGCCCAGGTACCGCGCGGCGAAGTCCAGCTCCAGCCGCACCTGCTTGATCCGCTCCTCCACCACGAGCGAGCCGTGCCCGGCGTCGTACCGGTACACCTCGTGGGCGTGGTCGCGGGCGGCGAGCCGGTCCACGTAGTTCTCGACCTGCTGGATCGGGCAGCGCGGGTCGTTGACCCCGGCGGAGATGTAGACGGGGGCGGTGACCGCGTCCACGTAGGTCAGCGGCGACGAGGCCGCGAACCGCTCCGGGACCTCCTCCGGGGTGCCGCCGAGGAGGGTGCGGTCCATCGCCTTCAGCCCCTCCATCTCGTCGTGGTACGCGGTCACGTAGTCGGCGACCGGGACGGCGGCGAGGCCGAGCGCCCAGGCGTCCGGCTGGGTGCCGAGGCCGAGCAGGGTCAGGTAGCCGCCCCAGGAGCCGCCGGCGAGCACCACGCGGCGCGGGTCGGCGAGGCCCGAGGAGACCGCCCACTCGCGGACCGCGCCGATGTCCTCCAGCTCGATCAGGCCGACCCGGTGCTTCAGCGCGTCGGTCCACTCGCGGCCGTAGCCGGTCGAGCCGCGGTAGTTGACCCGGACCACCGCGTACCCGTGGTCCACCCAGGCCGCCGGGCCCGCCGCGAAGGCGTCGCTGTCGTGCCAGGTCGGACCGCCGTGGATCTCGAACACCGTCGGGAACGGGCCCTCGCCCTCGGGGCGCTGCACCAGCGCGTGCACCCGGCCGCCGGGGCCGTCCACCCACGCGTCCACCACCGGCACCGAACCCGGCGCCTTCATGCCGGGCGCGTCCAGCACCACGTCGCCGGTGGTCGAGCGGACCTGCGGCGGCACGGCCGCCGAGGACCAGAGGTACTCGACGGTGCCGTCCGGGCGGGCGGTGGCGCCGGAGACCGTACCGGCCGGGGTGTCGACGCGCGCCAGCGTCCCGGCGGCCAGGTCGTACCGCCACAGCTCGCTGCGGGCCTCGAAGCTGTGCGCGACGAGCAGGCCGGAACCGTCCGGGTACCACTCGGCCGACACGTCGCCCGGCAGCTCGATGGCGAGCTCGGTCTGCGAACCGTCCGCGACGTCCCACACCATCGGCTCCCAGCGGCCGCGCCGCTGATGGCCGACGAGCAGTCGGGTGTCGCCCTCGACCGGCGCGAACCCCATCACCGCGAGGCCCAGCTCCTCCTCGCCGCCCCGGGTGTCGTCCAGCTCCGCGACGGTCTCCGGGGCCAGCGGCTCGCCGGGCGCACCGCCCAGCCGCAGCACGCGCAGCGCCGAGTGCATGGCGTCACCGTGCTCGGTGTGCTCGATCGCCAGCAGCGTGCCGTCCCGCGACAGGTCGCCGACACCGGCCGACTCCCGGTGCCGGTAGACCACGACGGGCGCGGCGCCGTCCCGCACCACGTGGATCGTCGAGCCGTCCTCGTCGGTGGAACGCCCGACCACGGCCGTGGACCGGGCGTCCCGCCCGATCGCGAGCCCCGCCGGGTACGACGGCTCCAGCCCCGGCACCGCCGGAACGTCCTCGCCACCGCCGAACGGCTGGCGCATCCACACGCCGAACTCGTCGCCGTCGGTGTCGCTGAACCACCACACCGCCTCACCGTCGGGCGTCAGCACGCCGTCGGTGGTGCCGTTGGGGCGGTCGGTCACCTGCCGCTGGGTACCGGTGGCCCGGTCCCAGGCGTACAGCTCGTAGGTGCCGGTCGCGTTCGAGACGAACAGCGCGCGGTCGGGGGCGTCCTCGGCCCACTCGGGCAGGGAGACGCGCGGCGCACGGAACCGCTTCTCCCAGTCAGGCATGGCATTGGTGTCACTCATGGCTCCATGTAACCGGATGGGTGGGGGGTGGCGCAGCGGGGTCGGGGGTGGGGGCGTGGCCTGACGGAGCCGGAGCCGGGGACGGGGCCTGGGCCAGGGATGGGGACGGACCACGGGCCGGATCGCTTCCGACGCTGCGCGCGGCCCACGCTCGGCTCACCCGGCGAGACGCACCACCGCCTTGCCGGTGTTGGCGCCACGCAGCATCCCGAGGAAGGCGTCCACCACGTGGTCGAACCCCTCGGTGACCGTCAGCGGATCGCGGACCGTGCCCTGCCGCAGGTGCGGGGTGAGGAGCTCCTCCAGCTCGGGCTGGGCGTCCCGGTGCCTGCTGACCAGGAAGCCTTCCAGGCGTCCGCTCTTCTCCACCAGGTCGAAGAGGTTGCGCGGTGCGGCCGGGGGTGCCGAGGCGTTGTACTGGGAGACGGCACCGGCCCAGGCGATGCGGCCGCGCTCGCGCAGGGCGCCGATGGCGGCCTCCAGGTGGTCGCCGCCGACGTTGTCCACGACGACGTCTACGCCGTCGGGCGCGGCCGCCTTGAGCTGTTCGTCCACCGGGCCGTCCCGGTGGACGAAGGCGGCGTCGAAGCCCAGCTCCGCCACCAGCCAGTCGGCCTTGGCCCGGGTGCCCGCGCTGCCGACGATCCGCCCGGCGCCCAGCAGCCGGGCCAGTTGCCCGGCCGCGCTGCCGACGCCCCCGGCGGCCGCCGAGATGAAGACGTCTTCGCCCGGCTGGAGGGCGGCGACCCGGGTGAGCGCCACGTACGCCGTCAGCCCGGTGCCGCCGAGTATGCCGAGGAAGCTCTCCGGGGCGACTCCCGGAAGCTCGGGGAGTACGCGTACCTCGGAGGCGGCGACCCGCGCGTGGGTGCGCCAGCCCTCCCGGTGGAAGACGAGTGCGCCCTCCGGCAGCGCGGGATCGGCGGAGGCGAGGACCCGGCCGAGGGAGCGGCCCTCCAACGGGGCGTGCAGCTCCCACTCGGCGTCCATGTTCTCCCGCATGTAGGGGTCGATCGAGAGCCAGGCGTTCTCCACCAGAGCCGTCCCGGGCAGCAGTTCGGGCATCGGCTCGGTGACGAAGGCGAAGTCCTCCGGCACCGGCGCGCCTCTCGGGCGCCGGATCTGGTGGACGGCGGAGAGCTGGACGGGGACGGGGGCGCCGACGGCTGTGGTGGCCGAGGGAACCGGGGTGGCGGACCGCACCGGAGAGGCGGCGGTGGAGGGGGTCGGAGAAGCGGCGGTGGGCTGAGCGGGCATCGGTGGCTCCTGAGAGGGGCGAGCAGTTGATGGGCCAACTCGCGGCCCTGGGACGGAATTCCCCCTTCCGCAGCCGTGGCGGGGGGTCCGTGCAGATGATGAGGTGCACGCCCCGGCGTGCGGGGCGCACGCCTCGACGCGGAGGCGCGCCCCGAGCGCGCGTACCGGAAAGCACCCGCACGGGGCGGCGATGCCGAAGTCGGCGAGGACCGGGCGGGTCGCGGTGCGCGGCAGGGTGACGGCCGGCTGCACGTCCCGGTGGTGGATGCCCGACGCGTGGGCCGCGTGTGCGCGGGGCTGCGAGGACGCCGCCTCCCAGCGGCCCGCTGGGCACGTCCGGCCCGTCCTGGAGCGAGCCGCCGGTGACCAGCTGCCCTCACCGGCCAGGAGTGGGCCCGCCCCATGCGCGCGGCTCGGCGCGCGAGGGGCCGGGGAGACCGAAGGCCGCGTCGGCCGCGCTCACCCTGCCTCGGGCTCCCACCGGGCGAGGCAGGCGCGCAGCACGTCCGGCGGGACCTCGTAGACCTCGCAGAGGCGGGTGAGGGGCATGCCCTCGCGGTGCTGCGCGAGGATCTGCTCGCGCTTCCACTCCAGATGGCGGACCCAGGCGGACAAGGCTTCTCCCTCACAGACGACGCAGTGCGCGTACGGCGGAACACACGGAGAGTCGGCCGTCCCGGCGCTCGGCCGGTTCCAGGGCTGGGGCGAGGCGGGCCGGCGGAACGCCACCCGGTCGAAGGCCATCACCCACGGCCCGTACGCCTCCAGCAGCAGCCGCCGCCCCCCGGCCTTGGTGTGCCCCCGCGCCAGCACCCGCCGGTAGTCCCCCGCGACCGACACCAGATCCCCTTCCCGCACCGTCTCCGGCGTCACCAGCCGCGCCACACACCCGGCGACGGCCCGGGGGTCGGAAGCACCCGGGTAGGTCTGCAACTCCCGCTCAGGAAGCAGGAACTGCTCGTCCCCGAGGGGCACCGCCGCGACCCTGCGCAGCGCACCCTCGACGTCCAGCAGGACGAGCTGACGACGGGTGCGGGGGTGCCAGACGACAAGAGACATGGGGGTACCTGCTCAGAGGGGGGTGGTTTCTCTCCGTGAGCCTTCAGACTCACTCAGTGATGGCTACGCTGGCTAGCGAGACCTGGTTCAACTCCCCGATGACACAAAGGGGGCATATGCCGATGAGCACGCGCGCGAAGAAGCTCGACCCGGCTGGTTCGAACAAGCAGTTGTTCGGAGCGAGACTCCGGCGGATGCGGGAAGCCCGTGGCTGGAGCCTTGATGTCCTCTCCACCAAGGTCCCGCTGAGCAAGGCCCAACTGGCCCGGATCGAACGGGGAGAGTACTTGGCGCCGGAGAAGCTGCCCGCGCTCCTGGACGCCGTCTTCGGGACGGAGGAGCTGTTCGTGGAGCTGTACGCGTTGGCGTGCCGCGAGGCTATTCAGGACCAGTACCAGCGCCGCATGGAGTACGAGGGTCAGGCCGTGTCCATCAAGGAGTACGCGGGCACTCTCGTCCCGGGCCTGCTTCAGACGGACGAGTACGCCCTCGCCCTGTTCGCAGTGACTCGCCCAGGCGACCGCGCTTGGCAGGAGGAGCAGCTCGCCGTCCGTAAACAACGACAGACGCGGCTCTACGGACCGAACCCGCCGCACCTTTCAGTGCTGCTGGACGAGGGGTCGATCAGGCGTCCGATTGGCGGGTCGGCGTTGATGAAAAGGCAATTGGAGTTCCTGGTGGGCATGGTGGACACTCCTACATGCGTCATTCAGCTCTTGCCGTACAGCTACGGTGAACACAGCTTGCTTGGCGGCTCGCTGGCTCTCTTCACCCTGCCGGAAGGCAACTCCATGGCCTACGAGGAGTCGATTGACAGCGGAGCCCTCTTGGAGGCGCCCGCCGCGGTGCAGCAGCGAATGCTCCGTTGGGATCGTCTCTGGGGATGCGCGCTGTCACCCGCCGAGACGGCCGCGTTCATGAACGATGCGATGGAGGCACTGCCCCAATGAACACTCTCCCGAACCCTGGCTGGACCAAGTCGACGTACAGCAACGGTGGCGGTGGCGGCTGCGTCGAATGGGCCGCCGCCCACGCCGCCGCCTGCGGCGAAGTCCCGGTTCGTGACAGCAAGGACACGTCTATGCCGGGGTTTACCGTCAGCGCTCCGGCATGGGCCGCGTTCGTGACGTACGCCCGGACCGCACAGGTCTGAGAACCGGGCCGGGCCTTCCGCCAAGGCCCGGCCCACCAGCGTCTCAGCCCCGTCACGATCCGCAGGGGCGGCTGAGCGCGGGCCCGTAGCGCCACCAGGATGGGTCCGTGGCGATCGCGGAGTTGGTGCTCAAGTATGTGGACACCTTGGTGTGGCCGGTGGTCACGCTGCTGCTGGTGTGGCTGCTGCGGGCGCAGATCCGCGAGGCTTTTCAGCGGCTCGTCCGGGTGGAGACCCCCGCCGGGGCGTTGGAGTTCGAGGCGGAGGCCCGCGCGGTACGGGAAGAGGCCGACGACCTCACCTCGCCCGACGGCGGTCCCGGTGTCGAGGGCCCGTCGCGCAGGCCCGGCGGGCGGCACGCGGTGGGTGATACGGACTGGCTCGGGTGGCCTCCGGAGCCCGACGAGGAGCCGGAGCCTGACGAGGACCGGGAGCCCGATCTGCCCCCGAACCGGGGCGAACGCCCGGCCCCCTACGAGCACGGGGGTGGCGCGGGGTGGGGGGCGGCATCGGGTGGCGGTGGCCCCGAACCCCCACCGCGAGTGGCCCCCCGACCGCGCCGGTGGGGGATCTTCGGGGACGCGATGGAGATGGCCGAGGTCTCGCCGGTGGGTGCGGTGGTCACCGCCTGGACGACCCTGCTGACGTACGAGGTCAGCACGCTCGAAAGCCACGGCTTCACCCCCCGCCCGGACCCGTCAGGTGTCCACGACGCCCATGAAGTGGCCTGGCAGCTCGCCGCGTTGGGCGCCTCGCCCGAGATGGCGGATGTGCACGAGGGTCTGCGGGCACTGCGGAACAAGGCCGTTGACCAACCGCACTCGGTGACGCCCGAGGCGGCCCGGGACTTCGTCCGCAGTTGCCGCACGCTCGCGGTCGGGCTGCGACGCCTCAGCGGGACGCCGGATCGGGGCTGACTACCGGTACAGCCCGTCCCCGTGCGGCCACACCCGGGACGCGATGACCTCCGCCACGAGGCCGGGGGGCAGTTCGGTGGTGTCGAGGACCTCGGCCTCCCTGTGCAGCCAGGGGAGGGCCTGCTGGTAGCGGGGGAGGTGGTCGAGGCGCCACTGGCGGCCCGCCACGCTGTCCGGCTTGGTGTCGGCCTCGATGCGGTGCACCAGGGTGTCCTGGTCGGTGTGGAGCAGGAAGTGGCGCACCGGGACGCCCGCCTCGGCCAGGCCGGTGCGGATCTCCTGCCAGTACTGCTCGACCAGCACCGTCTGGGTGACGACCAGGGTGCCGCCGACGTGGTCGAGGACCTGGCGGGCGGTCTCCACGACGAGGCCGCGCCAGGGCGGGAAGTCCTGGAAGTCGCCGTCCGGTACCCCCAGTACGTGCCACAGCATCTCCCCGATCTTCTCGGTGTCGAGGATGCGCGCTTCGCGTATGTGGGAGGTCAATTCCTCTGCGGTGGTGGTCTTTCCTGCTCCGAACGTGCCATTCAGCCAGATGATCACGGCGCCGATTCTAGGAGTCACCCTCCGCTCCCGGCAGCCACTTGCCGGCGCGTGGGCACCCGACTGATTGGTCCGCAACGCAGAGGAAGCGGACTGCTCGGTGCCGGCGCGGCGGGCGGACCCCGGTGCCCCGCCGGAAGCCCCTGCCCTGGGTGGGTCGTCCTGAGCCACGGCGAAGGGCCGGACCCGGCGAGGGTCCGGCCCTTCACGGCCTGGCTGTGCGGTCCGTTCCGCAGGCGGGGGCCGGAGTTCCTAGTAGACGGGCGTGAGGTACCACTGCTCCTCGGGGTTCATGTTGTCGCAGTGGTAACCCACGATCGTGCCCTGGTCCTTCAGGGCCTTGCCCCACTGGGCACACAGCTCGAAGCTGGCCATCTTGATCGGTGCTCCCTCGGCCGCCTGAGCGGTCGCGGTGGTGCTTCCGGCGATGGCCGCGATTCCGGCCACCACGACGGCTGCCTTCGCGAGCTTCCTGCGCATGTGTCTCTCCTCCGTGTGGTCCGCCACCTGCCCATGAGCGGTGGCGGCGCTCTTTGCGGCTCCGGAACGGGGACCAGAAGCGGCGCGCCCTCGTCGGCTCGCCGCCCAGCGCCGTTCCCGTAACCAGTGCCGACCGAGTGCTGCGTTCATCGGCCACGCGTCCGCGTCCGGTGCTTCTCCTCGGCTCCCCAGCAGGACAACACGGGGGCCGGTGGCGATCAATGGAGGGCCGGTCCCTGTTACGTGGCCCTTACAAAGATCCACTTCTGTCCCGGTGTGGGGGGCTCATAGCGGAGCTAGGAACATCAGCACCTCGTCGCGGTCGTCCCCGGGAGCGAAGCGGAGGGCGCCGGGGCGGCGGCCGGACTCGCGCCAACCGAGGCGGCCGTAGAACTTCTCCAGTCCGGCGCCGCCGCGTGCCGCCAAGTGGAGCTGTTCGAGGCCCAGGTCCTCACGAGCGGTCTCGCGGGCGTACCGCACGAGGGCGGCGCCGATGCCGCGGCCTCGCAGGTCCGGGCGGGTCTGGACGTGGTGGAGTGTGCCCCAGTGGGCGACGAGGCGGCCCGGGTCGCGCCGTAGGTTCAGCCATCCGGCGAGTTCGCCGTCGCCGTCGAGGGAGGCGGTCAGCAGGCGGCTGGTGTCGGGGGCCAGGGCGGAGGCCAGCGCGTCCACCGCCGGGGCGACGTCGCGGGCGTCGACCGGCGGGAAGGGGAATCCGGCGGCTCCGCCCGCGTTGGTGACCGCGATCCAGCAGTCGGTCAGCGCCTGCCGCAGGGCGGGGGTGGCCTCCGCCGGGGTGGTGAGCTGGCGGAGGTGGAGTCCGTGGGGTCCGGTGCGCATGCGGGGGATGGTCGCACCCGGCACCGACAGCGGTGGGCGGCGGCGGGCCGTCGGGAGCCCGCCGCCGACCTCAGCTCGGGTCGGCCCCCAGCACCGCGTCGATCTCCACCTCGACCAGCCATGCCGGGTTGATGAAGCGGGAGACCTCCACGAAGGTGCAGGCGGGCCGGATCGTGGTGAAGCGCTCGCCGTGCGCCCGCGCGGCCTCCTCCCAGCGGGTCACGTCGGTCAGCATCATGCGGGTCCGTGTGACGTCGGCGAGCGAGGCACCTGCCTCCTTCAGGGCCTGCTCGGTGACGTCGAGGCAGCGGACGGTCTGGGCGTAGACGTCGGCGGGGCCGACGGTCGCACCGTCGTCCCCGATCGGCGCCGTCCCGGCGACGGCGACGTGATCGCCGACCCGGACCGCCCGGGAGAAGCCGATGCGCGGCTCCAGCGGCGAACTGGAACCGACTCGCTGACGTACGGGCTTTCGGTGCGTCTCGTTCATGAGTGCATGGTGCCGGAAGGGGGCGGCGCGGGCGGTCGGGCCCCGTATCCCGGCCCGGCGGCCCGCGCGGCACCATCGCGTACGACGCCCCGCCCGTTCGCCCTGCCCGCCCCCGCACCCCGGAGCCGCGCCGTGGCCCACGCCCTCATCCCTGCCGACATCAAAGCCTCCGCCGACCGCGTCGCGGGACAGGTCCGACCGGTCGCCGTCGCCCCGCTGGACCTCGGTACGGGCGGGCGCGCGCACCCCCGGAAGCGTCCACACCGCCCTCGAATTCGCCTAGCACACCGGCAATTTCAAGGTGCGGGGGGCCGCCAACTTCATCGCCCCGCACCGGGAGGCCGGGACCCTGCCCGAGGCGGGCGTCACCATCGCCTCGGGCGGGAACGCCGGGCTCGCCTGCGCCTGCGCCTGGGCCGCCCGCGTGCGAGGCGTACGTGGCTAAGAGCGGCGCGCTCCCCAGCCACGCCTACGATCACCCGCTCATTGCGGCCGGGGCCGGGACCCTGGTGGACGAGATCCGCGGCCGACTCCCCGAGGTGGACACCCTCGTCGTCGTCGCCGTCGGCGGGGGCGGGCTGTTCGCCGGGGTCGCGACGGCCGCCCGCCACCGCGGCCTGCGGACCGTCGCGGTCGAGCCAGTGGGTAGCAGGGCCCTGCACGCTGCCTTGGCCGCGGGCGAGCCGGTCGACGTGACGGTGGACTCGGTCGCCGCCGACTCGCTCGGCGCCCGCCGGGCGGCGAGGCCTGGCGAGGTCTGGAGGGGCGGGGCGACGCGCCCCGGTCTTCCGCGGCAGCGGCCCGCTGCCCGGCGGAGGAAATCCCCGGAATCCCCGCCGGACCCGGCGTATTCTGCGCCAATGCCCGCCGACCCCACCAGCCTCCCCCTCCCCGACCTGGCCCACCGCCTGGTCCGCACCGCCTATGGCGACCGCGCCACCGAGCCGCGCCCCCTGGCGACCGGTGCCTGGTCGCAGGCGTTCGCGCTGACGCTGGACGGGGTCGAGGCGGTGCTGCGAATCGGGGCGCACGGGGAGGACTTCGCCAAGGACGAGGCCGTCGCCCGCCTTGCCGGGCCGGGGCTGCCGGTGCCCGCCGTACTGGCCCGGGGGACGGCCGAGGGCTGGGCGTACGCGTTGTCGGTGCGCGCCCACGGGACCGCTCTGGACGACCTGTCCGCCGTCGACGTGGCGCGGGCCCTGCCGAGCCTGCTGACCGCGCTCGACGCCGCCGCCCGGGTCGACCTCACCGGCACCTCCGGCTACGGCATCTGGGCCCCGGGCGGGCGGGCATCGCACGCCACTTGGCCCGAAGCCCTGCTCGCCATCGGCACCGAGACGGCCCGGGTGCCGGGCTGGCGGGCGGCGCTCGTGGAGTGCGGGGTGGGGCTCGGGCCGGTCGACGCCGGGCTCGCCGCGCTGGCCCGCCTCACGCCGTACCTGCCCGGCGAGCGGCAGCTGCTCCACGGCGACCTGCTCAGCCGGAACGTCCTCGCCGACGGCGGGGCCGTCACCGCCGTGCTGGACTGGGGCAACGCCCTGTACGGCGACCGTCTCTACGACGCGGCCTGGCTCCTCCACTGGTGGCCCTGGTACCCGGCGTGGCGCCCGGCCGACCTGCACGCCGCCCTGCTCGCCCACTGGCACGCCACCGGCCCGCTCCCGGACCACCTGCGCGAACGCCTCCACGCGTACCTGCTCCACATCGCCCTCGACGCCCTCGCCTACTGCGCGTACCGGCGCCGGTGGGACGAGGTGCGCGTACACGCCGACGCCGTGCTGGCTCTGGCGGGTGCCGCGCCGGGGGAGAGTGTGCTGATCCCGGTCACGCGTTGACGTCGAGGGCCGTCCCGTACAGCCGGGAGACCCGCAGTCGGAGCACCACCCGGCGCTCGGCCACCAACTGGCCGAGGAACGCGGCCTCCTCGGCCTCGGCCCGGGGCCGGGCCGACTCAGGGACCACCGCGAGCAGTTCGCGGCCGACCGCGTCACCCGGCACGGCCGTCACCTCGGAGATCTCCGCCTCGCCCTCAGCCACGGCGAACGACCACACGTCGTCGCCCCGCACATGGAGGGAGGCGCGCGGGTCGCGCCGGAGCTGCCTGACCTTGACGCGGTCGGCCGTGGTCGAGAAGCGCAGGACGCGGGCGGCGGGGTCCCAGGCGTAGGCCATGGTGGTGAGGTGCGGATGGCCACTGCGCTTGTTGGTGGCGAGGGTGCCGAACCGCTGCCCGGCCAGGAGTGCGGAGAGGGCGTCGTCCGGCAGGGGGCGGGGGCTGGGTCTCAGAGTCATGGACCTCTCAACCGCCTTGTCCGGCAGGGGATTCCGTGCTGACGCGCGGTGCGGGAAAACCCCTCGCCGCGCCGTCCGCCCGCGGCGTAGGAAGGAGGCATGGAGACGGAGACGGAACCTCTCGGAGACCTTGGCCGCCTGCTGGCCGAGCGAGCCTGTGAACGGCTGATCGTGGAGTTCGTGCGACGGCTCGACCTGGGGGAGCCGGGTGAGGTCGCGGAACTCTTCACCGACGACGGGGTGTGGGAGTGGGCGGCGGGGGAGCGGCGGATCGAGGGGCGGAAGGCGCTGCGGGCGTACTTCGGCGGGCGTCCGGACGACCGGCTGTCCCGCCGCGTGGCGACCAACATCCTGGTGACACCCACCTCCGCGACCACCGCGACGGCGACCAGCTACTTCACCACCTACCGGGTCGACGGGCACACCGGCGGCCCGGTCCCCTCGCGCCCGCCCGTCCAGGTCGGGCACTACGAGGACACCTTCCGGCGGGTCGACGGGGAGTGGCTGCTCCGCAGCCGGGCCACCTTCCTCGCCTTCGCCGGACCGACCGACCGCCTCGCCGCCCCGGCGCCGCGCTGACCCGCGCGCCCCGTGGCCGCCGTCCACAAGCGGTGGAAAACTCGTGCGGGTCAGCCGCTCCACCCCCACCGCCGCACGTCCCGGCCGTGCGCCGGGCCGCGATCAGGAGGCCGTCATGCCCCAGCTGGAGCTGTCCGCCGGAGTCGTCGACTACGAGGACACGGGTGGGGACGGCCCGGTCGTCGTCCTGCTGCACGGCGTCGCGATGGACGCCAGCCTCTGGGACGAGGTGGTGCCGGGGCTGCGCGAGGAGTACCGGTGCGTACGGCCCGTGCTGCCGCTCGGCGGGCACCGCAGGCCGATGCGGGCGGGGGCCGACCTGTCGGTGGCCGGGGTGGCGCGGCTGGTCGCCGAGGTGCTGGAGAAGCTGGAGCTGCGGGAGGTGACCCTCGTCCTCAACGACTGGGGTGGCGCGCAGGCCCTCTTCGCCCTGGGGCTCGGCGAGCGGGTCGGCCGGCTCGTCCTCACCTCCTGCGAGGCCTTCGACAACTACCCGCCGGGCCTGCCCGGCCGGAACCTCGTCACCGCCGCCCGCATCCCCGGCGGCCTCGCCGCCGCCTTCGGGCTGCTGCGGTTCCGCCCGGCCCGGCGGCTGCCGATGACCTGGGGGTGGATGAGCAAGCGGCCCGTTGCGGCGCGGGTCATGGACCGCTGGGTGCGGCCCGCGCAGACCGACCCGGAGATCCGCCGCGACCTGCGCGCCTATCTGCTGGGGGTGCCGCCGCGCGAGGAACTGCTGCGGTGGGCCGAGGCGTTGCGGGGGTTCCATGGGCCGGCGCTGGTGGCCTGGGCGGCCGAGGACAAGGTGATGCCGGTGGCGCACGGGCGGCGGCTGGCGGAGCTGCTGCCCCGGGCCTCCTACGTCGAGATCCCGGACAGCCGCACCCTCCTCCCGCAGGACCAGCCCGCCGAACTGACCCGGTGTCTGCGGAAGTTCCTGGCGGACACGGCCGCCTGAGCCGGGGCCGGACCGGCGACGCGTACTCCTTCGCGGGGCGGGCCCGCGGACGTACCATGCGGGAAACAACACGGGGGGAGTCGTTCGATGAGCGGCTGGATGTGGTGGGGCCTGGCGTTCATGCTGCTGGGCGGCGGGAGTTGGATCGGCGAGAGCGTGCGGAGCGCGCTCAAGGCGCGGCACACCCGGAAGCTGGAGCTCCAGCGCGCCGAGACCGAGCGCCGGCGGGCCCTGGACGCGGCCAGCCGCCCGCCCGAGCCCATCTGCGGCTGCACCCACCACCTCGCCAAACACGACAAGCGGGGCACCTGCCACGAACGCGTCGAGGCCCCCGTCGAGTGGGACGCCGACCGCAAGCCCGTGAAGTACGAGGAACGCCCCTGCAACTGCCAGCAGTACGTGGGGCCGGAGCCGCTCGGCACGGTGTACGCGCCGGAGATCACCGACCGGGGCTGAGGGTCCCGGGCCCCTCGGCCGTCGAGTCCCGCCAGGAACGCTCGCTTCTCACGCGCGTGCCCGGTCCCGGGGGGAAGGCCACCACGGTCACCACGCCCAGCAGGACCAGGGCGGCGTTGGCGGCGATGGCGAGGTCATGCCGTGCAGGACGGCTCCGGCGATGAGGGCGGTGACGAGGGGCGGGGTGAAGTGCCCGAGGGCACCGACGGGCGGTCGTCGTCGCCGTCACCGCGCCGCTGGACCACGCCCCGCTCGACACCGGCGCCCCGCTCGACCGGGCCGCCGCCGACCGCGCCGCCCGGGCGGCCTGTGCGGTGGCGTGAGCGGCGGCGTGAGCGGGCGCGTACCCGGGGCAGGGCGTTACGGTCGTCGGGGAGGTGTGTCCTGGTTCGGGGCGGTTCGCGGTCATGTCGTACGTCCGGCCTCGTCTCCGGATAGGGGCTGCCTCGCCGGGCACGCGCCTCCGAAGGCCCTGACGTGGGCCAACGATGCCGTGCGGCGCCGAACGGTGCCGCGAGAACCGGAGAAGGAGGCCCCATGGCCACCCCGACCAACCGCATCCTGATCATCGTCACCAGCGCCGGCGAGTACGAGAAGGCCGGGTACCGCACCGGGCTGTGGCTCGGCGAGCTGACGCACTTCTACGACGTCGCCGAGGCGGCCGGGTTCGACCTCACCATCGCCGGCGTCGACGGCGGGCGCGTCCCGCTCGACCCGGAGAGCCTCGCGCACGACGTCCTCGCCGACCAGGGCACCGACCGGCGCTACGCCGACCGGGAGTTCATGGACAAGCTGGAGGACACCGTCGCCGTGGCCGACGTGCGGCCCGAGGAGTACGACGCGATCTACCTCACCGGCGGCCACGGCACCATGTTCGACTTTCCGGGCAGCAAGGCGCTCGGGGACCTGGTCGCGCGCTTCCATGACAGCGGGCGGGTCGTCTCGGCCGTCTGCCACGGGCCGTGCGGGCTGCTGGACGTCACACTCGGCAGCGGAGAGCCGCTGGTGCGGGGGCGGGATGTCACCGGGTTCTCCTGGCGCGAGGAGGAGTTGGCGCAGCGCGCCGACGCCGTGCCGTTCAGCCTGGAGGACCGGCTCAAGGAGCTGGCCGGCTCCTACACCGTCGCCGACAAGCCCTTCGAGCCGTACGTGGTCGAGGACGGCCTGCTCATCACCGGGCAGAACCCGGCGAGTGCGGCGCCGGTCGCGGAGGCGGTGGTGCGGGCGCTGCGGTGACGGGGGCGCGCTCTTGTCGGCCTCAGGCGCCGGCCGGGCAGCCCGTCTGAGCCCCCGGCCTCGGGCGCGCGGGAGCGGCGTACGCGCCGGTCAGCCGCGCCCGGTGCCCCGCGTCCGGCGCCACTCGCGCACCACCTCGTCCACCTTGAAGCGGGGGATGCCCAGCGGCGGCCCGGGCGGCGGCATCAGGTGCAGGTCGGTGATCCGCTTGTTCAGCTCGGCGACCCGGCGACGCACCTCCGCCTCGTCGTCGATCCGGGCCAGCACGGCGGGCAGTTCCTCGGCGTCCCGGCGGCACACCGCCACCAGCGAACCCGAGGCGTCGGCCCGCTCCTGCCCGAGCCCCTCCCGCCGCATCTTCGCCTTGACCCACCACAGCGCGTCGTACTCGGTCTCGTTCCCCGGCAGCGGCTTGCCCCGCCCGGGCAGCTCGGCGAACTCCCCCCGCCGCTCGGCCTGCCGGATCTGGTGCTCCACCCAGTCCTCGTGCGAGACGTCCGGCGGTTTCCGCTCTGTCATGGTTCCAGGGTCGCAGGGGGCGGGGCGGGGCTCAAGGGCCCGGGCGCTTGAGCCCCGCCCCTACTCACCCTTCACCCCCACCACCTCCCCCGCCCAGGCCCGCTGGAAGGCGTAGCGGGCCGCTTCGACCTCGTGGCGCTGGTCGGCGTGGAGGACGCCGAGGGCGTAGGCCGTGGTGGGGGCGATACGGGGGGTGGCGGCGGCGGAGGCGGCCTCGTGGGCGGCCTCCGAGGCGTCGCGGTGGCGGTCGAGGGCTCGGCGGGCGGCGGCCAGGCGGGGGCCGGGAGCGGCGTCGGGGGCGACGACCTCCTGGGCGTAGCGGTGCAGGCGCAGCAGCAGGCGGACCTGGTGCCAGGGGGTGTCCTGACTGTCGGGGGCCGGTACGGCCAGCGCCAGCGCCTCGGCGTTGTACGGGTGGCCCGCGCGGTGCAGCGGCAGGGCGGCCACGGCGTCGGCGAGGCGGCGGGCGGCGCCCTCGGCGAGGGCGTCGGCGCCGGCCGGGGCGTCCGGGCCGAGCGGGACCTCGCCGGAGAGCAGGGCGACCTCGTCGACCAGGGCGTGCAGCCGGGCCGAGGCGAAGGCCGTCAGACACGCCGAGTGGGCGCGGGTCCGGGCCAGGGTGAGGCGGCGCTCCAGCAGCGCGCCCGCCTTGGCGGCGCCGATGCCGGGGCCGCCCCGGCGGGGCGCGGCCGGGCCGGAGAGGCGGTGCAGCGAAGCGAGCAGCCGGGTCAGCCGGGCCGCCACCAGGTGCTCGTCGGCGAGGACGCCGGTCAGCCAGGTCAGCTCGGGCCGCAGCCGGTCGGCCCACTCCCGGTCCAGCAGGGGGCGGAAGGTGTGCAGGGTGGCGCCGAGGCGGCGCGTGGAGCGGGCCAGGGCGCGGGCCGCCTCCCTGGTCTCCTGCGGGTCCTGGGCGGCCTCGGTGTGATGGCGCAGGGCCCGCAGGAAGGCGGCGGCCTCGGCGCGGAGGGCTTCGCCGACCGGAGCCGCGGGGCCCGGCAGGCGGTCCAGGGCGGGTGCTGCGGTCCGGTCCGGGCCGCCGGCGGGCCGGCCGGGGGCCGGGGCCTGCTCGGGCAGGCGGTCCGGCTCAGGGAGTGGGGGCACGTCGGCGCCTCCGCGCGTCGATGAGCAGTTCCTGTACGTGGCGGAGCGGCTTGCCGTCGGCGTCGAGGCTGTGGCGGGTCCACTCGCCGTCGGCGTCGAGGTGCCAGGAGGTGGTGGTGTCGGCGACCCCGGTCTCCAGCAGGCGGTCCAGGGTGGCGCGGTGGGCCGGGTCGGTGACGCGGACCAGCGCCTCGATGCGGCGGTCGAGGTTGCGGTGCATCATGTCGGCGCTGCCGAACCAGACCTCGGGCTCGTCGCCGCCCGCGAAGATGAAGACGCGGGAGTGCTCCAGGAAGCGGCCGAGGACCGAGCGGACCCGGATGTTCTCGGAGAGGCCCGGTACGCCGGGGCGCAGCGCGCAGATACCGCGTACCCACACGTCGACCGGGACGCCGGCCATGCTCGCCCGGTACAGCGCGTCGATGACCGCCTCGTCCACCATCGAGTTGACCTTGACGCGGACGTAGGCCTCGCGTCCGGCGCGGTGGTGCTCGATCTCCTGGTGGATGCGGGCGACCAGGCCGTCGCGCAGGGAGCGCGGGGCGACCAGCAGGCGGCGGTAGGTCTCGCGGCGGGAGTAGCCGGAGAGCCGGTTGAAGAGGTCGGAGAGGTCCGCGCCGACCTGCGGGTCGGCGGTGAGCAGGCCGAGGTCCTCGTAGAGCCGGGCGGTCTTCGGGTGGTAGTTGCCGGTGCCGACGTGCGAGTAGCGGCGCAGGAGTTCGCCCTCCTGCCGGACGACCAGCGACAGCTTGCAGTGGGTCTTCAGGCCGACCAGTCCGTAGACGACGTGGCAGCCCGACTCCTCCAGTTTGCGGGCCCACTTGATGTTGGCCTGCTCGTCGAAGCGGGCCTTGATCTCGACCAGGACGAGGACCTGCTTGCCGGACTCGGCGGCGTCGATGAGGGCGTCGACTATGGGCGAGTCGCCCGACGTCCGGTAGAGGGTCTGCTTGATGGCGAGCACGTCCGGGTCGGCCGCGGCCTGCTCCAGGAACGCCTGCACGGAGGTGGAGAACGAGTCGTACGGGTGGTGCAGCAGCACGTCCCGCTCGCGGACGGCGGCGAAGATGTCCGGCGCGGAGGCCGACTCGACCTCGGCGAGGTCGCGGTGGGTGCGCGCCACGAACTTCTTGTACTTCAGCTCCGGCCGGTCCAGCCCGGCGATGGCGAAGAGGCCGGTGAGGTCGAGCGGCCCGGGCAGCGGGTACACCTCGGCGTCGCTGATCTTCAGCTCGCGGACCAGCAGGTCGAGCACGTACGGGTCGATGGACTCCTCGACCTCCAGCCGCACCGGCGGGCCGAAGCGGCGGCGCATCAGTTCCTTCTCCAGCGCCTGGATGAGGTTCTCCGCCTCGTCCTCCTCGACCTCCAGGTCCTCGTTGCGGGTGAGGCGGAACATGTGGTGCGCGAGCACCTCCATGCCGGGGAACAGCTCCTCCAGGTGGGCCGCGATGACGTCCTCGATGGGCACGTACCGCTCGGGCGACGCCTCCAGGAAACGGGAGAGGAGCGGCGGCACCTTCACCCGGGCGAAGTGCCGGTGGCCGCTGACCGGGTTGCGGACGACCACGGCGAGGTTGAGGGAGAGCCCCGAGATGTACGGGAAGGGGTGGGCCGGGTCGACGGCGAGCGGGGTCAGCACGGGGAAGATCTGCTGCCGGAAGAGGGTGAAGAGGCGGGCCTGCTCCTTCTCGGTCAGCTCGGCCCAGCGCACCAGGTGGATGCCCTCGTCGGCCAGGGCGGGCGCGATGTCCTGCTGATAGCAGGCGGCATGACGCGCCATCAGCTCGCGAGAGCGGGCCCAGATCATCTCCAGCACCTCGCGCGGCTGGAGGCCGGAGGCGGACTTGGTGGCGACCCCGGTCGCGATGCGGCGCTTCAGCCCGGCGACCCGGACCATGAAGAACTCGTCCAGGTTGGAGGCGAAGATCGCCAGGAAGTTGGCGCGCTCCAGCAGCGGCGTGTACGGGTCCTCGGCCAGCTCCAGCACCCGCTCGTTGAAGGCGAGCCAGCTGCGTTCCCGGTCCAGGAACCGGCCCTCGGGCAGCTCCGCCTCGTCGTCCCCCGCGTAGTCGTCCGGGTCGGAGTCGAGGTCGGGTTCCAGGTCGGAGACGGTGGCGGCGACGGCGTGCGGCCGGTGTGCGGCGAGCGAGCCGAGCGAGGGCTGGGGCGCCGGGGCGCCCAGCTCCTGCGGGTCAGGGGTCTCTCCTGGAGTACGCAGCATGGCCCCATTCTTCCCGGTCGCCGGGGTCGGGGGCGCGTCGGAAAGGGCCGGAGCCAGCGCGAGGGGCGGCTTCCGCTCGGGTTCGGGCGCTGCGGGCTGCATTCCGCGAGCGTGGCAAGGGTTGCTGAATCAGGGGTTACGGGGATGTGTCCTGGCGGACAGCGGGGGGTTGCCTTACGGGCCCCCTTCACCCGACTGGGTGACCCGGGGTGCCCTCGGCCGGGGGGCTTTGGGCCTTGGCTACGTCTCGACCGTGCCGGTCCACGATGGCCTCAAGCGCCGGCCGGGCTGTTCTTTTGGCTGGGCGCCGCTCGACCGTGGCGGTCACTGATGGCCTCAAGCGCCGGCCGGGCTGAGTGCTGCTGCGGCGCGGCGATTCCGTGCCGGTCACCGATTGGCCTCAAACGCCGGCCGGGCTGGGGTTTGGCGCCGTTCGACGCCGCCCGTCACCGATTGGCCTCAAGCGTCGGCCGGGGTGGGGTTTGGCGCCGTTCGACGGGGCCGGTCACCGATTGGCCTCAAGCGTCGGCCGGGGTGGGGTTTGGCTGGGCGCCAGGTGGTGACCAGGGCGGCGGCGAGGAGTAGTTCGGCCAGGTCGCCGCCGTAGTACATCAGTTCCGCTCCGCCCTGTAGTTGCCCGGCGGGGACGGGGACCTGGACGAGGAACCCGCCGTACATGAGCTGGGAGAGGGTGGCGTGCGCGGTGATGGCGACGCCGAGGACGACGAGGCGGGCCGGGACGCCGGGCCGGGACGGAGCGGGGTCGGGGCCCGCGACGGCGTGCGCGAAGAGGCAGCCGGAGAGCAGGAAGTGGGCGTGGAGGAGCCAGTGGGCGCCCGGGGCGGCGGCGAGGGCGGTGTACAGCGGTGTGAAGTACAGCAGTGCCAGAGTGCCGGTGGACAGGACCAGCGCGACCAGCGGGTGGCTGAGTACCCGGGCCGGGAAGGTGTGCAGGAGCGTGGCGAGGGTGCGGGCCCGCGCCGGGGGGAGGGTGCGCAGCAGCAGGGTGACGGGGGCGGCGAGGACCAGGCCCAGCGGGGCGTACATGCCGATGAGCAGGTGCTGCGCCATGTGCCCCCGGAAGTCGCCGTGCGCGAACGGCGCCAGGGGCGGGACGAGCGCCAGGACCAGGACGGCGAGCCCGGCGAGGAAGGCCGCCGTACGCCACCGGGACCAGCCGAGGACCGGATTGCGGAGGCGGGCCCGGCGGGCGAGGCGGAGGTAGGCCGCGCCGAGCAGGGTGGCGGCGAGGACGGGCGCCAGGGCGGGGGCCAGGAGGTCCCAGAGGCCCGGGTCGGCCGCGGGGCCCGGCGGGTGCGGGTGGTGTGCGTCGCCGCTCATCGCGCCTGCGGGCCGGGATCGCCCGTACCGGGGTCGAGGGGGCGGCCGCCGCGCCGGAGGAGGAGGCCGACGGCGACCAGCAGGGCGCCGAGGGCGAGGAAGCCCATGTCCCACCAGAACTCGTGGGGGCCGCCGCGGACATGGTGGATGCCGAGGATCTGGTGGTCGACGACACCCTCGACCAGGTTGAAGAGTCCCCAGCCCACCAGCACCCAGCCCCACAGCACCCGCGAGGTCCAGACGCGTCGCCGGTCGTGGGTGACCCGGGCGTAGAGGACGGCGAGGCCGGAGAGGACGGCCAGCCAGCAGACGGTGTGGAAGACGCCGTCCCAGACAGTGTTCATCTCCAGGCCCGAGACGGTGTCCGCCGGGTAGTACTTCACGCCGATCCGCGCGGTGTCGGTGCTGGTCAGCATGTGGTGCCACTGGAGGAGCTGGTGGAGCAGGATGCCGTCGACGAAGCCGCCGAGGCCCACCCCGAGGAGGATGCCCGGCAGCCGGATGCTCCTCGGTTCCGTCTCCGACCCCGCCCGCGCGTGAGCCGCTGTGCTCGCCATGGTCTGGCCGTCCCCTCCGGTCGGTGCCGCGATGGGGGACGTGTTCCCGCGCACCGGAGGTTAGTCACGGGGTGGCGGCCGGATTCCCTCCTCCGGCGCCCGAGCCTGCTCACCCTTCGCGACGGCGTGTCGTTCGCCTACGTCGAGAGCTTGCCTCCGGGGCGGCGGTGGACACCCCGGCTGAGGTGCTGGAGCTGACGAGGCTTTTGGACATCGCCCGATCGAAGGCGCTCGACAGCCGGGAGAGCCTGGCCATGTTCGGTAAGTACCTGGAAGAGTATGGAGATGACCGCGACTAATAAGACCCCGCCTTCCCTCACCTGGGTGAAGAGCAGCTACAGCGATGGCCAGGGTGCCGAATGCGTCGAGTGGGCCCCGCAGCCCGCCACCCTCACCGGCGAGGTCCTGGTCCGCGACAGCAAGGCCCCGCACGGCCCGCACCTGACCCTCACCGCCGAGGGTTTCGCCGGGCTGGTGTCGCTCGCGAAGGCCTGTGGCTGACGCGGTGCGGAAAAGCCCCGCCTCGTCTCCGGTCCGGAGCGTGGCGGGGCCCCCGTACACGGAAGCGCCCCGGGCTCAGCTCTCCGTGCGGTACATCAGGTCCGTCTCGTACGTCGTGAACCCGAGCCGCTCATAGACGCTCACCGCCGCCTCGTTGTCCGCGTCGACGTAGAGCATCGCCGTCGGCAGGCCCTCGGAGGCCAGGTGGGCGAGGCCCGTCGTGGTGAGGGCCTTGCCGAGGCCGCCGCCCTGGGCGCCGGGGGCGACACCGACCACGTAGACCTCGCCCAGCTGCTCCTCGGCGTGGACCTTGGTCCAGTGGAAGCCGACCAGCTCGCCGTCGCGCTCCGCGAGGAAGAAGCCCTTCGGGTCGAACCACGGCTCGGCCAGCCGGTCGTCCAGGTCGCGCTGGGTGAGGGAGCCCTGCTCCGGGTGGTGGGCGAAGGCGGCCGAGTTGACGGCGAGCCAGGCCGCGTCGTCCTCGCCCGGGACGAAGGTGCGGACGGTGACGCCCTCCGGGTACGCCGACTCGTGCAGCGGCGGCACCGAGAGCGGGCGGCGCATCTGGCGCAGCTCGCGGAAGAGGCTCAGCCCCAGCACGATCGCCAGGTGCCGGGCGGCGGGGTGCCCGCCGTGCGCCCAGATCCGCAGCGGGCCGCCGGCCGCCTCCAGCAGGGCGGTGCCGAGCGCCCGGCCGTGGCCCCGGTTCCGGTGCGCGGGGTGCACGACCAGCTCACCGGCGGGCGGCTCCACCGGATCGGCGCCCTCCAGCTGGGCGTACCCGGCGAGCTGCCCGTCGGCGGTCAGCAGCAGGTGGCGTACGCCCTCGCGGCGGCCGCCGCGCAGCTGGAGGCGGCCCTGCTCGGAGACGGCCTGCTGCCCGTCCTCGGCGGCCGCGTCGGCCAGCAGGGCCCGCACCGAGGCGGCCTGGTCCTCGGTGAGCTCGGCGGCGGTGTGGATCTGGCGGGACGGCACGGAGGCCGGAGCGTCGCTGGTCATGGTCACGAGGGTACGGCGGGCAGGGCCCGGGGCCGCTGCAATCGGGGGCGTAACGGGCGCCCGGGGTGGCGCGCCGCCCGACGGCAACCTGGCCGTAACCGCAACCCCCTGTCGCGCTACGCGCGTTGACCCTAGGCTGCGCCTCGTATCCGAGTCCACTCCCTCAGGGGGACGCATGTCAGCCACACCCCGCACGAGACGCCGCACCTGGCGCCTGGTGACCGGTACCGTCTCGCTGGCCGCTGTCGGCGCGCTGGTCGCCGCGATGCCGGCCGGGGCCCACGGGAAGCCCGGCCACGGCGGCGGCCACGACCACGGCGAGCCGGGCCACGGCCACGGCCGCACCGTCGACGTACAGCTCCTCTCCTTCAACGACCTGCACGGCAACCTCGAACCCCCGGCCGGCTCCTCCGGCCAGGTCACCGAGACCCAGCCGGACGGCTCGACCAAGGCGATCGACGCGGGCGGCGCCGAGTACCTGGCCACCTCGCTGCGCACCGCGCGCAAGGGCAACCCGTACAGCGTCACCGCCGCCGCCGGTGACATGGTCGGCGCCAGCCCGCTGCTCTCGGGGCTCTTCCACGACGAGCCCACCGTCGAGGCGCTCAACAAGATGAAGCTCGACGTCACGGGCGTCGGCAACCACGAGTTCGACGAGGGCCGCGCCGAGCTGGACCGCCTCCAGAAGGGCGGCTGCCACCCCGAGGACGGCTGCTACACCGACGGCCGCAAGTTCGAGGGCGCCGACTTCCCCTACCTCGCCGCCAACGTCACGGACGAGAAGACCGGCAAGCCGATCCTCAAGCCGTACACGGTGTGGAAGAAGAACGGCGTCGAGATCGGCTTCATCGGCGTCACCCTGGAGGGCACGCCGGACATCGTCTCGGCCGAGGGCGTCAAGGGGCTGAGGTTCCACGACGAGATCGAGACCGTCAACAAGTACGCCCGCGAACTCGACCGCAAGGGCGTCAAGTCGATCGTCGCGCTGATCCACGAGGGCGGCGCCCCCGCCTCCACCTCGTACAACTACGACTGCGACTCGCCGGGCGCGGGCGACGGCGTCTCCGGCCCGATCGTCGACATCGCCAAGGGCATCACCCCGAAGGTCGACGCCCTGGTCACCGGCCACACCCACGAGGCGTACGCCTGCACCATCCCGGACCCGGCGGGCAAGCCGCGCACGGTCACCTCGGCCTCGTCCTTCGGCAAGCTCTACACCGACACCACGCTGACGTACGACCGGAAGACCAGGGACATCGTCCGCACCAGCGTCTCCTCGGCCAACCACGTCGTCACCCGGACCCAGCCGAAGGCGAAGGACATCACCCGGCTGATCTCCGACTGGAACGAGCTGGCCGCGCCCATCGCCGCCCAGCCCGTCGGCCACATCTCCGGCGACCTCCCCGGCCGGGGCGCCACCACCCCCGAGTCGCCGCTCGGCGACGTCATCGCCGACGCCCAGCTGGCCCACGCCCAGTCCCTGGACGACACGGCGGTCCTCGCGCTGATGAACCCCGGAGGCGTCCGCTCCGACCTGGTGTACGCGGCCTCCGGCGACGAGGGCGACGGGGTGGTGACCTACGGCGAGGCGTTCACCGTCCAGCCGTTCAGCAACACCGTCAACCTCGTCACGCTCACCGGCGAACAGCTCGTCACCGCGCTGCAGCAGCAGGTCAGCGGCGGCAACGAGGCCTCCCCGAAGATCCTCCAGGTGTCGGAGGGGCTGACCTACACCCTCGACCTCACCAAGGCGGGCGCCGACCGCGTCGTCGCGGACACCATCCGCCTGAACGGCGAGCCGATCGACCCGGCCGCCTCCTACCGCGTCGCGATGAACTCCTTCCTCGCGGGCGGCGGCGACGGCTTCGCGGCCCTCGGCGAGGGCACCGACCCCCTCGTCGGCAGCGACGACCTGGCCGCCTTCAACGACTATCTGACGGCCACCACCTCGGCCGACAACCCCCTGGACCCGCCGAAGGCGGACCGGATCACGGTCGTGGAGTAAGGCCCGTGAGCGAGTGAGGGGCGCCCCCGGCAGGGCCGGGGGCGCCCCTCGTCCATGTCCGCTCAGGCCGCGCCCGGCCCCGGGTTCCCGTAGTACGCGCCCGGCCCGTGCTTGCGCGTGTAGTGCCGGTCGAGGAGGTGCTGCGGGGGCTCGGCGCGGCCCAGCGCCAGGGTGTGCAGCGCCATCTCGGCGACCGCCTCCAGGACCACGGCGTGCTCCAGCGAGGCCGTGGCGGTGGCGCCCCAGGTGAACGGCCCGTGGTGGGCGACGAGGGCGCCCGGCACCTCCTGGGCGCGGGCGTCGTCCCCGCCGAGCAGGTCCACCACCACCTGCCCGGTGTGGAACTCGTAGTCGCGGGCGCACTGCTCCGGCGTCAGCACCTCCGTCACCGGGACCGGCCCGTCGAAGGTGTCGGCGTGGGTGGTGCCGAGCACCGGTACCGGGCGCCTGGCCTGGGCGAAGGCCACCGCGTGCGTCGAGTGGGTGTGGGTGACGCCGCCGACCGACGGGAAGGCCCGGTAGAGGCAGCGATGCGTCTCGGTGTCGGTGGACGGGCGCAGCTCACCCTCCACGACCCGGCCGTCCTCCAGCGCCACCACGACCAGGTCGTCCTCGGTCAGCCGCTCGTACGGCACCCCCGACGGCTTGATCACGAAGACGCCCGCCTCACGGTCGACGCCGCTGACGTTGCCCCAGGTGAGGGTGGCCAGGCCGGTGGCGGGGATGCGCAGGTTGGCCCGGTGCACCTCGCGGCGGAGCGCGGCGGAGACGGACCGGCGGGGCGTGCTCATACGGGGACTCCGTCCGGGAGGCGGGGCAGTGGCCGTCACAGCGGGAGCGCCAGGCGGTGGTACGCCTGGTTCCAGCGCAGTTCGCGGACGAACGTGCGGATACGGGTGCCGGCGTCGATGACCGCCAACTCCGTCCGCACCATCTCGGCCAGGTCCTCGACGGCCTCGGCGCCGAGCGCGGTGGTGAGCACGGTGTGGTGCGGGGCGCCCGCCGTCAGCCACGCCTCGGTGGAGGTCCGCAGATCCGGGGCGGGGCGCCAGACGGCGCGGGCCACCGGGAGCGCGGGCAGCGGCTCGGGCGGGGCGACCACCTCGATCTCGTTGGCGACCAGGCGGAAGCGGTCGCCCAGGTCGGCGAGGCCGACGACGAGGGCGGCGCCGGGGTCCGCGTCGAAGACCAGCCGGACCGGGTCCTCCCGGCCGCCGATGCTCAGCGGATGGATCTCGCAGGACGGCCGGGCGGCGGTGAGCGAGGGGCAGACCTCCAGCATGTGCGCGCCGAGGATGAGTTCGCGGCCCGGCGTCAGGTCGTAGGTGTAGTCCTCCATGAAGGAGGTGCCGCCCGGCAGCCCCTCGCCCATCACCTTCAGGGTGCGCAGCAGCACCGAGGTCTTCCAGTCGCCCTCGCCGCCGAAGCCGTAGCCGTCGGCCATCAGCCGCTGCACGGCGAGGCCCGGGAGCTGGCGCAGTCCGCCCAGGTCCTCGAAGTTGGTGGTGAAGGCGCGGAAGCCGCCCTCGGTGAGGAAGGCGCGCAGCCCCGCCTCGATCCGGGCCGCGTACCGCAGGGCGTCGTGGCGGGGCGCGCCCGGGCGCAGGTCGTCGGCGAGGGTGTAGAGGTCGCCGTACTCCTCGGTGAGCAGGTCGACGGCGGCCTCGTCGGCTCCGTCGACGGCGGCGGCCAGGTCGTTGACGGCGTAGGTGTTGACCGAGACGCCGAACCGGCGCTGCGCCTCGACCTTGTCGCCCTCGGTCACCGCGACGTCCCGCATGTTGTCGCCGAACCGGGCCAGCCGCAGCGTCGCCAGTTCGGCGCGGCCGGCCGCCGCGCGGGCCCAGGACTCGACGCGGGCGCCTACGACCGGGTCCAGGACGTGCCCGGCGACGGTCTTCCGGGCGACCCCGAGCCGGGTCTGCACGTGCCCGAACTCCCGGTCGCCGTGGGCGGCCTGGTTGAGGTTCATGAAGTCCATGTCGATGGTGGCCCAGGGGAGCGTCTGGTTGGCCTGGGTGTGCAGGTGGAGCAGGGGCTTGCGCAGGGCGTCGAGGCCGGAGATCCACATCTTGGCCGGGGAGAAGGTGTGCATCCAGGCGATCAGCCCCGCGCACCGGTCGTCGGCCTCCGCGTCCAGGCAGATCCGGCGGATGGCGGCGGCGTCGGCGAGGACCGGCTTCCAGACCAGGCGGGCGGGGAGCGAGGTGCGCTCGGCGAGGGTCGAGCAGATCTCGCGGGACTGCGCGGTGACCTGGGCGAGGGTCTCCTCGCCGTAGAGGGCCTGGCTGCCGGTGAGGAACCAGATCTCGGGCGCGGGCGGTGCGGGCGTCATGACGGTGTGCTCCTCGGGCGGGCGGGCGGGACGGTGGCGGGGCGGGCGCGTGCCGGTGGCTCAGGCGGTGGAGCCGGGGCGGGGGGCGGTGCGCGCGGCGTTGCGGACGCGGCGCAGACGGTGCAGGAGGAGGTCCGGACCGGTCCCGAAGTGGTCGTGGAGGGCGCGGTACTCGGCGAAGAGCGCGTCGTAGGCGTCGGCCCGGCCCGGGTCGGGCAGGTAGGCGTCCCGCTGGACGCTGCCCATGGCGGCGGCGGCCGCGCGGACGTCCGGGTGGGCCCCGGCGGCGACGGCGGCGTGGATGGCGGAGCCCAGCGCCGGGCCCTGGTCGGATCCGGCGAGCGAGACGGGGCGGCGCAGCACGTCGGCGTGGACCTGCATGAGCAGGGGGTTCTTCTTCAGCCCGCCCGCCACGATGAACTCCTCGACCGGGACACCGCCCTTCTCGAACGCCTCCACGATGACCCGGGTGCCGTACGCGGTCGCCTCCAGCAGCGCCCGGTAGACGTCCTCGGGGCGGGTGTCCAGGGTCAGGCCCGCGAGGACGCCGGAGAGGTGGTGGTCGACCAGGGTGGAGCGGTTGCCGTTCATCCAGTCCAGGGCCACCAGCCCGTGGGCGCCGACCGGCTGGCCGGCCGCCAGACGGGTCAGGTACGCGTGCGCGTCCTCCCCGGCCGCCTCGGCCTCCGCCCGGTACTCGTCCGGCAGCCCCTGCCGCAGCCACCAGGCGAAGATGTCGCCGACGGCGCTCTGCCCGGCCTCGTAGCCGTACGCGCCCGCGACGATGCCGCCGTCGACCACGCCGCAGATCCCCGGCACCTCCGCCAGTGCCGGGCCGCTGAGGACATGGCAGGTCGAGGTGCCCATGATGGCGAGCAGGCGGCCGTTCTCCACGGCACCGGCGGCGGGGGCGGTGACATGGGCGTCGACGTTCCCGACGGCGACCGCGGTGCCCTCGGGCAGCCCCGTCCAGGCGGCGGCCTCGGCGGTCAGGCCGCCCGCGTGGCCGCCCAGCGCGGAGAGCGGGTGGGCGAGCCGGGTGGCGGGGAAGTCGGCGAAGTCCGGGTGCAGCCCGGCGAGGAAGTCGGCGGCGGGGTAGCTGCCGTCCTGGTGGATGCCCTTGTACCCGGCGGTGCAGGCGTTGCGCGACTCGGCGCCGGTCAGCTGCCAGACGATCCAGTCGGCCGCCTCGATCCACCGCGCGCAGGCCGCGTAGACCTCCGGGTCCTCCTCCAGCACCTGGAGCGCCTTCGCGTACTGCCACTCGGCCGAGATCCGCCCCCCGTACCGCGCGATCCACGGCTCGCCCCGCTCATGGGCGAGTGCGTTGAGCCGGTCCGCCTGGTCCTGGGCGGCGTGGTGCTTCCAGAGCTTGGGCCACGCGTGCGGCCGTCCCGCCCACGCGGGCAGCAGGGCGAGCGGGGTGCCGTCGCCGGTGGCCGGCAGCACCGTGCAGGCCGTGAAGTCCGTTCCCACGCCGATGACGTGGCCCGGGTCGACCCCGGCCGCGGCGACGGCTTCGGGCACGGCGGTACGCAGGACGTCCCGCCAGTCCTCGGGGTGCTGCAGCGCCCAGTCCGGCGGGAGCTCGGCCCCGCCCGCGGGCAGCCGCCGGTCGATCACCCCGTGCCGGTACTCGTGCACGGCCGTCCCCAGCTCCGCCCCGTCCCGCACCCGGACGACCACGGCCCGCCCGGAGAGGGTCCCGAAGTCGACGCCGACCGTACAGGCGTCGGGAGGGTGCTGACCGGACGCGTCGACAGGCACGGGTGTGCTCACGGTGACGGCCTCCTGGGAATGTCGCGAGGGCAACGGCGTTCGTACCGGCACGATTGTTAGCGCTCACATGTCGAGGCGGCAAGGGGGTGCGGCAACCTTTCGCCCTCCAGCCCGTCCGGCGTTTGAGGGCACCCCAGCTGTGGCGTGCCGGCACTCAAAGGCATCCCCAGCCCGTCCGGCGCTTGAGGACACCCCAGCCGACGCGTGCCGGCACCCAAGGACAAGCCCAGCCCGTCCGGCGCCCAAGGACACCCCCAGCCCGACCGGCCCCGAGGTCAGACCTCGCCGCCCCCCCTGCTGCTGGCCCGCACGATGAGCTGCGGGGCGACGAGCAGATGCTCGGCCCCCGCCCCGCGCCCCTCGATGTGGTCGATCAGCAGCCGGATGCTCCGCCTCCCGATGGAGGCGAAGTCCTGCCGCACAGTGGTCAGCGGCGGCGGGAAGAACTCCGCCTCGGGAATGTCGTCGAACCCGGCGACGGCGACCCGCTCCGGCGTCCGCACCCCGGCCTCCCGCAGCGCCCGCAGCACCCCGAGCGCCATCTGGTCGTTGGCGACGAAGACCGCGGTGACCCCCGGCCCCTGGCCGGAGAGGACGTGCCCGGCCAACTCCTGCCCGGCCCGGTAGCCGGAGAGCGGGCTCCAGTCGCCCTGGAGCGCGGGCGGCGGCTCGATGCCGCGTTCGCGCAGCACCGCGCGCCACCCGGCGGTGCGGGCCTCGCTCTCCGACCAGCCGTCGGGTCCCGCCACGTGCCAGACGGTGGAGTGCCCGGCGGCCAGCAGGTGTTCGGTGACCATGCGGGCGCCCCGCTCCTGGTCGAGCGAGACGGCCGGCAGGCCGAGCTGGTCGCCGCCCTCGACGCTGACCACGGGGAACGGCGCGTCCAGGCGGGCCAGCGCCCGGCCCGTGGTCCGCTGCGGGGTGAGGGCGACGACGCCCTCCACGCCCCAGGAGGAGAGGTGGTCGACGGCGTCCTTGAGGCCCTGCCCGCCGTCGCCGCGCAGGGTCACCGTGGAGACGAGGTAGCCCTCGTCGCGGGCGGCCTCGTGGAGCCCGGCCATGGTGCTGGCGGGCCCGTAGAGCGTGGTGTTGACCGCGATCACGCCCAGGGTGCGGGTGCGGCGGGTGACCAGGGCGCGGGCGGCCGGGTTGCGGCGGTAGCCGAGGCGGTCCACAACCGCGGTGACCTGTGCGCGGGTGGCGGGGCGTACGTGCGGGTGGCCGCTGAGGACCCGGGAGACCGTCTGGTGCGAGACCCCCGCCTCGCGGGCCACGTCGGCCATGGTCGGGGGACGGGAGACTTCCGCGGACCGGGCCACGCGGGCCTCCCCTCTCGTCGGATCTCTCGGATCCTGTCGAATTCGCGCCGGATCGCGCGGGAACCCGCCGGACCGCGACTCTGTGCCAATGCCGAAAAAGCCTATCCCCCATCTTGTATCACCACTGTGTGAGCGCTAACAATCGTGCCCTGCCGGGAATGACGACGTCCCGGTGCAGACCCGGCGTGCGCGGCGGTCCCGGCGTGCCCGCGCCCGCATCCCCGCCCACCGACCCGATCACGGGATTGCCAGGGAGAACCATGACGAAGGCCCGAGCCGCCACCACCGCCGCAGCGGCGACCGCCTGCTGCGCCCTCCTCCTGACCGCGTGCGGCCAGGACAGTACGGGCGGCAGCAAGGAGGGGAAGGGGAAGAACGAGCAGACCATCGGGGTGGCCATGCCCACCAAGTCGTCCGAGCGCTGGATCGCCGACGGCCGGAACATGACCAAGATCCTGGAGAAGGCGGGCTACCGCACCACCCTCCAGTACGGCGAGGACGACCCCGACCAGCAGGTCGCCCAGATCGAGAACATGATCACGCAGGGCGTGGACGCCCTGGTCGTCGCCGCCATCAACGGCGAGGCGCTCTCCAACGTCCTCCAGCAGGCGGCCGACGCCGACATCCCCGTCATCTCCTACGACCGCCTCATCCTCGGCTCCCCGCACGTCGACTACTACGCCTCCTTCGACAACGAGAAGGTCGGCCGCCTCCAGGGCGAGTACCTGGTGGAGAAGCTGGGGCTGGACGAGAAGGGCGGGGAGAAGGGCCCGTACAACATCGAGCTGTTCGCCGGGTCCAACGACGACAACAACACCCGCTACTTCTTCAACGGCGCGATGGAGGTCCTCAAGCCGTACTTCGACAAGAAGCAGCTGGTCGTCCGCTCCAAGCAGACCAGGCTCAACCAGATCACCACGTTGCGCTGGGACGGCGGCACCGCCCAGAAGCGGATGGACGACCTGCTGACCTCGGCCTACTCCAAGGAGCGGGTGGACGCGGTGCTCTCGCCGTACGACGGCATCTCCATCGGCATCCTCTCCGCGCTGAAGTCGGACGACTACGGGTCCAAGGCGAAGCCGCTGCCCGTCGTCACCGGGCAGGACGCGGAGGTCTCCTCGGTGAAGTCGATCATCGCCGGTGAGCAGACCCAGACCGTGTACAAGGACACCCGCGAACTGGCCAAGGTGGCGGCCGAGATGGTCGGCGCCCTGCTCGACGGCGGCAAGCCGGAGATCAACGACGACAAGACGTACGACAACGGCGAGAAGGTCGTCCCGGCCCACCTCCTGGAGCCGGTCAGCGTCGACAAGTCCAACTACCAGGAGGTCCTGGTCGACTCGGGCTACCTCGAAGCCAAGGACCTGCGATGACCGCCGACCCGGCGGGGCCCGGCACAGGGGCCGGTCCCGGGACGCTCCTGGAGATGCGTTCCATCGTGAAGCGCTTCACCGGCGTCACCGCCCTCGCCGACGTCACGCTCTCCGTCCGGCGCGGCGAGATCCACGCCCTGTGCGGGGAGAACGGCGCGGGCAAGTCCACCCTGATGAAGGTCCTCTCCGGCGTGCACCCGTACGGGAGCTACGAGGGCGAGGTGCTCTTCGAGGGCGAGGAGTGCCGGTTCAAGGACATCCGGGCCAGCGAGCGGCGCGGGATCGTCATCATCCACCAGGAGCTGGCCCTCGTCCCGCACCTGTCGATCGCCGAGAACATCTTCCTCGGCAACGAGCCCTCCCGGCGCGGGGTGGTCGACTGGGACAAGGCGCTCAGCGGGGCCGCCCGCCTGCTGCGGCGGGTCGGCCTGGACGAGCACCCGCGGACCAGGGTGAGCGACATCGGCGTCGGCAAGCAGCAGCTGGTGGAGATCGCCAAGGCGCTGGCGAAGGATGTCCGGCTGCTGATCCTGGACGAGCCGACGGCGGCGCTCAACGACGAGGACAGCGCTCAACTACTGCGGCTGATGGAGGAGTTGCAGGAGCAGGGCATCACCTCGATCATCATCTCGCACAAGCTCAACGAGATATCCGAGGTCGCCGACTCGGTGACGGTCCTGCGCGACGGCCGCTCCGTGGAGACCCTCGACGTGCACGCCCCGGAGACCACCGAGGAACGCGTCATCCGCGGCATGGTCGGCCGCGACCTCGGCAGCCGCTTCCCCGAACGCACCCCGTACGAGGGGCCGCGCGACGGCGAACCGGCGCTGGAGATCCGCGACTGGACCGTCCGCCATCCCGTCGACCACCACCGACGGGTCGTCGACGGCGTCTCCCTCTCGGTCCGCCGCGGCGAGATCGTCGGTCTCGCCGGTCTGATGGGCGCGGGCCGCACCGAACTGGCGATGAGCGTCTTCGGCCGCAGTTACGGCCGGTACGAGCGCGGCGCCGTCCTGAAGGACGGCCGCGAGATCCGCACCCGGACGGTGCCGGAGGCGGTCGGCCGCGGCCTCGCCTACGTCACCGAGGACCGCAAGCGGTACGGCCTCGACCTCGGCGACACCGTCGCCCGCAACATCTCGCTCAGTTCGCTGCGGCGGCTCGCCCGGGGCGGCGTCGTGGACGCGCACCGCGAACGCCAGGTCGCCGAGGAGTACCGGCGGGTCATGAACATCAAGACCCCGGACGTCCTCGAACAGGTGGGCCGCCTCTCCGGCGGCAACCAGCAGAAGATCGTGCTGAGCAAGTGGATCCTCGCCGGACCCGACGTGCTGATCCTCGACGAGCCCACCCGCGGCGTCGACGTCGGCGCCAAGTTCGAGATCTACGGGGTGATCGACCGGCTCGCGGCCGAGGGCAAGGCGATCCTGATGATCTCCTCCGAGCTGCCCGAACTCCTCGGCATGTGCGACCGGGTCTACACCATGGCCGCCGGCCGGCTCACCGGCGAGGTGGACCGCGCCGACGCCTCCCAGGAAGTCCTCATGCGCCACATGACGCGCGACCCGTCCGCCCCCGCCGCCGCCTCCGGCACCGATCCCAGTGAAGGGCACCACCGATGAGCAGCGAAGTGACCACCAAGCCCGAGGCGCCGGCGGGTGCCCCGGGGCGCGGAGCGGGCCGGGGCCTGGGCCGGATGCTCCTGGACGCCGTCCGGCAGAACTCCCGCCAGTACGGCATGCTGTTCGCGCTCGGGCTGATCGTCGTCCTCTTCCAGATCTGGACCGGCGGCGACCTCCTGCTGCCGCGCAACGTCTCCAACCTGGTCCTCCAGAACAGCTACATCCTGATCCTCGCCATCGGCATGATGATCGTCATCATCGCGGGCCACATCGACCTCTCGGTCGGCTCGCTGACGGCGCTGGTCGGCGCCGTCGCGGCGGTCCTCATGGTGCAGCAGCAGATCCCGTGGCCGGTCGCGGTCGCGATCACGCTGCTGATGGGCGCGGCCGCGGGAGCCCTGCAGGGCTTCTTCATCGCGTACATCGGCATTCCGTCGTTCATCGTGACGCTGGCCGGGATGCTGCTCTTCCGGGGGCTGACGGAGATCTTCCTCGACGGGCAGACCATGGGCCCGTTCCCGTCCGGGCTCCAGAAGGCGGCCAACGGCTTCCTGCCCGAGGTCGGCCCGGCCACCAACTACCACAACCTGACGCTCCTGCTCGGCCTCGTGCTGATCGCCTTCGTCGTGGTCCAGGAGGTCCGCGACCGGCGCCGCCAGCGGGAGTTCTCCCTCCAGGAGGTCCCGCCGACCCTCTTCGCCCTCAAACTGGCCGCCCTGGTCGCGGTCATCCTCGTCGCCACCCTGCTGCTCGCCAGCTACAAGGGCGCCCCCGTGGTCCTGCTGATCCTCGCCGCCCTCCTCGTCGGCTTCGGCTACGTGATGCGCAACGCGGTGGCGGGCCGCCACGTCTACGCGATCGGCGGCAACCTCGGCGCCGCCAAGCTCTCCGGCGTCAAGGACAAGCGGGTCACCTTCGCCGTCTTCCTCAACATGGGCGTCCTCGCCGCCCTCGCGGGCCTCGTCTTCGCCGCCCGGTTCAACGCCGCCTCCCCGAAGGCGGGCATCAACTTCGAACTGGAGGCGATCGCCGCCGCGTTTATCGGCGGCGCCTCGATGAGCGGCGGCGTCGGCACCGTCCTCGGCGCCATCATCGGCGGCCTGGTCCTCGGCGTCCTCAACAACGGCATGAACCTCGTCGGCGTCGGCACCGACTGGCAGCAGGTCATCAAGGGCCTGGTGCTGCTGGCCGCCGTCGGCTTCGACGTCTGGAACAAGCGCCGGGCGGGCGGCTGACCGGCCCGCTTACCGTGGCTCCGGCGCGCGGTCCCGCCG
>NZ_JBHXJE010000037.1:0-66434 GCF_042723275.1 Streptomyces sp. NPDC058373 | reverse complement strand
CCTGGTGGGGCCCGGGCCCGGCCGGTGGGTGCGGGGGGGGGGCGCGGCTCCGGCTCGCGCGGGGCGCCGCTCCGGCCGCCCGCGCGCGTCGACCGGATCCGCGCCCGTGTCGCTCAGGCGGAGAGCGGGTTGAGCGCCATCGGCTCGATCTGCCCGTCGAGCATCGCGCCGAGCCCGGTGACCGAGGCGATGTCGGGCCGCTCCGCGACCTCGACCGGCATCCCGGTGGCCTCGCGGAGCATCTGGTCGAGCCCGGGCATCAGGGCACTGCCGCCGACCATCATGATCCCGCGCTCGGCCAGGTCGGCGACGAGGTCGGGCGGGCAGTCCCGCAGCACCTTGCCGATGCCGTCGATGACGCCGGTGAGCGGAATGCTGATGGCGCTGCGCAGACCCACCGTGTCCACCTCCGCCGACCGGGCGAGGCCGGTGGCGACGTCCCGCCCGTGGATCTCGGTGGAGCCCGGCCCGGGTGTCGTCAGGTCGCCGCCACGCAGCGCGAGGTGGAGCGGGCGCACGGACTGGCTCGGCAGCATCAGCTCGTGGTGGTGGCGCAGGTAGGAGACGACGGAGTGGTCGATGGCGTTGCCGCCGACCGGGATGCGCTCGGCGGTCACGATCGAACCGAGCGAGAGGACCGCGATCTGCGTGGTGGCGGCGCCGCAGACCAGGATCATGCTGGCCTCGGGCCGTTCCACCGGCAGCCCGCACCCCACGGCGGCGGCGAGCAGCGTGTCGACCAGCTCCACCCGGCGCGCCCCGATGCCCACCAGCGTCTCGATGGTGGCCCGCCGGGCGAGCGGGTCCGCGTCGTGCGGCGTGCAGGCGGCGGCCCGCAGCCGGGGCTTGCGGCGCAGCGCGCGGCGCGCCTTGTCGCCGAGGAGGTGGCGGAGCATGCGCTTCGCCATGTCGATGTCGATCACGGTGCCACCGCTCACCGGCCGGACCACGCGGATGTAGCCGGGGGTGCGGCCGGTCATCTGCTCGGCCAGCGTGCCGACCGCGATGAGCGCGCCGGTGCGCGTGTTGATCGCCGCCGCGCTCGGTTCGTCGACGACGACCCCCTCGCCCTTGACGAAGACACGGGTGCGCGCGGCCCCCAGGTCGACGGCGAAGTGGCAGCGGCGCAACTGCTCCAGACTGGCGGTCACGGCAGGTCCTCCCGAGTGCGGTGACGGATACGAGCCCGGTGCGGGCGGCTCTCCTCGCATCCTCCGCCCGCCGCCGGACCGCCGCCCGCCGGAGGGGGCCGCGCGGGTGGCCCCGGGAGCGGGCCCGTGCGCGGAGGCGGCCTCCGCGCGGCATCCGGGAGGCGCGTTAGCATCCGCTGTGCACAGTGAGACCTCGAAGGACGAGCCCCCGGCCCCGGACGACGCGCATGCGATACTCCCCCCGCCCCGCGACCCGGCGGCGCCCCCACCCGGACGGCGGCTGCTCGCCGACCTGACGCCGCTGCGCACCTCGGCCGACTTCCGGAGGCTGTGGATCGGCAACACGATCTCCTGGGTCGGCCAGGGCATGACCGCCCTCGCCATCTCCCTCCAGGTCTACGACCTCACCCACTCCAGCTTCTCCGTCGGCCTGGTCGGCCTCTTCTCCCTCGTGCCCCTGGTCGTCTTCGGCCTCTACGGCGGGGCCGTCGCCGACACCGTCGACCGCCGCCTGCTGGGCCTCGCCAGCTCCACCGGCTCCTGGCTGCTGGCCGTCGCCCTCGCCGTAGCCGCGTTCGCCGGCTTCCACCAGGTGTGGTTCCTCTACGCGATCGTGGCGCTCCAGGCGGTCTGCGCCGCCCTGAACGCCCCGGCCCGCTCCTCGATGATCCCGAGGCTGCTCCCGGCCGAGCAGCTCCCCGCGGCCAACGCCCTCAACTCCATGACCACCACCTTCGGCACCATGACCGGGCCGATGATCGGCGGCCTGCTGGTCGGCCTCTGGGGTTACCAGGCGGCGTACCTCATCGACGCCGTCGCCTTCACCGCCGCCCTCTACGCGATGTGGCGACTGCCCGCGATGCGCCCGCAGCGGGAGGAGGGCAGCCGCGGCCGCGCCTCGGTCCTGGACGGCCTGCGCTTCCTCGCGACCCGGCCCAACGTCCGGATGACCTTCTTCACCGACCTGTGCGCGATGGTCCTCGCCCACCCCCGCGCGCTCTTCCCGGCCGTCGCGGTGATCTGGTACGGCGGCGACGCGAAGACGGCCGGGCTGCTGGTGGCCGCCCCCGCCGTGGGCGCCCTGCTCGGCAGCGTCTTCTCCGGCTGGCTCGGCCGGATCCACCGGCACGGGGTGGCCATCCTGCTCTCGGTCGGTGGCTGGGGGCTGGCCGTGGCGGTCTTCGGCCTCACCCGGAACCTCTGGCTCGGCATCCTCTTCCTGGCGCTGGCGGGCGCGGCCGACACCATCTCCATGGTCTTCCGCTCGACCATGCTCCAGGCCGCCACCCCGGACGCGATGCGCGGGCGGCTCCAGGGCGTCTTCATCGTGGTCGTCGCGGGCGGGCCGCGCCTCGGCGACTTCCTCGCCGGAACCGTCGGCGACCTGGCCTCCCCGACGGCCGCCGTCACCGGCGGCGGCCTCCTGTGCGTCCTCGCCGTGACCGCCCTCGGCCTGCGCTGGCGGAACTTCGCCCGCTACGACGCCCGCGACCCGCAGCCCTGAGCCCGCGCACGGCGACGGCGCCGCCTCCCCTTGGGACGAGGGGAAACGGCGCCGTGCCCTGGTCCGGGCTCAACGCCCGGAGGTGCCTCCGACAGGTGTCAGACCAGCCACCCGACGAGGTGGACGAGGCCGGCGAGGATGTCGGTGAGCAGGTTCATGAGTGGATCTCCTCGGTGCTGCACGCGCCCAGGGACAGGGCGCTCGGGAACATGAACACGGGCCCGGACAAAGGGACTTGGGCCCGTCGCGGTGACGGTGTGCACCCCGTCGCTCGCTGAACGTAAGCATTGTGCTTCGTGGCGTGCTCACGCAATTCCTCGCGGAATGATCACCTGTTCAAGGGAACACCCGATCATCTGTTCGTGAGCGGGGTGAGGGCGGTGCGAGGGGCGGGCGCACCGGGTCAGCCCTGCCGCCCCACCTCCGTCACCTCCTGGAGCAGCCCCCAGGTGAACTCGGCCACCGCCTCCCGCGCGGCCCCGCCCTCCCGCACCGGAGCCGTGATCCGCAGCCGCCGGCGGGTCGGTGCCGACCCCTCCAGCGGGCGGGCGGGGAACGCCCGGGCGACCTCGTCGACGGTGTGGGCCCACGGCCGCAGCGCTTCCAGCCCGCGAGGAGGCGGCGGAGCGGCGCCCGGGGCGCGGACCAGCCACTCGTTCCACACCGCACCGCCGGGCGCCAGCAGCGCCTCGAACCGCAGATCCGGCCAGAGCGGCACCGCCCAGCGCAGCGCCTCGCACTCCAGGTCACCGATGACCCGGCGCTCGGTGGTCTCCGGCGCGCCCAGCGCCGAGCGCAGCAGCCCGGCGCCCCGCCGAGCCCGCGGCGATCGCACCATCGCCTGCCAGCGCCGGTTGGCCTCCCGCATCCCGGCAGCGTCCACCCCGAGTGACCGCCGCGCCTCCTCGACCAGCCCCGGCTGATGATCGGCCATCCGCCGCAACAACACGAGCTGAAACTCCAACAAAGCGAAGGGGCCGGAACCCCCGGCAGCCACAGACATCCCCCCATCGTTCCCCACAACACCCCTTGCACCCCCGACGCGGCTGAGGGGTGGCCTCAAGCGCCGGCGGACCTGAAAGATGGCCGACTGGGGCAAAAAATCAAGCCCGGCCGGCGTTTGAGGCCAATCAGTGACCGGCGCGGTCGAGCGAACCGCGCACCCCCGCAGCCCGGCCGGCGCTTGAGGCCACTCCACCCCACCCCCAGGGCGCCCGGGGCCGAAAGCCAAGCCCCCGCCCCCCGAGGGATTGACGCAGCCCTAGTGCGTCAATCCCCCGCCATGCGCCGCAACATCCCCCGCAACATCACCCGCTCCTCCCGGCTGAACCCGGCCAGCGGCTCGCGGGCGAAGTCGAGCGAGTCCCGCAGGGTCTCCGCGATCCGGCGCCCCTCCGCGGTCAGAGCGGCGAGCTTGACCCGCCGGTCGGCCGGATCGGGCCGCCGCTCCACCAGGCCGCGCACGGCGAGGCGGTCGACGATGCCCGTGACGTTCGACGGCTCGCACTTGAGACGGCGGGCGATCTGCCGCATGGGCATGGCCTCGATGGACAGCAGACCCAGTACGCGGGCCTGCGCACCGGTCAGCGCCTGCTCGGCGGCGGCCCGGTCGTACTCCTCGTGGTAGCGCGCCACGACAGCGGCGATCAGCTCGACGACTTCGAGGGTCAAGGGGTCCGTGCGGGTGGCCATGCGTTCCAGGATAGCCGGTTACTTGACAACATGAAATATACAGACGCATTGTTGTTTTACCTCATGAAACATTAGGAGGAGACACCGCATGACCGCACTTCCCTCGTCCGGCCGCGAATGGCACCTCGTCGCCAGGCCTGACGGCTGGCCCACCCCCGAGGACTTCGCCCTCCGCGAGGTTCCGATCGAGGCTCCCACGGCGGGCCGGATCCTCGTCCGCAACCTCTACTTCTCGGTCGACCCGTACATGCGCGGCAGGATGAACGACGTCAAGTCGTACGTACCGCCCTTCAAGCTGGACGCCCCCATGGACGGCGGCGCGGTCGGTGAGGTCATCGCCTCCGAGGCTGAGGGCTTCGCCGTCGGCGACCACGTCCTGCACGGCCTCGGCTGGCGCGAGTACGCCAACTTCGACGCCAAGCACGCCAAGAAGGTCGACGGCTCGCTGGCCCCGCTCACCGCCTACCTCGGCGTCCTCGGCATGCCGGGCCTCACCGCGTACGCGGGCCTGCTCGACGTCGCCTCGTTCAAGTCCGGCGACGCCGTCTTCGTCTCCGGCGCGGCCGGTGCCGTCGGCAGCGAGGTCGGCCAGATCGCCCGGCTCAAGGGCGCCTCCCGGGTCATCGGCTCGGCCGGCTCCGAGGAGAAGGTCAAGCTCCTCACCGAGGAGTACGGCTTCGACGCCGCCTTCAACTACAAGGACGGCCCCGTCGCCGAGCAGCTCAAGCAGGCCGCCCCCGACGGCATCGACGTCTACTTCGACAACGTCGGCGGCGACCACCTGGAGGCCGCCATCGGCCGCCTCAACCAGGGCGGCCGGGTGGCGCTCTGCGGCGCCATCGCCCAGTACAACGACACCGGCGCCCCCGCCGGGCCGCGCAACCTCGCCCTCGCCATCGGTAAGCGGCTGCGGCTGCAGGGCTTCATCGTCGGCGACCACAGCGACCTCCAGCCGCAGTTCGTCGACGAGGTCTCCGCCTGGGTCCGCTCCGGCGAGCTGAAGTACAACGAGACCTTCGTCGAGGGCATCGACAACGGCGTGGAGGGTTTCCTCGGCATGCTCCGGGGCGAGAACACCGGAAAGATGATCATCGACCTGTCCCGCTGACGGGCTGTCTCGTCTAGGCTCGGTCACGGCCGCCTGGGTCGTGGGCGCGAGCCCCGGCGGAACAATCAGGAGGAACACGTATGTCCATCCAGAAGATCGACGTCGCCTACACCGCCGTCGCCACCGCCGAGAACGGCCGCGACGGCCGCGTCTCCACCAACGACGGCAAGCTCGACGTCGTCGTCAACCCGCCCAAGGAAATGGGCGGAAGCGGTGACGGGACCAACCCGGAGCAGCTCTTCGCCGCCGGTTACAGCGCGTGCTTCCAGGGGGCGCTGGGCGTCGTGGCCCGGGCCGCCAAGGCCGACATCGCGGGCTCGACCGTCACCGCGCAGGTCGGCATCGGCAAGACCGAGGCCGGCGGCTTCGGCCTGGAGGTCGAGCTGGTCGCCTCCATCCCGAGCGTCGACCGCGCCACCGCCGAGGAGCTCGTCGCCAAGGCCCACGAGGTCTGCCCGTACTCCAACGCCACCCGCGGCAACATCAAGGTGACCCTCACCGTCGCCTGACCCCGCCGCGTCGGCCCCTGCCGGCCCGCCCGCTCCGCGCAAGCGGTCCGGGCGGGCCGGTAAGGTGCCCGCATGCGTGATCTCCGGGCGGGTTTCCAGTACTTGATGACCGGCCAGCGCTGGGCGCTGAGCCACGGCAAGGCCTTCGGTCTGGGCCTGCTGCCCGGCCTCCTCACCCTCGTCGTCTACGCGGCCGCGCTGGTCGCCCTCGCCTTCGGCGCCGACGACCTCATCGCCTGGGCCACGCCCTTCGCCGACGGCTGGGGCTCCCCGTGGCTCGGCCTCTTCCGCGGCTTTCTGACCGCGGTCCTCTTCGCGCTCGGCCTGATGCTCGCGGTGATCACCTTCACCTCGGTCACCCTGCTCGTCGGCTCCCCCTTCTACGACGCGGTCTCCGAGCGCGTCGACGCCTCCGTCGACGGCAACGTCCCCACCTCCGGCCGCTCCTTCTGGTACGACCTGTGGGTCTCGCTCCGCGACAGCCTGCGCATCCTGGTCCGGGCCGCGATCTGGGGCGTGCTGCTCTTCGCGCTCGGCCTCATCCCCGTCGTCGGCCAGACCGCCGTCCCCGTCGTCGGCTTCTTCGTCACCGGGTTCTTCCTCACCGAGGAGCTCGCCTCGGTCGCCCTCGCCCGGCGCGGCGTCGACCTGCGCGAGCGGCTCACCCTGCTCCGCTCCCGCCGCGCCCTGGCCTGGGGCTTCGGTGTGCCGTTGGCCCTCGTCTACCTGATTCCGTTCGTCGCCGTCTTCCTCATGCCGGGCGCCGTCGCCGGAGCCACCCTGCTCTCCCGCGACCTGCTCGGCGAACCGACCGCGCCGACCGCGGACGCAGAACCGTCCGAGGGGCTCCGGACGGACAAGTCCCAGGCGGACGCCCGGGCGGAGCGCTGACCGGCCCGCACCCGCCTGTTCACGCCGGCGGCTCCTCGCCCAGCAGGACGAGGAAGTCGCGGAAGGCCGCCGTCATGTCGACCGCCTCCGGATCCAGCAGCCACTGGTACTGGAGGCCGTCCAACACCGCCACCAGCAGCGGAGCCACCCGCTCCGGCGTCAGCCCGCTCGGCAGCCGCTCGCCGTACGCGGTGCGCAGGATGGACGCCATGTCCGCGCGCGCCCCGGCGTACCGCCCGGTGAAGTAGGCGCGGGCCGGGTGGTCCCCGGTGACGCTCTCGCCGAGCAGTGCGGAGAAGGTCCGTACGATGGCGGGGCGGGTCGCGTTGTAGTCGACCAGCGCCGCCAGCAGGTCCAGCCGCCAGGTCTCGCGCGGCGTCGCGTCCCACTGGTCCCGGGCCTCCAACACCCCCACCAGCAGCGCCTCCTTGGTGGGGAAGTAGTGCAGCAGCCCTTGCTGGGTGAGGCCGACCCGCTCCGCCACGGCCGCCATCGAGGCCGCGCGGTACCCCCGCTCGGCGATCACCCCCAGCGCCGCCCGCAGGATGTCCCCGCGCCGCTCCTCGTTCCTGCCGCCCCTGCTCATGGCTGGCGCCGCCCTCTCCTCGTGCTGCCGTGCCCGTCGGAAGGCCGCGCCCGTGCGCGCCCCGGCCGCAGCGACGTTACGACACCCCGAGACCGCCCGGACGCCCGGCACACGACACGCGTCACGAAAAGATAACGAAACCGATCGGTCTACAAGGTGACGGGGCAAGATGTAACACGGCGGGTCAGGGACACCCGCACCGCCGGACGCGCGCGCACGGCCCGGGCCGCGGTTCGCCCCGCCCGGACCACCGCGACGCGTCGGCGCCCACCCGCGCGAGGAGAGACGCATGACGGACCACCCCGGCACCCGGCGCAGCGCCCACGGCCAGGAGTACGAGACACGGCTCGCCGAGGCCGTCGAGCGGGCCCTCGCCGCCCTCGACCTCGACGCCAAGACCCGGCTCCTGGCCGGGCAGGACATGTGGTCCCTGCCCGCCTTCCCCGAGGCCGGGGTCGGCTCCCTGGTCATGTCCGACGGGCCCGTCGGCGTGCGCGGGGTCCGCTGGACCGCGGCCGACCCCTCCGTCGCGCTCCCCTCGCCGACCGCGCTCGCCGCCTCCTGGGACCCGGAGCTGGCCCGCCGCGCCGGGGCGCTCCTCGCCCAGGAGGCCCGACGCAAGGGCGTCCACGTCCTCCTCGCGCCGACGGTCAACCTCCACCGCTCCCCGCTGGGCGGCCGCCACTTCGAGACGTACAGCGAGGACCCGTACCTGACCGGGGCGATCGGCACCGGCTACGTCCAGGGGGTGCAGAGCGGCGGTGTCGGCACCACCGTCAAGCACTTCGCCGGGAACGACGCCGAGACCGACCGCTTCACCGTCGACAACCGCATCGACCCGCGGACCCTGCACGAGGTCTACCTCGCGCCGTTCGAGGCCATCACCGCCGCGGCCCGCCCGTGGGGCGTCATGACCGCCTACAACAGCGTCAACGGCACCACCATGACCGAGCACCGCGACCTGGTCACAGGCGTCCTCCGCGGCACCTGGGGCTTCGACGGGATCAACGTCTCCGACTGGCTCGCCGCCCGCTCCACCATCCCCGCCATCACCGCAGGACTCGACCTGGCGATGCCCGGCCCGCGCACCGTCTACGGCCCGGCGCTGGCCGCCGCCGTCCGCGACGGGCAGGTGGACGAGAAGGTGGTCGACGCCGCCGTCCGCCGCGTGCTGCGCCTCGCTGGACGCGTCGGCGTCCTCGACGGCGTCGGCCCCGCCGTCCCGCCCGGGCAGCTGCCCGCCGAGGCCGACGGCGCCGCCGTCGCCCGCGAGGTCGCCCGCCGCGGCTTCGTCCTGCTGCGCAACGAACCCGCCGCCGGCGGTACGCCCGTCCTCCCGCTCGGCCCCCGGCCCGGCACCGTCGCCCTGCTCGGCGCCGCCGCCCGCGAGGCCCGCGTCCTCGGCGGCGGCTCCGCCACGGTCTTCCCGCCGTACATCACCTCCCCGCTCGACGGCCTGCGCACCGCGCTCGGCGAGGAGGCCGTCACCTTCCGCGTCGGCGCCGACCCGCAGAACGAACTCGGCCCCGCCACCCAGGGCTTCGACCTGCGTGCGGTCTGCCGCGACGCCGACGGCACCGTCCTCGGCACCGCGCCCGTCCCCGGTGGCGCCGTCCAGTGGGTCGGCAGCGACCTGCCCGACGGCGTCACCCACGAGACCCTGCACAGCGTCGAGATCACCGGTACGTACACCCCGCCCGAGTCCGGCCGCCACACCTTCGGCACCCGCGGCCTCGGCGCCTTCCGCCTCACCGTCGGCGGACGCGAACTCTGGTCCGGCACGCAGGGGCTCGGCGAGGCCCGAGACCCCTTCGAGGCGTTCTTCGGCGTCCCCACCGAACGCGCCACCGCCGAGCTGACCGCGGGCGAGCCCGTCGACATCAGCCTGGAGTGCGTCCGCGCGCGGATCCCGGACGCGCCCCTGGACGCCGTCAGCCTCTCCCTCGTCCACCTGCTGCCCCAGCGCGACCCGGACGAGCTGATCGTCGAGGCCGTCGAGGCCGCCCGGCAGGCCGAGACCGCGGTGGTCGTGGTCGCCACCACCGAGGCCGTCGAGTCGGAGGGCTTCGACCGCACCTCCCTCGCCCTCCCCGGCCGCCAGGACGACCTGGTCCGCGCCGTCGCCGCCGCCAACCCCCGCACGGTCGTGGTCGTCAACGCGGGTTCGCCCGTCGAGATGGCCTGGCGCGAGGAGGTCGCCGCCGTGCTGCTGACCTGGTTCCCCGGCCAGGAGGGCGGCGCCGCCCTCGCCGACGTCCTGACCGGCCGCGAGGAGCCCGGCGGCCGCCTCCCCACCACCTGGCCCGCCCGCCTCGCCGACGCCCCCGTCTCGAACACCGCCCCGGCCGACGGCCACCTCGACTACACCGAGGGCGTCTTCGTCGGCTATGCCGCCTGGGAACGCGCCGGAACCACCCCCGCCTACCCCTTCGGCCACGGCCTCGGCTACACCGACTGGAACTACGAGACCCTGCGCGCCGAAGGCCGCACCGTCACCGTCGGCCTGCGCAACACCGGCACCCGTCCCGGCCGTGAGACCGTCCAGCTCTACCTGGCCCCGCCGGCAGCAGCCCCCGGCGCCCCCGAGCGGCCCGCCCAGCGCCTCGCCGGTTTCGCCCTCGCCGAGGCCGGGCCCGGCGAGTCCACCGAGGTCACCGTCGAACTACCCGACCGCGCCTTCGAGATCTGGGACGAGACGGCGGGCGGCTGGTCCCACCGGCCCGGCCGCTACGAACTGCGGGCCGCCCGCTCCGTGGCCGACCCGCGCCTGACCCTGACCCTCAAGGAGGACTGACCCGCGAGGCGGCGGCCCGGGGCGCCCGCCAGGAGGTCCCGGGCCGCTCAGCCCTTCGCGGTCACCGCCCGGTAGGCGATGCGCGCGATGTGGGCCTGGCCGTTCTTGCTGGGGTGGAACCAGTCCCACGGCGAGAGCTGGGTCCCGGTGAAGCGGAAGTCGAAGACGGCCCCGCCGTCCGTCCGGCAGAGCCGGTCCCGCGCGCACACCTCCGCCAGCACCTTGTTGTACGCCTTGACCCGCTTGTCCACCTTGGCCCGGCGCTTCACCGACTTCTTGTCGACCGCGTCCGGCTCCGACAGCATCGACCGGCAGATCCCCAGCGCCCAGACCTGCTTGCCCAGCTCACTGGAGCGCCCCTGCGACCAGAGCCGCTTCAGATCCGGCACGCTCGCCATGTACACCTGCGTGCGCGGCAGTTCGGCGCGGAGGATCTCCATCGCCTCCTCGACCGACTGCCGGAAGTCGGCGACCTTGGTCATCTGCCGGGTGGAGGCGCGGCAGGCGTCGTTGGCGCCGACCATCACCGTCAGCAGCTCCGGCCGGTCCTGCACCGCCCGCTCCACCTGCACCGGCAGATCGGCCGCCCGCGCCCCGGAGACCGCGTGGTTCCAGCTCCGCTCCGCCGCGCCCTGCTCGCCGAGCAGCCGCAGAGCCAGCGAGCGGACCCCTGGATCGCTGCCCGTGGCCCACGAGGCCTCCGGGCAGTCGGCCAGCACCGAGCAGGCGTCGAAGCCCCGGGTGATGGAGTCCCCGACCGCCGCGAGTGAGGCCGGGCGGGTATCCCACCCCGAGTGCTGCCTGGCCCGGGGGGCCGCCTGCCCGTCACTGCCCGAGGACGCGGGCGGCGCGCTCTGGCAGGCGGGCAGGACGGCGCCGAGGAGCACCGCGAGGCCCGCCGCGGTCCCGGCCCGCGCCCTGCGGCCCCGTGCGCCCTGCTCACCCATCGCGCCTCCTTCCGTCCGCCGCACCGGCTGCCCCCGGCCGCCCGGCCGGTCCTTCCGCTCAACGGTTGTGCACCCTCGCGTGGTTCCACCTCGCCCCGCGAGGGCCGTCACACGTCCGCCGGGGCCCGGGTGGTCGCGGTGGAGCTGGGGGCCGCTGCAGTCGGACCGCCATCGTTTCGCAGGACGGGCGCCCGCGCGCGCTGTGCGCCGCCGGTCCGGTGCCCCGGGGAGGCGGCGCGGTCCTCCCGTCACCCGGCCGCCGGAACGCCGCTCGGCCGGGCGGGTGGCGCCGGGCGTACGCCGGGCGCGTCCCGCCGGGTGAAAGCGGGCGGGTTCCGGGGAACCGGCCCGACGGTACGTCACCCTCCAACGGGCGCGGCACGGTAGCTTTGGCCCCGGGCAGTCCGGCCGTCGGCCCGGCGGCGGTGGCGTACGGACGCCCCGGGGGCGGCACCGCCCACCGGTTCCGCTAAGTTACATCACGTCACATCTGTCCCATTTGGGAAATTCGCTCGGCATGGGCGCGAGGCCGCTCGGGACAGCGCCCCTCGGTCCCACACTGGAGGTTCCGGTGACGACACGTGGAGTCCTGTACGTGCACTCCGCACCGCGTGCGCTGTGCCCGCATGTCGAGTGGGCCGTGGCCGGTGTACTCGGCGTGCGCGTCAGCCTCGACTGGATCCGGCAGCCCGCCGCGCCGGGCACCTGGAGAGCCGAGTTCTCCTGGCAGGGCCAGGCGGGCATCGCCTCCCGGCTCGCCTCCGCGCTCCGCGGCTGGCAGCAGCTCCGCTTCGAGGTGACCGCCGAGCCCAGCCCCGGTGCCGAGGGCGAGCGGTACAGCTCCACCCCCGGCCTCGGCATCTTCCACGCCGTCACCGGCATCCACGGCGACATCCTCATCCCCGAGGACCGGTTGCGCGCCGCCCTGGTCCGCTCCCAGGCCGACGAGACCGACCTGGAGGCCGAGATCGCCCGCCTCCTCGGCAAGCCCTGGGACGATGAACTGGAACCCTTCCGCCACGCCGGCGAGGGCGCCCCGGTCCGCTGGCTTCACCAGGTCGTCTGAGCGCCGGCGCCTCGGCCACCTCGCGACCCGGAACGCCGAAGGGCCCGCCTCCCGAGGGGAAGCGGGCCCTTCACCGTACGACGCCTGTGCGGAGCCCGGCGGCCGTACGCGCGTCACGGACCGTGCGGGACAGGCCGTGCCGATCAGACCGTACTGACCAGGCCGTGTCGATCAGACCGTGCGGAAGGCCAGGACCACGTTGTGGCCGCCGAAGCCGAACGAGTTGTTGATCGCGGCGATGGTGCCCTCGGGCAGCTCGCGCGCCTCGCCGCGCACCACGTCCGCGCCGGACTCGGTGATCGCCGGGTCCAGGTCGTCGACGTTGAGCGTCGGCGGGGCCTTGCGATGCTTGAGCGCCAGCACGGTGGCGACCGTCTCGACGCCGCCCGCGCCGCCGAGCAGGTGGCCCGTCATCGACTTGGTCGCCGAGATCGCCACGTGCTCCAGGTCCTCGCCCAGGATCTGGCGCAGGGCCTTGACCTCGGCGATGTCACCCTGCGGCGTCGAGGTGGCGTGCGCGTTCAGGTGCACGACCTCGGCGGGCTTCAGGTCGGTGTCGTCCATCAGGTTCTGCAGCGCCGCCGCGATGCCCCGGCCGGTCGGCTCGGGCTGCGCGATGTGGTGGCTGTCGGCCGACAGGCCCTGGCCCAGCACCTCGCAGTAGACGCTCGCCCCGCGGGCCGCCGCGTGCTCGGCCGACTCCAGGACGACGACGCCCGCGCCCTCGCCGAGGACGAAGCCGTCACGGGCGGTGTCGTAGGGGCGCGACGCCTTCTCGGGCTCGTCGTTGTTCTTCGACATCGCCATCATGTTGGCGAACGCGACGACCGGCAGCGGGTGGATGGCCGCCTCGGTACCGCCCGCCACGACCACGTCGGCGCGGCCGGTGCGGATCATCTCGACCGCGTAGCCGATCGCCTCCGCGCCGGAGGCGCAGGCCGAGACGGGGGTGTGCACGCCCGCCCGGGCGTTGACCTCCAGGCCGACGTTGGCCGACGGGCTGTTCGGCATCAGCATGGGCACGGTGTGCGGGGAGACGCGCCGGGCGCCCTTCTCCTTCAGCACGTCGTACTGGTCCAACAGCGTCGTGACGCCGCCGATGCCGGAGGCGATGACCGTGCCCAGGCGCTCCGGGCTGATCTGCTCGTCCTCGCCCGCCATCGCCGTGTAACCGGCATCGGCCCAGGCCTCACGGGCGGCGATCAGCGCGAACTGCGCCGAGCGGTCGAGCTTGCGCGCCAGGGGGCGCGGCAGGACCTCGGTCGGCTCCACCGCGATCCGTGCGGCGATCCGGACCGGCAGGTCCGCGTAGCGTTCGTCGTCCAGCGGACGGACACCGGAGCGGCCCGCGATCAGACCTTCCCAGGTCGATGCGGAGTCGCCACCCAGCGGGGTGGTCGCGCCGATACCGGTGACGACCACGGTGCGATTGGTCGGGCTCACAGGGCTTGTCTCCACGGGTCAGAGGGTCGTGCGTCAAGGCGCGCCACCACCGGCACGGCGGTCGGGCGCCCGGTCCGGCTCCGGCGGAACCGAAGCCGGGGCCGGGCAGCGGGGAGCGGACCCGGAGGTCCGGGGCCGCTCCCGGTGCGCCGGGGCTCAGCCCTGGTTCTTCAGGATGTAGGACGTGGCGTCGCCCACGGTCTTGAGGTTCTTGACGTCCTCGTCGGGGATCTTCACGTCGAAGCGCTCCTCGGCGGCGACGACGACCTCGACCATGGACAGCGAGTCGACGTCCAGGTCGTCGGTGAAGGACTTGTCCAGCTGGACGTCCTCGACCGGGATGCCGGCGATCTCGTTCACGATCTCCGCGAGACCGTCGACGATCTCTTCCTGCGTGGCGGCCATGATGGCGCTCCTTCGTTGGTGTTCAGAGGTGTACGGTTCCGCGCGCTCCGGAATGACCGGAGGTGAGCGGCGCCTAGGGGAGAGTAACGACCGTGGCGGCGTAGACGAGACCCGCCCCGAAGCCGATGACGAGCGCCGTATCGCCGCTCTTGGCCTCGCCCGTCGCCAGAAGCCGCTCCATCGCGAGCGGGATCGACGCGGCCGAGGTGTTGCCGGTGGTCTCGATGTCACGGGCGACCGTGACGTGCTCCGGCAGTTTGAGGGTCTTCACCATCGAGTCGATGATCCGCATGTTGGCCTGGTGCGGAATGAAGACGTCCAGGTCGTCCGCGGTGATCCCGGCGGCCTCCAGCGCCTGCTGGGCGACCTTGGCCATCTCGAAGACGGCCCAGCGGAAGACCGCCTGGCCCTCCTGCGTGATCGCCGGGAACTTCTCCGGGTGGCCGTGCCGGTAATCCGACCACGAGACCGTCTGCTTGATGGTCTCCGACTTGTCGCCCTCGGAACCCCACACGGTCCGCCCGATGGCCGGGACGTCCGAGGGGCCGACGACGACCGCGCCCGCGCCGTCACCGAAGAGGAAGGCCGTCGCGCGGTCCTCCAGGTCGGTGAGGTCGCTGAGCCGCTCCACGCCGATGACCAGCACGTGCTCGGCCGACCCGTCGACGATCATGCCCTTGGCCAGGGTCAGGCCGTAGCCGAACCCCGCGCAGCCGGCGGAGATGTCGAAGGCGGCGGGCTTGCCCGCGCCCACCAGGTGGGCGATCTCGGTCGCGACCGCCGGGGTCTGCTTGAAGTGCGACACCGTCGAGACGACGACGGCGCCGATGTCCGACGGGGCTATCCCCGCGTCGGCGACGGCCTTGCCGGCCGCCTCCACCGACATCGCGGTGACGGTCTCCCGGTCGTCCGCCCAGTGCCGGGTCGCGATGCCCGAACGCGAGCGGATCCACTCGTCGGACGAGTCGATCTTCTCCAGGATCACCTCGTTGGGCACCACCCGCGTCGGGCGGTAGCCGCCGACCCCGAGAATGCGCGCGTACGGGGCACCCTTGCTGGGCTTGATCTTCGCCATGCTCTCGGTGCTCCTTCTCAGGCCGTCTGCGGGTCCGCCGGGGCGGCGGGGGAGTGCTCGGCGATCAGGGCGCGTGCGGCGTCGAGGTCGTCGGGGGTCTTCAGGGCGAGCGTCTTGACGCCCGGCAGTGCGCGCTTGGCCAGCCCGGTCAGCGTGCCGCCGGGGCAGACCTCGATCAGCGCCGTCGCGCCGAGCTGCTGGAAGGTCTCCATGCACAGGTCCCAGCGGACCGGGTTGGCCACCTGGCCCACCAGCCGCTCCAGGACCTCCGCACCGGTGGCCACCCGCGCGCCGTCCCGGTTGGAGATGTACGGCACGGACGGGTCGGCCGGGGCCAGTTCCTTGGCCGCCGTCTCCAGCACCGACACAGCCGGAGCCATGTGCTCGGTGTGGAAGGCGCCGGCCACCTTGAGCGGCACCACCCGGCGCACCCCCTCCGGCTTCTCCGCGACCAGCGCGTCGATCTGCTCCAGCGTGCCCGCGGCGACGATCTGGCCGGCGCCGTTGACGTTGGCCGGGGTCAGGCCCAGCTTCTCCAGGTGCGGGAGGGTCACCTCCGGGTCGCCGCCGAGCAGGGCGGCCATGCCGGTGGCGGTGACCGCGGAGGCCTCCGCCATCGCCTGCCCGCGGCGGCGCACCAGGCGCAGCGCGTCGGTGTCGTCGAGGACCGAGGCGAACGCGGCGGCGGTGATCTCACCGACGCTGTGCCCCGCGACGGCGCCGGGGGCCGCCTCGCCGAGCGCGTCGGCGGAGAGCAGTCCGGCCGCGACCAGCAGCGGCTGGGCCACCGCGGTGTCACGGATCGCCTCGGCGTCCGCCTGGGTGCCGTAATGCACCAGGTCGAGGCCGATGGCGTCGGACCAGGCCGCGACGCGGTCGGCGGCACCGGGGAGTTCGAGCCAGGGGGTCAGGAAGCCGGGCGTCTGGGCGCCCTGGCCGGGAGCGACGAGTACGAGCACTCTCACACTCTCTCTTGTGGAGGGCCCCGACGGCCGGTGGGGACAGGGACCAAGAACCGTCAGGGGAATTGTTGGTGTCCGACAAAATCCTAGAGATGCGCCTCGGCGTCGGCCAAGCGCCCCAGGATCAGGGCGATACGCAGCGTGAAGGCCGATCGCACGTCGGACGGCGACCACCCGGTGACGTCAGTCACACGTCGAAGCCGGTAGCGCACGGTGTTCGGGTGGACGAACAGCATCCGGGCCGCCCCTTCGAGGCTGCTCGCCTGCTCCAGGTAGACGCTCAAGGTCTCCAGGAGAGCCGACCCCGCCTCTTCCAGCGGTCTGTAGATCTCCTCCACCAGTTGGTCCCGCGCGGCGGGATCGCCCGCCATCGCGCGCTCCGGCAGCAGATCGTCCGCGAGCACCGGGCGGGGGGCGTCCTGCCAGGCCGCACAGGCCTTCAGCCCCGCCGCGGCCGCCTGCGCCGAACGCGTCGCCGCCAGCAGGTCCGCCACCACCGGACCGGCCACCACCGGCCCCGCCGCGTACGGCCCGATCAGCGCCTTCGCCACGTGCAGCGGGTTGTCGCTGCCGCCCGCGATGACCACCAGCCGGTTGCCGAGGACCCCGGTCAGCACCTGCACCTTGGCCTGGCGTGAGGCCCGCCGGATCGCCTCCACGGTCAGCTCGCTGTCCCCGTCGGGGGCGGTGCCGAGGATGACGCAGACGTGCTCGGGGGAGTTCCAGCCGAGCGCGGCCGCTCGGGAGACGGCGCCCTCGTCGGCCTCGCCGGAGAGCACCGCGTTGACCACCAGCGACTCCAGCCGGGCGTCCCAGGCGCCGCGCGCCTCGGCGGCCTGCGCGTAGACCTGCGCGGTGGCGAAGGCGATCTCGCGGGCGTAGACCAGCAGCGCCTCCCGCAGCACCGACTCGTCGCCGGGCGCCGCGACCTCGTCGATCGCGGTCTCCATCACCTCGATCGTGGTACGCACCATCTCCACGGTCTGCCGCAGCGTGATGGCCCGCGTCAGCTCGCGCGGCGCCGTGCCGAACACGTCGGTGGAGATCGCCTGCGGCGCGTCCGGCCGCCGGAACCACTCGGTGAACGCGGCGATACCCGCCTGTGCCACCAGGCCGATCCACGAACGGTTCTCCGGCGGCATCGCCCGGTACCAGGGCAGCGTCTCGTCCATCCGCGCGATCGCGTTGGCGGCGAGCCGCCCGGAGGAGCGCTCCAGCCGCTTCAACGTCGCGGTGTGCGGATGGTCGGGCCGCTCCTGCGCGGCCCCCGCGTCAGCGGGCTGCTCGGCGGGCTGGTCGGGGGGTGTGGATTCGGGTTGGGACACGGGACAAGACTGCCTTATCGGAGGGGGTTGGTGCGGTGGTGGGTCTGGGCGGCCTCGGGCACGGCTCCCGGGGGAGCGGGTGATGCGCGGTGCGGTTCGAGGCACGGACCGGGTCGGAGGTGACTCGTGACGCGGGTCGGTGTGGGTGCGGGTGGTGGTGGGCGGGGGCTGGGCTCGTGGCTGAGGCTGACGGGCGGCTGGGGCCGGCGGTGGCGGGGTGGTGGCACCTGGTGCGGGCGGCGTCGGCCGTGGACCAAAGCTCGCCGGGTCGGCCGGGCAGAGGCGGTGTGCGGGCAACTGAGATGGCTCCTGCCCCGTCGCGATGATCTGTCTCGATGCGGCGGTGACGGAGCCGGTCGGCGTCGTGTGGTGGACGACGCCCTGGTCAGCGGCAGGGACAGCCAGGTGCCACCCGCGCCGGCCAATGCCGGACCGCGAGGCGCTTCAGTCCCCGGCCGGGCGACGACCTGCCGCCCCGTGGACGCTCGCTCCTGAAAGAGACCGGAGGGGGTCCAACGGCGGACTCGGGTACCGCCATCAGGCTCCGCACCCTCGGCTGCCCAACCCGCCCCAGGCAGGGCCACCCCCGCACACCAGCCCGTACCGTGGTGCGGGTGATCGACGTACGGCGCTCCGGCGACCGGTACGGGGGCGGCGAGCCCTCGGCCGGCATCAGCACCCTGCACGCCTTCTCCTTCGGCGAGCACTACGACCCCGACAACCTCCGCTTCGGCCCCCTCATCGCCTGCAACGAGGAGCGCCTCGCCCCCGGCGCCGGCTTCGACGAGCACCCGCACAGCCACACCGAGATCGTCACGTGGGTGGTTGAGGGCGAGCTGACCCACCAGGACTCCACCGGCCGCACCACCGTGGTGCGGCCCGGCGACGTCCAGCACCTCAGCGCCGCGACCGGCGTCCGCCACGTCGAGCGCAACGACGGCCTCGCCCCCCTCGTCTTCCTCCAGATGTGGCTCGCCCCGCTGACCTCGGACGGCACCCCCGCGTACTCCCTCGTACGCCGCGAGGACCTCCCGCAGCACCAGCCCGACACCGTCGTCCTCGAGGTCCCGGCCGCCGGAGCCGCCCTCCACCGCCTCCTCGTCATCCCCGGCCACCGGCACCCCCTCCCGCCCGCCGCGCTACGCCACGTCCACGTCCTGAGGGGAGAGGCCCGTTTGCACCCCGCCTCGGACCCCGACGAGGACAGCTCCCCAGCGGTACGCCTGACCGCCGGGGACTCCGCCCGGATCGGCGAGGCACCCCTACGCCCCGGCACCGACGCCTCCGACGCCAGGGAGGCCGACGGGCCCACCGCGACATCCTTCACCCTGACGGCGACCGGCGAGAACCCCGCCGAGCTGCTGGTCTGGGGGATGCGGGGCTAGGGGGTGTCCGGCGGCACACGGCCGGGTCGCGGCGGCTGGCACGGCACCTCGCCGCGACGCCGGAACGCCCCGACGGCTCCGCCGGAACGCACAAACAGCTCCGCTGCCGAGACGTTCCGGTGCCTTGCGATGCACCGCACCGGACGCCGCGCCCTACCCGGCCCTGATCCGTGGGACAGGGCAGTCTCTGCCGAGGCGTCGGCTGCGGATTACCCGGAGCAGGAGGCGGGCAGCGCTCAACTCTGCCGCGTGTGCCGCCACATGGCCCACATGTCCGGTCCGGAGCGGAACCCGAGCCGACGCTCGGTGACAAACCCCGCACGCCGGTAGAACCCGAGGTTCCGCTCGTTGCTCGACTCCAGGAACACCGGCCGCCCGTCGGCTTCCGCCCGCTCCAGGAGCCCGCCGAGCACAACGGCCCCGAGCCCCGTGCCCTGAGCGTCGGCACGGGTGCCCAGGAACTCGACGTACCAGTGCGGCGGCACCCTCGGATGCCGGTGCTCCAGCGTGAGCAGCCGCCCCCCCCGGTCCTGGGCAGCTCCCACCGGCCCGCCCGGACCAACGTCCCCGCGTTCCGCGACAGGTAGGCGGTCGGCAACTTCCACGCGCCGGGCTCCGCCCACACGCACACCACCCGCCGACCGTCGTCGCTCCAGACCCGGCCGTACGGAATCTGCTGCGCGAGGTGCCCCCGGAACAGCAGCCGAAGCCGCCACTCCCGGTCCCGGGACATCAGCACGACCAGACCGGATCATCCCGGTAGGCACTGGCCAGCACCCTGGCGAGCACCTCGGTGTCGGCCGCACCGGCCTGGACGAGTCGCGCCCTGGGGGGAGGGTACGCGCCCGCCGTCGCCCCTGCCGAGGGGCGGCGCCGGATGCGCGACCCGGAAGCGCGCCGCTGGGTTGCGTGGCTGGAGGGGCGGGTCCAGGAGCCGTCGCCGCGCCTGTGCCTGGCCACCTCGGAGAGCTCAGCCCCTGAGAAGCCCGCCGCCCTGGTCCCGGGCGCTGCCCCGGTCAGCGAGCCTCGGACCCGCCCAGCTCTCGAAGCACCGCGTCCGTGAACCCGGGCCACGCCTCGATCGCCCACGCGCCGAAGTCCCTGTCGGTCAGCGCCACCGCGGCGGCCCGGGCGTCCGGGTCGACCCACAGGAACGTGCCCGACTGCCCGAAGTGCCCGAACGTCCTCGGCGACGACGCCGATCCGGTCCAGTGCGGCGACTTCCCGTCCCGGATCTCGAAACCCAGCCCCCAGTCGTTGGGATTCTGGCTGCCGTACCCGGGCAGCACCCCCTTCAGCCCCGGATGCACCACCGACATGGCCTCGGCGACCGTACGGGCGTCCAGCAGCCGGGGAGCCTGCACCTCGGCCGCGAACCGCACCAGGTCGTCCACGGTCGACCACCCGTCCTTCGCGGGCGACTGGCCTCCCTCCAGAGCGGTCGAATCCATCCCCAGCGGCTCCAGCACGGCTTGGCGCAGGTACTCCGGGAAGGCGATCCCCGTCACCTTGGCCAGGTGCTCGCCCAGCGCCTCGAAACCGGCGTTCGAGTAGATCCGCCGTGTCCCGGGGTCCGCCTGGACCCGGTCCTCGTCGAATGCCAGCCCGCTCGTGTGCGCCAGCAAGTGCCGCACCGTCGCCCCCTCGGGCCCCGCCGGCTCGTCGAGCTCCACGGCTCCTTCCTCGTACGCCACCAGCACCGCGTAGGCCGCGATCGGCTTCGTCACCGACGCCAGCGCGAACCGCCTGTCGGTGGGCCCGTGGGCTCCGGCCACCGTCCCGTCGGACCGCACCACGGCCGCCGCCGCGTGCGGCACCGGCCACTCGTCCACCAATGCCAGACTCTCAAGGCTTCGCATGTCGGCGAGTCTAGAACGGACTTCCGGACGACCTGGGCGACGGCCGCCCCCCCCGATCGAAGAAGGCGGTCCGCTCCCGAACGGCCGCACCGCCGCCGAACCGGGCAGGCCGCGATCCGCGCTTGCTTGAAGTGGACTCCAACGTTTTAGCGTGGAGAGCATGACGGTGACGGATACCACCTCCCTGCCCGCTGTGGTCCGAGCCTGCTCGGCCGAACCCGATCCCCTGCCCCGCCCGGACGGGGAGGACCGGTACACGATCAGCGAGGTCGCGGAGCTGACCGGCCTGACACCCCACACACTCCGGTGGTACGAACGCATCGGCCTCATGCAGCACATCGACCGCTCGCACTCCGGCCAGCGCCGCTACAGCAACGCCGACCTGCGCTGGCTGTCGCTCGTCGGCAAGCTGCGCCTCACCGGCATGTCCGTGGCCGACATGATCCGCTACGCCGAACTGGCACGAGCCGGGGAGCACACCTTCGTCGAACGGCAGGAACTGCTTCAGGCCACCCGCCGAGACGTCCTGACCCGGATCGCGGAACTGCAGGGGACGCTCTCCGTCCTGGACTACAAGATCGACCATTACGCCCGCGCCCGGACGGCCGGCACCGACCCGCACGCCGGCAGCGCCTGACCCGCTCCCGGCACGCCGTTCGCCCCCCCACCGCGGCACACGCCCCCTCACTCCGACCTGGCCCCGGTCTCCTCAAGGACGACCGCGAGGCGGGGGCCCTCATGGAGGAATCACGATGACGCAGAACTCCCACGACCCGTCCGCCGGAGCGGTGACCGGAGCCGACGGCGGCACCGGCCTGCCCCGCATCGACACGGTGGCCCTCTTCCCCGACGGCCCCGAGGTCGGTGTCCAGGGCCTCGGCTGCATGGGCATGAGCTTCGCCTACGGCCCCACCGACGCCGACGCGGCCCGCGCCACACTCGACCGCGCCCTCGACCTCGGCGTCACCTTCTACGACACCGCCGACGTCTACGGCGCCGGGGAGAACGAGAAGTTCCTCGCCCCGTTCTTCCAGGCCCACCGCGACGAGATCACCATCGCCACCAAGTTCGCCCTCAGCATCGACCCCAACCGGCCCGGCCTGCGCACGATCCGCAACGACGCGCCGTACATCCGCCAGAGCGTCGACGCCAGCCTCCGCCGCCTCGGTGTCGATCACATCGACGTCTATTACATGCACCGCCGCGACACCGAAGTCCCGATCGAGGAAACGGTCGGCGCGATGGCGGACCTGATCCGCGCCGGCAAGGTCGGGCACCTCGGCCTCAGCGAGGTCACCGCGGCGGAACTCCGGGCAGCTCATGCGGTCCACCCGATCACCGTGGTCCAGTCCGAGTGGTCGCTGTTCAGCCGGGACGTCGAGGAGTCGGTGGTTCCCGCGGCGGCCGAGCTCGGCGTCGGTTTCGTGCCGTACTCGCCCCTCGGACGCGGATTCCTCACGGGCTCCTTCGTCCAGGCCGAGAGCGAGCTGACCGACGACGACTTCCGGCGCGGTCAGCCGCGCTTCACCGGCGACAACGCCGCCACCAACGCGGCCCTGCTGGAACCCCTGCGAGCCATCGCCGTGGACCATGCCGCCACACCCGCCCAGATCGCCCTGGCCTGGGTCCAGCAGCAGGCCGAGGTACACCGCCTGCCGGTCGTCCCCATCCCCGGCACCCGCAAGCCCGCCCGGGTCGAGGAGAACACCGCGGCCACCCGCATCCACCTCACCGAAGCGGAGCTGGCCCTGCTGGAGCCGATCGCGGGCAAGGTCGCAGGTGACCGCTACGCCGACATGTCCTTCACCTCCGCAGGTCGCAACTGACCGGAGCACACCCATCCCCACCGCCACTCCTCCTCGTCGTACGTCACTCATTGGTTCTGGTCCTTCAGCCTTCCTACGAGTTGGCGGTACGGGCCTCCGGCTCGTAGGGCCCCGTCAAGTGCAGCGAACGCGATACCGGGGGCAGGCGGATGCCAGCGGCAGGTCGCCTCTCAAGCCAGTCGCAGGGCGAATATCGCGAACCCGGCCGCCAGCACGCCGACTGCAGCGCGCCGTCCCCCGCCGGCCCAGCTCCACGGTGCGTCGAGGCGCCTCGTGGCTCTCGCCGTCACCACGAGCAGGGCGGCGAAGAGCGGCATCCACAGCACCCGCGCCGCTATCCAACCGGCCGTGTCCGGCGGCGAGGTGAGCCCCGGCACCACACCGAGGACGGCGCCCGGTATCGCGGCCGTCAGCATCGCCGTCTGATGCCAGCAGAGGATCGTCATCGCCGACAGGTTGATCGCGACGACCGGTGCCCACCAGGAAGGGCGGCGCAGCAGCGACGCGATCCGGTCGCGCAGCAGCACGGCTGCCCCACTCTGGAAGGCCGCCAATGCGAGCACGAGGAGTGAGGGCGGATGCGAATTGGTCCGGGTCCCGCCCGGCACCCCCACCATCGAGATGGGGTACCCGAACCTCCACAGCAGTACGACGAACAGGGCGGCCCCGCCGATCAGCAATACCCGGGCGGCCCTTCGCCCCAGTCGCCCTTCGCCCCAGCCCACTCCCAACTGGTAGGCGAACAGCCAGCCCGGCAGCAGGTTGAGCAGGCTCAGCCACGTCGGCATCCCGGCCGACCAGGGCCCGTAGCGGAGCAGGTCGACCACAGCCACCGTGCCGAGGAGCGGCGCCGCGGCCCACACTCCGGCCCGCCGCGCGGCCCGAGCGCACCAAGGTGTCAGGGCGGTGACGGCCCCGTAGACGCCGACGAACCACAGAGGCTGAATGACCAGGGTTGCCGCCGTGTGCAGGGTGGCGTCGGGGACCCCGGACCACCACAGCGCCAGCAGAAGCCCGGCCCAGACCGCCGCCACCCCCACCACGGGCCGTCCGAGCCGCACCAGTCGCCCGGCGACCCAGGACCGCGTGGACTCTCCCCGCTCCGTCGCCCGCCGGTAGGAGAGGGCTGAGGCGTACCCGCCGACGAGGAAGAAGATCCCAAGCATCTGGAGTACCCAGCTCAGGGGAGCGAGCGTGGGGAAGGAGGAGAGCGGACTGGCGTTGTGGAGGCCACCGCCCTCGTCGAGGGTGAAGCCGCCTAGGAGCCAGTGCCCTGTGGGCACCGCCAGCAGGGCCAGCGCCCGCAACCCGTCGAGAGCTCGGTCGCGATGGGCCGGTGTGGCCGCCTCCACCGAGGCCACGGCGCGGCGCAGCCAGGTGGTGGTCATGCCGCCTTGCCTTCCGCGATGGCGGCGAAGGCCGCGAGGGCGTCGGTGCCGGGGGCGAAGTAGCCGGAGTGTCCGTCCACCCGCTGAGCGGGCACGGAACGGGCACCGAAGCCCGGGTCGGCCGGGTCGGCCCCGTGCCCCAGTGCGAAGAGCCGCACGTGCGGCACCTTTCCGATCCAGTCCCCGGCGCTGCGGGCCGCCCAGACGCGGGCAGTGGTGCGCAGGCTCCCGGAATCCGCCGCGCGCATCCCCGGTGAGCCGAGCACGACCAGGTCGCTCACCCGGAGCCCGGGCGCCGCCAGTCCGCACACCACGGATCCGTAGCTGTGGCAGAAGACCGCCGGGCGGGGGAGTCCTGTGGCCACCAGCCCTTCGGTGAAGCGCGTCAGGCGTGGCGCGCCCGCTTGGGCCAGGCGGCCTGTCGCGGCGTCGGGCCCGAGCCCGACCGGGGTGGTGTAGCCGACCCAGGCGATGACCGCGGTGTCGTCCCCCGTCGCCCCGGCGAGCGAGCGGGCCATACCGGCCGGTGCTCCGTAGGGATTCCGCGAGCGGTCGAAAGTGCCGAGGTCGATGTCGGACCCGGGCACGATGACCGCCACGTGCCGGGACGCGTCGAGGTCGCCGAAGACTTCCGCCACCTGTCCTCGGCCCCGGGGGTCGAAGGCCAGTATCTGCCGTCCTGGCGCGAGAAGGCCGCGGTACCTTTCGGCCCGTGTGGCCGCCTGGTCGCGTTCACCGGTGGTCAGCCGCGCGTCGTCGGCCTTGGTCTGCTCCTTGGCGCGCGCGTCGGCCAGCGCCAGGACGTTCGCGGCGTACCGCAGGTGGGCCGGCGCACCGTCGAGATTGCCCAGCACGAGTGGGTGACGCTCGGCGAGAAGCTTCTGCTGATCACGTGTCAGCCTGAGGAAGAAGCGGTGGACTTCGGTCGGCGTGGAGCTTGCCGGATCGGGGAGCTCTCGCCCCGCGGAGGTGTCGCTCCGCCAGGCCGACGCGCCGGGTGGCGGCCCCGAGACGGGTGTCTGCTGGCCGCTCGCCGCCCACCCCGTGGTGGCCGTCATCAGCGTCGACGCCAGCGCGAGCCCCGCCAGCGTGCGCCGGCCTCGCGAGCGTGCCCCTGGCCTCGCTGAACGCACCCGCATCCGCATTTCGCTCCCCCGTCTCCCTGCGGCCGGGTCGTGTGTCCGGCCTGTTGGAGAGAAACGTAGGAAGATGACACCCGCTCGGGCTTCACACTGGAGAGCCAAGTGCGGTGTCATACCCCAGTAGGGGGTGGGTGAGGCGCGCCGGACAGAGAGGCCGTCTGGCGGGCGAGCGGCCAGACGGTCGGAGTGGGAGGCGAGCGGCCGTCAGCGCACGCTGTCACCGGGCTTGACGAGCCCGGACTCGTAGGCGGCGATGACCGCTTGGGCACGGTCCCGGATGCCGAGTTTCGCGAGGATCCTGCTGATGTGGGTCTTCACCGTCTGCTCGGCCAGCACGAGCTTCTCGGCGATCTCCAGATTGGACAGCCCGCGGGCCACCAGCTCCAGTACCTCCGTCTCCCGCGGTGTGAGGCCGTTCAACTGCAGCCGGGGGTCGCGTCGGGGGCGGGGCTGCCGCCGGACGACGTCCTCGATGAACCGGCGGGTGACCACGGGATCGAGCAGCGCGTTACCCCCGTGGATGACACGGACCGCCGCCACCAGGCTGGCCGGCGGGGAGTCCTTCAGCAGGAACCCGGAGGCTCCGGCGTGCAGCGCCTCGTACACGTAGTCGTCGACGTCGAAGGTGGTCAGCATGATGACCTTCGGTCTGTGGGCCGTCCCGGGCTCGGGACTCAGCAGCTCCCGGGTGGCCGCCAGGCCGTCCATCTCCGGCATCCGCACATCCATCAGGACGATGTCGGGATGAGTCTTGCGGCTCACCTCGATGCCGCTCCGCCCGTCGGCCGCCTCGCCGACGACGTCGATGTCCGACTGCGCGGACAGCAGCGCGGCGAAACCCGCCCGCACCATGCCCTGGTCGTCAACGATGATCACGCGGATGCTCATGCGGTGTCGGGTTCCTTTTCGTGACGGGGGAGTCGAGCGGCGACACGGAATCCTCCGCCGGGCAAGGGGCCGGTGTCGAGGGTCCCTCCGACGAGCCGGACCCTTTCCCGCATCCCCACCAGTCCGTGGCCCGTCCCCGAGATCTCCAGCGGCACCAGGCGCCTGCGCCCCGGCCCGTTCACGATGACCACGGTGACGGAGTCGTCCTCCACGGAGACGGAGATCGTGGTCGATGCTTCCGGCGCGTGCCGTACGACGTTGGCCAGGGCTTCCTGGACGATGCGGTAGACCGACAGGTCGAGCGAGGCCGGAAGATCGGCCACCATCGCGGCGATCTCCACCTCCGTCCGCGACATGGTCACCGGTACACCCGCCCGGACGGTCGCCTCCACGAGCTGGCTCAACTGCCGCAGGCCCGGCTGCGGTGTCCGTTCCCCCTCGGCGTTCTCGCTCCGCAGCACCGACAGGATGCGGCGCATCTCCTTCAGCGATTCGCGCGCGCTCTCCGCGATGGAACTGAACTCGCGCACCGCCGCCTGGTCCAGATCCGGTATGCGGTAGCGCGCCGAGTCCGCCTGCACGGTGATGAGGGACATGTGGTGGGCCACCACGTCGTGCAACTCCCGCGCGATGCGGTTGCGTTCCTCCAGGAGCGTCCGATGGGAACGCTCCGCCTCGCTGATCGTCTCCTGCTCGACCAGCTTCCGCTGCGCGTCGCCCCTCTCCCGGAGCGTCGCCGAGAGCAGCAGGAGCGCTCCGGACAACGTGAAGAGGAGGAGCTGGCTGCCGTCGCTGTGCTCCTGGGAGAGGAGCTCGAAGAGGAGACCGGCGCAGCCGGTGGCGAGCCACACGGCGATCAGGGTCCGCCTGCCCGCCCGCAAGCCCAGGCAGATCATGAGCAGCTGGTAGCCCACGATGTTCATCGGTGTCCACGGCCATGATCTTCCGTCCAGACCGGGGACGCCCAGCATGACGACGGCCGCGACGATGTCGGCGGTGAAGATCACCCACCAGGCCTGCACAGGACGGGACACGGCCAGCAGGAGCGGAGTGGTCTGCGCCGTGGCGAAGGCCCCGGCCAGTGCTCCGTTCATCCCGTAGTCCTGGACCAGGACGGTCGTCGTGACCGGCAGCAGGGCCGACACCGCCGCGAAGGCCAGCACCTGCGGCGTCCAGCGCACCCACGCCTTCCGCGCCCCCGACAGCAGCGGACGGGTCGAGTCGGCGGGTGTGCCCAGGGCCAGGCCCAGAGAACGCAGTTCCTTGCGGGAGGAACGCACGGCCGAGATGGCGGCCGTGCGACGGCCCCACTCCCGTACGTGGCCGAGGGCACCGCGAAGGAACTGGGGCTGGAGCTTCCCCAGGCGTCCGCGGGGCCAGGGGGACTCGTCGAGGTCACGCGGCGATTCGGTCTTCATGACTCGCACAGCCTAGGCAGCGGATCACGGGACCGCGTCATACTGCGGAGCTGCATCGAGTGTCATACCGGGGTATGCGGACAAGTATCCGAAAGAGGGGCATTCTGTTCGGTACGGCGGAGACGGCTCGGCAGCCTGGTCCCGGCCTGCCGGGCTGCAGTCGGGCGGATCACGAGGTGGCCCGGCCGCGCGATCACAGCTCGGAGAGCAACTGCGTCTTCTTGCTGACGAACTCCTCATCGGTCACCAGGCCGGCCTGGTGCAGATCGCCGAGGTGGCGGATGCGTTCGGCGATGTCCGCCGGGTCGCGTCGGAGCGGGATCCGGGCGCTCTCCGCGGGCCGGTTCTCCGCCGCGCGCTCGGCCGCCCGTACCGCGGCCAGTACCGCCGCGGCGAACGGCAGCGACTCATGAACGGGGCCGTAGCCGGAACCGAACACCACCGAGGCCGGGTCCAGTTCGGATCGGGCGGGCTGCGCCACCGTTCCGGCCCGCCGCACCAGGCGCAGGCAGCCGTCGAACACCTCGGGCGAGCGCCACTCGACGTCCGCCAGCTCGGCCACGGGGAACATCTGGTCGCCCGCCTTCCACTTCTCGGTGGAGGCGCCGGTGGGGGACCAGCGGAAGGACACCGCGGCACCGTCGAAGGAGGCTTTGCCGTCGTACGCCTTGAAGTGCAGAGGCGCCTCGGGCGGCGCCACCAGATCGCGGACGGAGGCCGGGGCGGGACGGTCCGCGATCAGCTTGTTCAACTCGTCCACCTGCTCGCGGGCCTGCTCCTCCTGTGCCGAGGGCAGCACCAGGCGGTACGGGTCGCAGCCCTCCTTCAGCTGGCCGGAGGCCGCGTCCATCAAGGCATCGGCGCCTGCCCGGGCCACCGCGCGCACCACTACGGTCCCGCGTCTGCCGGGAGCCAGCGAGACCGTGTCCAACGCCTCCAGTGGGACGTGCCGTTCACCGAGCGCCTGAAAAAGCTTCGGTGTCCGGATGCCCCGTTCGAAGCGGATGAGCACGGAGTCGGAGTCGATCTCCCAGGCGGCATGAGATCCAGCCAATACGTCACCCATGCGGCTCATCGTATGTGCCACGCTTCTTCTCGTCCCCTTTCCCGGCGGGCCCGTCGCCCTGCCGTCTCTACGCGCGTCAGGCAGAGACGACGTCCTCGGCGTCGTGATAACAGCTGTTCGTGCCGGCCGCGCACCGCACCGTCTGGTAGGCGCCCACGCCGATCCGGGCGAAGTTGTCGAGGCTCTCCGTGCCCGGCTCGAAATAGCCCGCGTGCCCGGCGGCACCGCGGGCGGAGAGCACACGCGCCCCGAACTCCACCGACACGGGGTCGGTGCCGTGGCCCACTCCGGCGAGTTCGAGATTGGGGAGCTCCCCGATCCAGTCGTCCTGGTCCCGCATCGCCCAGACCCGCGCCGCCGTGTCCAGCTGAGCGGCGTTGGCGGCGCGCATGCCCGGGCTTCCGGCCACCGCGATGTCGGTCACCCGGGACGGCAGGTCCCGAGCCGAGACTCCGCAGACCACCGACCCGTAACTGTGGCAGTACAGGGCGACCGATTTCCGCCCGGGCAGGCTCCTGACCAGGTTGGTGAGTCTCACCGCGCCGTCCTCCGCCCGCTTGGCCGTGACGGCGTCCACACCGATGCCTACGGGAGAGGTGTAGTCGGCCCAGGCGATCACGGCTACCCGCGGAGCCCCCGAGGCGGAGCGCGGCAGACTGCCGGTGCGCTGGGCGCGCTCCGCCTTGTACAGCGACTTGGCCATCCCCGCCGGGGCGGAGAACGAGCGGTAGGTCCGTTCGTAGGTCAGCACGTCCGTGTCGACGCCCGGCACGACGACAGAGACCCGGGCGGCGCGGTCGAGGTCACCGAAGACCTCGGCGACCCGCCCCCGTCCGGTGGGGTCGAACGCGAGCACGTGGCGCTTGGGATGCATCAGGGAGATGAAGCGGTGCATCCTCCGCTCGGCCTCCTGCCGCCCGCCCGCGGAGAGACGGTGGTCACGGGTCCGTTCCCGTTCCACGCCCACCGCTTTCCCGAGTGCGATCCGGTTCGCCCAGTAGCGGAGCTTCGGGGGCGCCCCGTTCATGTTCCCGACCGCCAGCGGGTACCGCTCGGCGAGGCCGAGCCGTTGATCGCGGCTGAGCGCGGCGAAGAAGCCGGCCAGGTCGGCCGAGGGGGAGTCGGCGGCGGGCAGCGCCTTGCCCTGGAAGTGGCCGTCACTCCACGCGTTCAGCGCCCGCTGCAGCGGGTTGGTGTCGCCCCGCTGATGACGCGCGGCTGTCCAGCCGGAGGTCGCCAGCATGACGAGGACGATCGCCAGGGCGAGCAGGGTGCGCCAGACGTTGAGCTGGGGGGATGAGTCGAAGGAAGTCACTGCGGGACACCCTAGGAGACCGTCGGCACTGCTTTGAGCAGCCGTGGGTCAGGTCACTGAACCGGGCGGGCCTTTGCGGCAAAGCGGGTGCATGTGCTTTCACCTGGTGACTTTCCGTGTACGGAGGGGCCGTCAATCGGGCCCGTCAACGGGCGGAACCGGTCTCCGCGGACACGCGGGGACCGCCCGAATGGCACGGAGGGCCATGCCTGGCACGGTGCGAGGCCGCACGGTGAGGGCAGCCCCCGGGCGGGGTTGTGTCACTCGTTCGAGCACAGCCCCGTGCGGGCCGAGGCGCCGCCCGAAACCGTCCCGAAGGCCTGTCCACCCTTCCCTGAGGGGGCTCCGGGCCCTCCCGCGTGCGGGAACACCGCCTGAGCCCGGTGCTCGGAAAACCAGGCGCTTCCCCACCGGAACGCGGAACAACCGCTACCGGTGATCACCGCGCGGCCAAGTTCACCTATCAGGCTGGTGGCGGGCCTCGGAGCTTCCCTCCGCGGCCCAGGACGGTCCACAGTTCTGTCACCGGCCGCACTGCCGACGCATCCGGGCTCCGGCCCGATCGCCGGCCGGTGCCCTGTCCGGGACCTCACCACAGACGCGCACGCCGCAGCAGCGGCGCATTCGTCATGGACACAGCGGCCACGGCGCCGGCCCCGCTCCTCCGCGGAGGCGGTGGCTGAAGCGTGAAGTTCATGGCCGACCACCCAACCGCCACGGGCGCCGGCGCCCGCGTCCGACCCCGCCGTCCATCAGACCTGTCCACCCAACCGCCCTTACTCGAAGCGACAGACCAACTACCGACCGGCAGCCGGCCCACCGATCCACCCCCACCACCGGCCCATCCCGACCACCGACCCATCCCACAGAGAAACGGGGAATCAACATGACGAAGCCGATGAAGCCGACGCAGCCCAACGCGCCCCACACAGGACACGGCATCCACCGGGACCGGGTGGTGGCCCCCACCGCGCGTCGCCGCCCCTTCCCGCCCCGCACCGTCCGGCACGCCGCGGCACCGGCTGCCTCACGACCTGCGGGCTCAGGCCAGGGGCGGGCCAGTGGGTTTGTCCGGGGCCTGCTCGCCCGGGCGGCCGCGAGCCGCCGGCTGACCTCGCTGACGGTCGTGGCCGTCGCCGCGCTGTCCACCGCGGTCGCGCTCGCACCCACCTCGGCGGTTCCGGCCGGGCCGGCGGCGGTCCGTGCCGAGTCCGCCGGGCAGGGCGGCCTGCCTCCCTGCGGTGCCGGTCAGCTCTGCCTCTGGCAGAAAGCCGAGTTCACCGGCAGGCGCCACGTCTTCGAACTCTCCGACACCGACATCGAAAGCTGCGTCCCTCTCCCCTCCGGGGCCATGGCGCACGCCCTCGCCAACCGGACAGGGCGCCCGGTCACCACCTACCAGTCGGCCGAGTGCGCCGAGACCGGCGAGTTCGACACCCACCCCGGCAGCGGGACCTGGCAGCCCGACTCCCCCTACGGTGTGCGCGCCTTCAAGATCTGGGAGAACTGACCGTGCGGCGCCGCGGCCCACGCCATCCCGTCCCCGCCTTCCGCGCAGCCGTGCCGCGTCCGGTCCCGTCACGCTCTGCCGTTCCGCCGAGGAGCGTGCCGTCCCCGGCCGGCCGAGCGGGCGCCCGGCAACGGGACGCCTCCTGCTGCGGCGCCGCATCAGCCACCTCGCACCGGGCAGTCCTCCGCAGGCGTCCGCCCCTGCTCGCTTCCGTCTCCCCCGTGTGCGGCGGGCTCCGCCGCCTCTCGGCAGCGGCGGCCCGGCTGCTCCGGACATGCCGGAGGGCGGCGGAGCCGATCGCTCCACCGCCCTCCGGGCCGCACCAGACCGTGCGCGGGTCAGGCGTCGCCGCCCGCCGCCCCCGGGTCCGCGGACGCCACGTCGAGAAGCTGGTACCGGTCCATCGCCTGCTTGAGGGCGGCCCGGTCGACCTTGCCCTCACGGGCCAGCTCGGTCAGCACGGCCAGCACGATCGACTGCGCGTCGATGTGGAAGTACCGCCGTGCGGCACCCCGGGTGTCGGCGAAACCGAACCCGTCGGCACCGAGCGACTGGTAGGTTCCGGGCACCCAGCGGGAGATCTGGTCCGGGACGGCGCGCATCCAGTCGGAGACCGCCACGAAGGGCCCCTCCGCACCGGAGAACTTCTGGGTCACGTACGGCACCCGCTGCTCCTCCTCCGGGTGCAGCAGGTTGTGGCGCTCCACGTCGATCGCCTCGCGGCGCAGCTCGTTCCACGAGGTCGCCGACCACACGTCGGCCCGCACGTCCCACTCCTCCGCCAGGATCCGCTGGGCCTCCAGCGCCCACGGCACGGCCACACCGGAGGCGAGGATCTGTGCCGGGATCTCCCCGGAGTCACCGGACCGCAGCCGGTGCACGCCCTTGAGGATGCCCTCGACATCAACGTCGTCCGGCTCCGCGGGGTGCTGGATCGGCTCGTTGTAGACCGTGAGGTAGTAGAAGACGTCCTCGCTGTCCGGCCCGTACATCCGCCGCAGGCCGTCCTGGACGATGTGGGCGATCTCGTAGCCGTACGCCGGGTCGTAGGCGACGACCGCCGGGTTGGTGGAGGCGAGGAGCTGGGAGTGGCCGTCGGCGTGCTGGAGCCCTTCGCCGGTGAGGGTGGTCCGCCCCGCGGTGGCGCCGAGCACGAACCCACGCGCCAGCTGGTCCGCCATCTGCCAGAACTGGTCACCGGTCCGCTGGAACCCGAACATCGAGTAGAAGACGTAGACCGGGATGAGCGGTTCGCCGTGCGTGGCGTAGGCGGAGCCGGCCGCGATCAGGGAGGCCGTGCAGCCGGCCTCCGAGATGCCGTCGTGCAGCATCTGGCCGGTCGGCGACTCCTTGTACGCCAGGAGCAGTTCACGGTCGACGGACTCGTACTGCTGCCCCAGCGGGTTGTAGATCTTGGCGCTGGGGAAGAACGAGTCCATTCCGAATGTGCGGTACTCGTCCGGGGCGATCAGCACGAAGCGCTTGCCGATCTCCTTGTCCCTCATGAGGTCCTTGAGGAGCCGGACGAACGCCATCGTCGTGGCGATGGCCTGCTGACCCGACCCCTTCTTGACGCTGGCGTACGTCTTGTCGGCCGGCAGCGGAAGCGGCTCGGCCCGCACCACGCGGGTCGGCACGTAACCGCCGAGCGCGCGCCGGCGGTCGTGCATGTACTGGATCTCCTCCGACTTGGGGCCGGGGTGGAAGTACGGCGGCAGGCCGTCCTCCAACTCCTTGTCGGGGATCGGCAGATGAAGCCGGTCACGGAAGCCCTTGAGGTCGGCGACGGTCAGCTTCTTCATCTGGTGGGTGGCGTTGCGGCCCTCGAAGTTCGGGCCAAGGGTCCACCCCTTGACGGTCTGCGCCAGGATCACCGTCGGCTGGCCCTTGTGGGCCTTGGCCGCGGCGAACGCCGCATAGATCTTCCGGTGGTCGTGACCGCCGCGTCCCAGGTGCAGGACCTGGTCGTCGGTCATGTTCTCGACCATGGTCCGCAGCCGCTGGTCGGTGCCGAAGAAGTGCTCGCGGATGTAGGAGCCGGTCTCGGTGGCGTAGGTCTGGAACTGCCCGTCCGGCGTGGTGTTCAACTTGTTGACCAGCAGGCCGTCGCGGTCCTGGGCCAGCAGCGGGTCCCAGGAGCGGTCCCAGACGAGCTTGATCACGTTCCAGCCGGCGCCGCGGAACTGCGACTCCAGTTCCTGGATGATCTTGCCGTTGCCGCGGACCGGCCCGTCGAGGCGCTGGAGGTTGCAGTTGACGACGAAGGTGAGGTTGTCGAGCCCCTCGCGAGCGGCGATCGAGAGCTGGCCGATCGACTCCGGCTCGTCCATCTCCCCGTCGCCGAGGAACGCCCACACGTGAGAGGCGGAGGTGTCGGCGATGCCGCGGGCCTCCATGTAGCGGTTCATCCGCGCCTGGAAGATCGCGCCCAGCGGGCCGAGCCCCATCGAGACGGTGGGGAACTCCCAGAAGTCCGGCATGGAGCGCGGGTGCGGATAGCTGGAGAGCCCGTTCGGCCCCTTCGACTTCTCCTGGCGGAAGCCGTCGAGCTGCTCCTCGGTGAAGCGGTCCAGGAGGAAAGCGCGGGCGTAGATCCCGGGGGAGGCGTGTCCCTGGAAGAAGATCTGGTCGCCGCCGTCCCCCTCGTCCTTGCCGCGGAAGAAGTGGTTGAAGCCGACGTCGTACAGCGAGGCCGAGGAGGCGAAGGTCGCGATGTGCCCGCCGACGCCGATACCGGGGCGCTGTGCGCGGGAGACCATCACCGCGGCGTTCCACCGGGTCGCGTTGAGGATCTTCCGCTCGACCTCCTCGTTGCCGGGGAAGAAGGGCTCGTCCTTGGTGGCGATGGTGTTGACGTAGTCCGTGCTGCGCATCTCCGGGACGGCGACCCGCTTCTCGCGGGCCCGCTCGATCAGGCGGAGCATGAGATAGCGCGCCCGCTCCCGGCCGCGCTCGTCGACGGCGGCGTCGAGGGAGTCCAGCCATTCCCGGGTCTCTTCGGGATCGAAGTCCGGGACCTGGCTGGGCAGGCCGCCAATGATGATCGGGTTGCGATCGGGTCCGGAAGCCACGCTGTTCCTTCGCTGTTCGGTCGTGCACGTCAGGGAGGTCGGGCCGCTCCCCATGGTCCATCTGTGGGGCGGATCCGTCATCTCTACCCGGCGGTAACCGCCAACCGGGGAAGCCCGGCCGACGGCTCCCCGAGGGTGGTGCGGCGTGAGCCGACCCAAATCGCAACGATACGCCCGGGGCCCCGGTGGATATCGCATGACCGTTCGGTCCTGGCGCCCCGCAGGGGCCTCCTGGAGGGCCGTTCCGCGTGCTCGACGGTGACCGGCGCCACGGACCTGCGTAAACTCGTGGTGTCGGATGCGTCGGGACGGGATGGAACGTCACCGTTTCGGCAGTCTCGACGGCCGGGTACTTGCGCGATCCGTCGCGCCCGTGTGGACTACGGCCAATGCTTCGCGCCCGCGCGTGGCAGCAGCATTTCCCGAAACATGATCAGGAGGCACACCGTGAGCGCGACCGCGGACCACGCGGAGGAGCGGACCAACCCTGCCGCAAGGCTGGGTTTCCAGCCCGAGCAGGTGGTCCAGGAGATCGGCTACGACGACGATGTCGATCAAGAGCTCCGTGAGGCCATCGAAGCCCTCATCGGCGGCGAACTCGCCGACGAGGAGTACGACGATGTGGCCGACTCCGTCATGCTCTGGTTCCGCGAGGACGACGGCGATCTGACCGACGCACTGGTCGACGCCTCGCAGCTCGTCGAGGACGGCCAGCCCGTGTGGCTGCTGACCCCGAAGACGGGCAGGGACGGCTACATCGAGCCGAGCGAGATCAACGAGGCCGCCCAGACGGCGGGCCTCGCCCAGACCAAGAGCATCAACGCCGGCAAGGACTGGACCGGCAGCCGCCTGGTCACGCCCAAGGGCGCCAAGTCCAAGCGCTGAACCGCATCTGTCACGACGTGGACGACGGGCAGCCGCCCGTCCGCGTCCCGGAGCGGCCACGCCGTCCGCCAGGCCCCCTCGGCCGTGACCGAGGGGGCCTGGCGCGTTCCGGGGGCGGGGGGCGTGCGTAGGGTGGGCGTACCTCCCTCCGGCCGCATCCGGCCTGCGGGAGACCGCTCACCGGCCCAGTGAAGGGATGCGTATCCATGGCGATCGAGGTTGGCACCAAGGCCCCGGACTTCGAGCTGAAGGACCAGCACGGCCAGACCGTGAAGCTCTCGGACTTCCGCGGCGAGAAGAACGTGGTGCTCCTCTTCTACCCGTTCGCGTTCACCGGCGTGTGCACGGGCGAGCTCTGCGCGCTGCGCGAGGAGCTGCCGAAGTTCGTCAACGACGACACCCAGCTCCTCGCCGTCTCGAACGACTCGCCGTTCGCGCTGCGCGTCTTCGCGGAGCAGGAGGGGCTGGAGTACCCCCTGCTGTCGGATTTCTGGCCGCACGGCGAGGCGTCGCGCGCCTACGAGGTCTTCGACGACACGAAGGGCTGCGCGGTCCGCGGCACTTTCATCATCGACAAGGAGGGTGTCGTCCGCTGGACCGTCGTCAACGACCTGCCGGACGCCCGCGACCTCAACGAGTACCTGAAGGCACTGGACACGCTCTGATCTGTCAGGGCTAACACCCGGTGCACGCGGGAACCCGTCACTAGTATCCAGACGTTCACCCGACACCACTGAACGACGACGGGGGCGGACGGACTGTGCGGCACCGCCGCGTCCGGTCCGGCCCCCTCGACAGCGAATGGAGGACTCGTGGGAGTCAGCCTCAGCAAGGGCGGCAATGTCTCGCTGACCAAGGAGGCACCTGGCCTGACCGCGGTCACCATCGGTCTGGGGTGGGACGTCCGTACCACCACGGGTACCGACTTCGACCTCGACGCCAGCGCCATCCTGACGAACGCGGACGGCAAGGTCTCCAGCGACCAGGGCTTCGTGTTCTTCAACAACCTCAAGAGCCCCGACGGCTCGGTCGAGCACACCGGCGACAACATCACCGGTGAGGGCGAGGGCGACGACGAGCAGATCAAGGTGAACCTGGCCGGCGTCCCGGCCGAGGTCACCAAGATCGTGTTCCCGGTCTCCATCTACGAGGCCGAGAGCCGTCAGCAGTCCTTCGGCCAGGTGCGCAACGCGTTCATCCGCGTGGTCAACCAGGCCAACGAGCAGGAGATCGCCCGCTACGACCTCTCCGAGGACGCGTCGACGGAGACCGCCATGGTCTTCGGCGAGCTTTACCGCAACGGCGCGGAGTGGAAGTTCCGCGCCATCGGCCAGGGGTACGCCTCGGGTCTGCGCGGCATCGCGCAGGACTTCGGCGTCAACGTCTGACCGGTCCGCGCCGGACCGTCGACGTCCGACCGTCAACGTCTGATCCGAGCAGTCTCCCAGGCTGTTCCCGTCCGGCGCCGCACGCTTCCGTGCGGCGCCGGACCTCGTCAAGAATGCGCACGCCGTCACATCGGGGAGGATCACGATCATGGGTGTCACGCTCGCCAAGGGGGGAAATGTCTCCCTCTCCAAGGCCGCGCCGAACCTCACTCAGGTACTTGTCGGCCTCGGCTGGGATGCCCGCTCCACCACCGGCGCCCCGTTCGACCTCGACGCGAGCGCGCTGCTGTGCGCCTCGGGCCGGGTGATGGGCGACGAGTGGTTCGTCTTCTACAACAACCTCAAGAGCCCGGACGGCTCGGTGGAGCACACCGGCGACAACCTCACGGGCGAGGGTGACGGCGACGACGAGTCCCTGCTGGTCGACCTCTCCCAGGTGCCCGCCCACTGCGAGAAGATCGTCTTCCCGGTCTCGATCCATGACGCCGATGTCCGCGGGCAGACGTTCGGGCAGGTGAGCAACGCCTTCATCCGCGTGGTCAACCAGGCCGACGGACAGGAACTCGCCCGCTACGACCTCAGCGAGGACGCCTCCACCGAGACGGCGATGATCTTCGGCGAGCTGTACCGGTACGGGGGCGAGTGGAAGTTCCGGGCGGTCGGACAGGGGTACGCGTCCGGCCTGAGGGGCATCGCTCTAGACTTCGGGGTCAGCGTCTCCTAAGGCCGGGTACGGACGGGGGAGCCTCGCAGTACATACAGGGATTGGGTATCCAGTGGTTCTGAAAACCTTCGGCTGGTCCTTCGCGGTCACCGCGCTCGGACTCGCCGCAGCCGTGCTTTACGGGGGGTGGGCGGGCTTCGGGGTCGTGGCGATCCTGTCCATCCTCGAAATCTCGCTGTCCTTCGACAACGCGGTGGTCAACGCCGGAATCCTGAAGAAGATGAATGCCTTCTGGCAGAAGATCTTCCTCACCATCGGCATCCTGATCGCCGTCTTCGGCATGCGGCTGGTCTTCCCCGTCGTCATCGTCGCCATCAGCGCGAAGATCGGGCCCATCGAGGCCGTCGACCTGGCGATGACCGACAAGGACCGCTACCAGGAGCTCGTCACCGACGCGCATCCGTCGATCGCGGCGTTCGGTGGCATGTTCCTGTTGATGATCTTCCTTAACTTCGTCTTCGAGGACCGGGAGATCAAGTGGCTCACCTGGATCGAGCGCCCGCTGGCCAAGCTCGGCCGCGTGGACATGCTCTCGGTCTGCATCGCGCTCGTGGTGCTGCTCTTCTCCGCGATGACCTTCGCGAGCCAGGCGCACCAGCACGGCGGTACCCATGCCGACAAGGCGGAGACGGTGCTGCTGGCAGGCATCGCCGGCCTCATCACATATCTGGTCGTCGGCGGTCTCTCCAGCTTCTTCGAGGACAAACTCGAAGAGGGCGAGGAACGGGAGCAGGAAGCCGAGGAAGCGGCCAAGCGGCAGGGGAAGCCGGTCTCGGCGGTGAAGTTGGCCGGTAAGGCGGCGTTCTTCATGTTCCTCTACCTGGAAGTGCTCGACGCCTCGTTCTCGTTCGACGGCGTGATCGGCGCGTTCGCGATCACCAACGACATCGTGCTGATGGCGCTCGGCCTCGGTATCGGTGCCATGTACGTCCGTTCGCTCACCGTGTACCTGGTCCGGCAGGGCACCCTGGACGACTACGTGTACCTGGAGCACGGCGCCCACTACGCCATCGGCGCCCTCGCGGTGATCCTCCTCGTCACCATCCGCTTCCAGATCAGCGAGATGATCACGGGCCTCATCGGTGTGGTGCTGATCGGCCTCTCGTTCTGGTCGTCGGTGCGCCGCAACCGGAGGCTGGCCGCCGAAGAGGGTGGCGGCAGCTCCCAGGGGAAGGCCGGAATTCCCTCCGGAGTCTGACTCCGGCCCCGGCCCGGTGTGTGACCGGGCCCGAACTGAGGAACGCTCCCAGCGGGGCGGCTGTCGAGACGACCTCGGCGCCGCCCCGCAGGCATGGGCGACGACGATTCCGAAGGTTTCTGGGGGTGGCATGTCCTTCTGGGACGGTCTGCTGGGTGGGCGCAACGCTGCGGCGCAGTTCGACTCGGGAAGCGTCGGCAGCCACTCGATACGCCTGACCAAGCGCCAGCCGCAGGTCTCGCTCGTGAAGCAGGGAGCGGCCACCGGCAATCTCCGCGTCAACCTCTCCTGGCAGATGCGGCCGGCCGACTTCGGCAAGCGCTCCACCACTTCCTCGCGCGCCCTGCTGCGTCACCCGCTCAAGGCGTTTCAGCCCGAGGTCGTGCAGGCACACACCCTGGGGGTGGTCAACGTCGACCTCGACATCGGCTGCCTCTACGAGCTGGCCGACGGCTCCAAGGGCGTCGTCCAGCCGCTCGGTGAGCTCTTCGGCGACCTCAACACCGCGCCTTACGTGAAGCTCAGCGGCGACGACCGGTTCGGCTCGGGCTCGGGGGAGACGCTCTACGTCAATCTCGACCAGCGCGAGGAGATCAAACGGCTCCTCGTCTTCGTCTACATCTACGACAAGACCCCGGCGTTCGACCGCACCCAGGCCATCGTCACCCTCTACCCGGCCACGGGGCCGCGGATCGAGATCGAACTGGAGGAGCGGGCTCCGCAGGCCCGGTCGTGCGCGGTCTTCTCGCTCGACAACCTCAAGGGCGAACTGGTGGTGCGGCGCGAGGTCAAGTACGTGTACGGGTTCCAGTCGGAGATCGACCGGCTGTACGGCTGGGGGCTCCAGTGGGGCCGCGGGTTCAAGAACACCGGAGCCCGCTGACCGGCTGCGGTCCCGGCCGCCACCCGTGCCCGGTGGTCCCTGGCGACCGGCCGGCCGAGGTCAGCGGCCGATGAACTGCGGCCCCTGCGGTGGCAGCCGGAACGACCCGGCGGGCCCGCCGACCGCCTGCGGGTAGCCGTAGGCGGGCTGGTGCGGCGGCGGGGTCTGCGAGGAGGAGGCCGGCTGCGGCCCGGGCGGGGGATAGCCGTAACCGGCGGCCGCGGGCTGCGGATAGCCGTACCCGGCCGCGGCGGGCTGCGGGTAACCGTATGCCGGTTGTGGGGGCGGTGCCTGCGGCGGCAGAGGCGCCCGGGTGGCCTCCGGGTCGGGGACCGGCGGCGGGAAGCTCGGCGGCGGCGGTACGGCGGGCTGCGCCGGAGGCTGCGGCCCCGCGGCGGTGGGCGGCAGCGGCTGCGAGGCCGCGGGTGCCGGGGCTTCGGGGGCCGCCGGGAACTCCGGTGCGTCGAGAACCTCGGCGGGGTCCACGGCCTGCGCGGGGTCCGCGTCCTCCTCGGAGTCGTCGACGGAGATGCCGAAGTCGGTGGCGAGCCCCACGAGTCCGTTGGAGTACCCCTCACCCAGCGCCCGGAACTTCCAGCCTTCACCGCGGCGGTACAGCTCGCCGCAGATCAGCGCCGTCTCGGCGCCGGTCTCGGGCTGCACCTCGAAGGTGGCCACCGGAGCGCCGTCGGCGGCGCCGGTGGAGTCGGCGCCGGAGGTGTCGTACAGGTCGATGCGGAGGGACGGGACGCGCTCGAAGGGCAGGTCGTCGGTGGAGGCGACCAGGAGTATGCGCCGCACCTGCGGTTCCAGGCCCGCGAGGTCGGCCTGGAGGGTGTCGGTGAGCCCTTCCGGCAGACGCCGCTTGCCGAGCCGCCAGACCGCGCCGGAGGGGTGCCGGGGCTGGTTGTAGAAGACGAAGTCCTCGTCCGAGCGCACCCGGTCGTCGTCGGCGAGCAGCAGCGCCGACGCGTCCACGTCCGGCACGTCCGGGGCGGCCGTCCAACAGAGGACGGCGCGGACGGCCGTCGCGTCCAGCGGGACGTTGGACCCCTTCAGCATGGCGTGCGTCATGCGGTCATCCTGCCTTCTGCGAGGTACGGCGGACAATGCGGGGGTCCGCCGATCTTGGCCGGTGCGCTGGGGCGACGCGCCCGGGTTACCAGAAATTCATGCCGGACGGGAACCCTGGATATGCGCTCCTACGTACTATTACCGGCCACATCTTCGCGGCCACCCAGGCACTACGGGGGATTTACATGCGTCATTTCGGGCATCTTGCCCCTGAAGCGCGGCGGCGCCTCTTCCATCGGGAACCCGCCGTCTTCACGGCCGAGTCGCCGGCCCCCATCCTGGCCACCGCTCTCGGGGCCACGCTGTACAGCCCCGCCACCCGCCCCACCCTCGCCGGCGACATCCACAAGCAGGCCGCCCGCGGCGTCGTCTCCATGGTGCTCTGCCTGGAGGACTCGATCGCCGACGCCGACGTCCCCGGCGCCGAGGCCAATCTCGTCGCCCAGTTCACCGACCTCGCCGACCGGGCCGAGGCGGGCGAGGCGGAACCCCCGCTGCTGTTCATCCGGGTCCGCAGCCCCGAGCAGATCCCCGACCTCGTGAGCAGGCTCGGCCCCGCCGTCCGCCTGCTCTCCGGCTTCGTGCTCCCCAAGTTCACCGAGGAGCGCGGCGTGCCCTACCTGGAGGCGCTCGCCACCGCCGAGGCACACAGCGGCCACCGCCTCTTCGCCATGCCCGTCCTGGAATCCCCCGAGCTGCTCCACGTCGAGACCCGCACCGAGACGCTGACCGGGATCGCCCGTACCGTCGACAAGTACCGCGACCGGGTCCTCGCCCTGCGCCTGGGCGTCACCGACTTCTGCTCGGCCTACGGGCTCCGCCGCCCGCCCGACATGACCGCCTACGACGTCCACATCGTCGCCTCCGTCATCGCCGACGTGGTCAACGTCCTCGGCCGCGCGGACGGCACCGGCTTCACCGTCACCGGGCCGGTCTGGGAGTACTTCCGCGTCCAGGAGCGCATGTTCAAGCCGCAGCTCCGCCGCAGTCCCTTCCTGGGCCGCGCCGAGGAGCTGCGCGCCTCGCTCATCGAGCACGACATGGACGGTCTCCTCCGCGAGATCGAGCTGGACCGGGCCAACGGTCTGCTCGGCAAGACCTGCATCCACCCCTCCCACGTCCTGCCCGTGCACGCGCTCTCCGTGGTCAGCCACGAGGAGTACAGCGACGCCCAGGACATCCTGCGGCCCGAACGCGACGGCGGCGGAGTGCTGCGTTCCGCGTACACCAACAAGATGAACGAGGTGAAGCCGCACCGGGCCTGGGCGCAGCGCACCCTGCTGCGGGCCGAGGCGTTCGGCGTCGCGGCGGAGGACGTGGGCTTCGTGGAGCTGCTGGGGGAGGCGCTCTCCGGCTGACCGCCCGCGGGCGCCCCGCCGTCGGCCGGGGCTCAGGGGCGCACCGGAATGCCGAAGTCCGACCGCCTGACGCGCGCGGGCACCGCCCTGACAGCCCGGCCGTGTCAACGATCACAACAGCACAAGAGGTACGCGGCGCCCGTCGGGCGCACGCTGGAAGAGCGCCCGAGGGCGTGCCCCGAGAAGAGAGAAGTGACGAACGACGTGGTGTGGACCGGAACCTGGGTCTCCGACCGGCTCGGCATAGAGCTGGCCGGCGACGACGAGCTGCGCGGCCTCCTCGGCCTGGCGCTGCGCCGCAACCCCAAGCGGGCGCATCTGCTCGTCTCCGGAGTCCTCGGCAAGCACGTGCCGCAGCGGCCCTCGGTCGTCCACGGCCACGGCGTCTCACTGGGCCGCCGCGTCCGCGCTCTCCTCGGCCCCGAGCAGGCCGCCCGCGCGGTGGTCCTCGGCTACGCGGAGACGGCGACCGCGCTCGGCCACGCCGTCGCCGACGGCCTGGAGTCCGCTCCCTACCTGCACTCGACCCGGCGCCCGGTCGCCTCGGTGCCCCGCGCGGGCGGCTTCGAGGAGTCCCACTCGCACGCCACCTCCCACCTGCTGCTCCCCGAGGACCCCGCCTTCTTCGACCGGGGCGGTGAGGCGGGCCGTGGGCCGCTGGTCCTGGTGGACGACGAGTTCTCCACCGGCAACACCGTCCTCAACACCCTGCGCGACCTGCACGCCCGCCATCCGCGCGCCCACTACGTGATCGTCGCCCTGGTCGACATGCGGGCCCCCGGCGACGCGGACCGCCTCGCCGCCTTCGCCGAGGAGACCGGCGCCCGGATCGACGTCGTCGCCCACGCCCGGGGCACGGTCCGCCTGCCCGACGACGTCCTCGCCCGGGGGCTGCGGCTCGTCGAGGAGCAGGACGGCCGCGCCCCCGCCGCCCCCGCGCCCCCCGAATCGGTCGCCGCCCCCGTCCGCCTGGAGCTGGGCTGGCCCGCGGGCGTGCCCGACGGCGGCCGCCACGGCTTCACCCCGGACCACCGGGCCCGCCTCCAGGATGCCCTGCCCGCCATGGCCGACCGGATCGTCGCCGGGCTCGGCGGCCCCGAGCAGGCCGGTCGCGTCCTCGTACTGGGCTTCGAGGAGCTCATGTACGCGCCGCTGGTCCTCGGCCGGGTGTTGGAGGAGGCCGGGCTCGACGTGCGGTTCTCCACCACCACACGCTCGCCGGTCCTCGCCGTGGACGACCCCGGCTACGCCATCCGCACCCGCCTCACCTTCCCGGCCCACGACGACCCGGCCGACGGGCCCGGTGAGCGGTACGCGTACAACGTCACGGGCGGCGGCTTCGACACCGTCCTCGCCGTGGTCGACAGCGTCGCCGACACCCCGGCGCTGCACGCCCCGGACGGGCTGCTCGCGCGGCTGGGCACCGCCGCGCCCCGGGTCGCCCTCGCTGTCATACCGGCCCGCACCCCCGCACCTCGCACCTCCGCGCCCCCCACCGCCGACCGGCAGGAGCCCACCGTGCTGCCCGACCCCCTGCGTGGCCCCGAGTTCTCCTCGTACGAGCCCGACGACGTCGGCTGGCTGCTCCAGGACCTCTCCGCCGTGGCGCTGGAGGCGCCCGTCGAGGAACGCGAGGAGGCGGTGCAGCGCGGTGGGGCGCACTACGCCGAGTCGCTGCCGGTCGAGTACCAGCCGACCGAGGAGTACCAGGAGCTGTACCGGGACGCCCTGGCCGGGTCTGCGGCGCGTATCGCGCGAGCCGTCGGCACCGTCACCGAGCTGGTGCTCGCCGAGCGCTCCCCGCGGCCCGTCCTGGTGTCGCTGGCCCGCGCCGGTACCCCGGTGGGCGTGCTCATGCGGAGGTGGGCGCTGCGGCGGCACGGCGTGGAGCTGCCGCACTACGCGGTGTCGATCGTCCGCGGCCGCGGCATCGACGCCAACGCGCTGCGCTGGCTCGCCGCCCACCACGACCCGGCGGACGTGGTCTTCGTGGACGGCTGGACCGGCAAGGGGGCCATCACCCGGGAACTGGCCGACGCCCTCGCGGAGTTCCCCCGCTTCAACCCGGAGATCGCGGTCCTCGCCGACCCCGGCTCCTGCGTGCGCACCTACGGCACCCGGGAGGACTTCCTCATCCCGTCCGCCTGCCTGAACTCCACCGTGTCCGGGCTGATATCGCGCACCGTCCTCCGCGCGGACCTGGTCGGCCCGAGCGACTACCACGGGGCCAAGTTCTACCGGGAGCTGGCCGGCACCGACGTGTCCCGTGCCTTCGTCGCGGCGGTCGAGTCCCGCTTCGACGAGGTCGCCGAGGCCGTGGACGAGCAGGTGAAGGAGGCGGTCGCGGCCGACCGCGCCCCCACCTGGGAGGGGTGGGCCGCCGTCGAGCGGATCAGCGAGGAGCAGGGCATCCACGACGTCAACCTCGTGAAGCCGGGCGTCGGCGAGACCACCCGGGTCCTGCTGCGGCGCGTCCCCTGGAAGATCCTGGCCCGCCGGGGCGCCGACGCCGACCTCGCCCACATACGGCTCCTCGCGGAGCAGCGGGGCGTGCCGGTGGAGGAGCGCGACGACCTCCCGTACACCTGCGTCGGCCTCATCCACCCCCGCTACACGCGGGGCGCCACCGGCGCCGACGGCAAGGCGGTGGGCGCGTGACCACCCTCGTCGCCAGCGACCTCGACCGCACCCTCATCTACTCGGCCGCCGCCCTCGGCCTCACCGGCCCGGACGCCGAGGCCCCCCGGCTGCTCTGCGTCGAGGTGTACGAGAGCCGCCCCCTCTCCTACCTGACGGAGACCGCCGCCGGGCTCCTCGCCGACCTGGCTCGCGGGACGCTCTTCGTCCCCACCACCACCCGGACCAGGGAGCAGTACCGCCGCATCCGGCTGCCCGTGCCCACCCCCGGGTACGCGATCTGCGCCAACGGCGGGCACCTGCTGGTCGACGGGGCCACCGACGAGGAGTGGAACCGCTCGGTCCGCCGACGGCTGGATTCCGAGTGCGCCCCCCTCGCCGAGATCAGCGCGTACCTGCGGACCACGGCGGACCCCGCCTGGCTGCGCAAGGAGCGCGTCGCCGAGGACCTCTTCGCCTACCTCGTCGTCGACCGGGCCGAACTCCCCGCCACCTGGCTCAAGTCCACCGCCGCCTGGGCGGAGGAACGCGGCTGGCAGGTCTCCCTCCAGGGCCGCAAGGTCTACGCCGTCCCGCGTCCGCTGACCAAGAGCGCGGCCATGCGCGAGGTGGCCCGGCGCTCCGGCGCGGACACCGTCCTCGCCGCCGGGGACTCCCTGCTCGACGCGGACCTGCTGCTCGCCGCCGACCGCGCTTGGCGCCCCGGCCACGGCGAGCTGGCCGAAGTGGGGTGGACGGCCCCGGACCTCACCGTCCTGCCCGAACAGGGCGTTGCGGCCGGGGAGGAGATCCTGCGCCGGTTCCTGGCGGCGGCGCGGACCGACGGCGAGGGCTGAGCCGGGGGCCCGACGGCACGGCTGGCCGTCCCAGCTCGGTCATCGGCCCGGGGCCCAGGCTGCCTGCTTGGGGGTGAGGAAGGTCTGCGGCCGCCGCCGAGGTCCCGCGCGCCCGCCGCGACCGACGCGCGAGTCGCGGCGGGCCTCCTCGCCCCCATGGTGCCGCCGAGACGTCCCGGCGGAGCTTCGTCCAGCCGCCTCGACCTGACCAGGGGCTTCTCCCTCGTGTCCAGGGCGGAGAGGAGGTAGGCCGGGGACTTCGGCGCCATCGTGCCGCCCGGGCTCCAGGCGGTTTTCCGCGGTGCGGGCCGCTGCGGAGAACAACGCCACCGCGAGGAGCGGTGCGATGCGCCTGCGAGCCGTCACCTCGCCGGCCTCCTCGCCGTGCTGCGCCCCCGGCACGCTCCTCTCCTCCCGGACGCGGATCACGGCCGCGGCGCCCAGGAACGACCACCGGCGACATCGCCCCAGCTGAAGAGAGGCGCCCCTGCGCGCGACACAGCCCGGCCGGCGGCCGAAAGTCCGGGGCGGTCCGGGCAGCGAAAAGGGCGCCCGGCCCGGGAAAACCCCGTCCGAGCGCCCTGCGCCGCAGCCGCGCCGGCTCAGCCGCGTCGCTGCCCGCCGCCCGGGCGGAAGACCCGCACGGCGAGGAAGAGCAGGACGGCCACGGCCGCCACCACGAGGACGACCTTCGAGTACACGGAGACGTACCCGGTGACCGCCTCCCAGTTGTCGCCGAGCAGGTAGCCCGCCATGACGAAGAGGGTGTTCCAGATGGCGCTGCCGAGGGTGGTGAGCCCGAGGAAGACCGGCAGGGGCATGCGCTCGATGCCGGCCGGGACGGAGATGAGGCTGCGGAAGATCGGCAGCATCCGGCCGAAGAACACCGCCTTCGTCCCGTGCTTGGTGAACCACGCCTCGGTCTTCTCGATGTCGGCGACCTTCAGCAACGGGATCTTGGCGGCGATGGCCACCGTCCGGTCCCGGCCGAGCAGCGCGCCCACCCAGTAGAGCGCCAGCGCACCGACGACCGAGCCGACCGTCGTCCAGATCAGCACCGCCACCAGGTTCATCTGACCGGTCGCCGCCGTGAATCCGGCCAGCGGCAGGATGACCTCACTGGGGATCGGCGGGAAGAGGTTCTCCAGCGCGATGGCGATGCCCGCTCCGGGCGCGCCGAGGCTCTCCATCAGACCGGTGATCCACTGAGGTGCGCTGCTGTCGCTCATGGCGGCCACGCTAGAGCGCCGAAGCTGAAGAGTTCCTGAAGCCCGCCGGGCTCCTCCCGATCACTCCGGTTTCCCCCGTACGCGGGGTTCTCCGTCGTGGCGCCGGGGTGTCGGGGCGCCGGGCCGCAGTGCGGAAGGCTCCCTCGCCTATGATCCGCGCCCGCCGCTCCCCGAGGTGCACGGCGCGCGCCGGGGCCCGGCATGCCGCGCCTCAGCCGCAGCACCCCCCGCCGCAGCAGCCGCCCCCGCCGCCCGAGGGGGCGGGCGCCGGACCGGAGGAAGCGGCGGCGGAGCCGCCCACGGCGACGGTCGACAGCAACTTCACCGTGTCGCCGTGACCCGCCGGGCAGGCGGCCGGGGCGGAGGACTCGGCCATCGGACGGCTGAGCTCGAAGGTGTCGCCGCAACTGCGGCAGCGGTATTCGTAACGAGGCATGCGGCCCAGGCTAGCCGCCCGGCGGGCGGCGGCACCGGTGGAATGCCGCACCGGCTCCGCGGTACGGGCGCCGCCCCGGGCACGGCCCGCCACCGGGGCCGAGGAACGACAGAGCCTGCGCGCCCCGGTGCGGGGCCGCCCGTACGCCCGCCAGGAAGCGCCGTGCGCCCGCTCAGCTCCCGCCCCGCTCCTCGCGTATCCGGGAGACGACCTCGGCCACCGTGGTCCGGACCGCCTCCGTCTCCGTCAGGAAGTGCCAGTAGTCCGGGTGGCGCCCCTCCAGGCCCGCCAGCGCGTGTTCCAGGCGCGCCACGGAGGCGTCGAGCGGACCGGCGTGGCGCGGATCGGGGGTGTGGCGCCCGGCCATCGCCAGGCGTTGCGCGTCCCGGATGGCGAAACGGGTCCGCTCCACCTCCTGCTGCGGGTCCTTCGCCACCTCGTTGAGCTTGCGGAGGCGGTCGCCCGCGGCGGAGACGGCCTCGTCCGTGGTGTTGAGCAGCGCCCGCACCGTGGAGAGGAGGGCGGTCGCGTCCGGCCAGCGCTGGGCCTCCCGCGCCGTCTGCGCCTCCCGGAGCTTCGCCTCGGCCTGCCGGACGCTCTCCGCCGCCTGTTGGGGGACCGGTTGGAGGTCCTGCCAGCACGCGGCCGAGAACCGCCGCCGCAACTCGCTGAGGACCGGCTCGACCTGACCCGCGCGGGTCGTCAGGGCCTGCGCCCTGGTCCGCAGGCTCACCAGCCGCCGGTCGATCTCGGCCGCGCGCTCGGGCAGCCGCTCGGCCTCCGCGCGGACGCTCTCCGCGTCCCGCAGCACCTGGTCGGCCCGGTGCAGCGTCTCCTGGACGCCGTGCCGGCCCGCGCCCTGGTTCAGCTTGGTCAGCTCCGGGCCGAGAGCGGCCAGCCGGGCGGCCAGGTCGTCGGCGCGCAGCCCCGCCTCGCGGGTGGCGTCCAGGGCCTGACTGGCGGCGAGCAGCGCCTGCCGGGCCCGCTCGACGGCGGGGGCCAGCCGCGCCAGTTGGGTCTCCGCCTGGTCGAGCAGGGGGGCGAGGCCGCGCTGGAACCGGTCGAGCTCCTGGCGTACGCGGACCAGGTCGTCCTTGGCGCGGGTCAGCTGGGTCCGGGCCTGGGTGGCGACCGACGCGTCCAGGTCGTCCCGGTCCAGGTCGTGGGCGTCGACGGCCTCGATGTAGAAGTGGCTGACCTCGTCGATGCGGTGGCCGAGCGCGGCGAACTCCTCCAGCGCCTGCCGGGCGGCGGGCGAGGGGTCGACCGCGCCGATGGTCTCTATGGAGATCCGCAGGTCGCGCTGGGCGGTGTCCAGCTCGTAGAAGGCCGCGGCCGCCGCGTCCTTGGCGGCCTGGGCGTCCGCCCGCTGGCTCTCCCCGCGTCCGCCGAACCACCGCCGGGTCCCGCCGCCGGTGAACGCGGCGGGCACCGCCGCCAGCAACAGGGGCACGGGGAGCAACGCCAGGGTGAGGGCGTCCCGCAGGGCGGAGCCCCGGCGGGCCCGGCCCCCGGACGGGGTCCGGCTGCCTGTCGGTGTGTACGGCCGCGAAGGTGTCGCCGTCATCCCTCTCCCGTGCTGGTTCCGCCCTGCCCGGAATCATTCTCCCACCGGTTAATGACGAACACGGAGGCCGGAAAGTTCGCGCACGGTGCCGCGTGTTGTCCCGGCGTGCGCCCGCGCACGCCGCCAGGCCCCGTCGCGGCGGGGTCAGCCCGCGGGCCGCACGGTGACGTTGCCGTCCTCGGCGGTGACGGAGACCACGCGGGAACTGCTCGGGTCCTCCAGCACGGAGACGTTCGCCCGGCCGTCCTGGACTGCCGTCCGTACGCGGTAGGCGGCCTCGGGGAGCTCCACCGTGACCGAGCCGTCCTTGCTCCCGGCGTCGATCCGCTCGGGCGCCTCGGCCATCGAGAGCAGCAGCGAACCGTCCTCGGTCCGCGCGCGGACGGTGGGCGAGGAGACGGAACGGGCGGTGATCGCGCCGTCGGTGCTGCGCAGGTCGAGGGGGCCCGAGACGTTCTCGACGGTCAGCCGGGCGTCGGAGCCGTGCAGGGTGAGCGGTGTGCTGAAGCCCTTCGCGGTCACCGAGCCGTCCTGGGTCCGCAGGGTCACGGCGACGTCCGCCGGGACCTCGACGCGGTGCTTGGCGTCGCAGGTCGTGATGAGGCCGCTGCAGGTCACCCGGAGCCGCAGCTCGTCCCCCTCCACCGTCCAGTCGGCCCGCGGCGTGGAGCCCAGCACCGCCCGCCCGGTGAACCAGCGGGTCACCCGCACCTCGTCGCCGTCGCCGACCACCAGCTCGATCCGCGAGTCGTCGGAGTCGACGGTGAGGGTGCGCCCGGGCAGCGCGAAGCTCTTGTGTTCCGGCTCGGCCCCGCCGTCGGCGGAGGCGTCCCCGGCGCAGCCCGCGGTGAGCAGGGCGAGGGCGGCCGCACCGGCGGCCGTCGCCGCCAGCCGCCAGGTCCGCGTCGCCGTCCGTACGCTCATGAGCCACTCCTCCTGGTCGGACCGCCGTGTCCGGCAGGCGCCGGCGGTCCGCCCCGGAGCTGCCCGAAGCCCGCTGCGGCCGGGCTCCCTCATGGTGCAGAACCCTAGGAAGGCGCGGCCCCGGGGAACATCCGGCGGGCCACCGGCTCCGGCTCCGGCGGGCCACCGGCCCGGGGTGGGGACAACCCCCGTACGCGGTGCGTCGGCTCCCGTTCCCGAGGCCGGAACGGGTTTGCCGGGCAGCCGCGACGGCAGGGTAGGCTGTCGATTCGTCCCGGGCGCGTAGCTCAGGGGTAGAGCGCTGCCCTTACAAGGCAGATGTCGGCGGTTCGAAACCGTCCGCGCCCACCAGCCCGAGGCAGGGGGAAGGCCCGGACTTCCGGTGTGACACCGGGGGCCGGGCCTTCTTCGTGTTCCGGTGCGGCCGCCCGGCCGGCGGCGGGCCGTTCCGCCACCGGCTTCAGGCGTCCTGCGCCTTCCGTTGGGCCGGAGTCCCTGACCCCCGTACCTCCAGCCCCGCGAGCAGCGCGCGGGTGGCGTCGGTGACGGCCTCGACGGCGGTGTCGAACACTTCCTGGTTGTGCGCGGCCGGGGCCCGGAACCCGGAGACCTTGCGGACGTACTGAAGGGCGGCGGCGCGGATCTCGTCCTCGGTCGCCTCCTCGGGGAGCGCGGGTGGACGGAGGGTCTTGATGCTGCGGCACATGCTTCCAGTGTCCCGCGCGCGGGCCCGGCCTGTCCGGTGCTCCGGGCGGGACGTTTCAGCGGGCGGGTGCGGGGCGGCGTATCAGGTAGGCGGCGCCCGACCCGGCGGCGAAGAGGGCGAGCACCGAGACGCCGGTGGCGAGCCAGTTGGCGCCGAGCCAGTGGCCGCCGAAGTAGCCGAGGCCCACGCTGTAGCAGGCCCAGGCGACCCCGGCCACGGCGGACCAGGGGAGGAAGTCGCGGGTGCGGCGGTCGGTGGTGGCGCCGGCGCCGAGCGACATCAGCGAGCGGCCCGCCGGGGCGAAGCGGGCGAGGATCACCAGCAGGCCGCCGCCGCGGGCCAGGGCGCGGCCGAGGCTCTCCTGGCCGTCGCGCAGGCGGCGCGAGCGGGCGAGGGCGCGGTCGAGGCGGACGCCGCCGCGCCGGGCCAGCCGGAAGGCGGCGAGGTCGCCGAGGACCGAGGCGGTCGCGGCGATGGCGGTGAGGGCGACGATGTCGGGGACCGCGTGCATCTGGCCGGCGGCGCCGGTCCCGGCCGCCGCGGCGGTGGCCGCGGCGATCACCAGGACGCCGCTGGGCAGCAGTGGCAGGAAGACGTCCAGCAGCACGGAGGCCGCCACGACCGCGTAGATCCACGGGCCTGCGGTCAGCGGCCCCATGCTCTCGAACACCCAGAACTCCCCGGTACGGACAGCTCCGCGATGTCGCGGGGAGCGGCAGGAGCGGCTGTCCCTCGACCGCCAAGGTTACGCCGCGTGGGACGCGCGGTGACGGTGGGGCGCACGGTTGTTCGTCACAGAGGCTTCGCCCGTGCTTCACCACTCGGCCGTCACCCGTCCGGGTCAGCCGATGCGGTGTACGGGCCGGTAGTCCCGTAGCAGTGAATCCGATGCGTACGTGCCCGCCGCGGGCACGGTCGGAGACGAGGAGTGAGCGCGATGGGTGCTGGGACCGCGGGACTGCTGGCCGGAGCCGCGCTGGCCGCGCTGGTGACCGCTGCGGGGACGAGCGGCGGTGCGGCGCCGGAGCCGGTCGCGGCTCCGGTCATGGGCGGGCTGGTGGCGGCGCCCCGCGACGGGGCGTCGGCGGCGCGCTGGGCGCGGAACGAGGCGCGGTTCGCTCCGGTCGGCGCCTTCGTGCCGTCGAAGGCGATCACCTACGACCTCGACCTGCTCCCCGCCGCCGCGTGGATCAGGGTGGGCCAGGCGGTCTCGCGGGAGGGCACGACGGTCGTCGCCGAGGTGCGGGGGCTGCGGCCGGGCCGCGCGTACGGGGCGCACGTGCACACCGGTGTCTGCGGCGCCGACCCGCAGGCCGCGAAGGGCCACTACCAGTACAAGGTGGACCCCGTGCAGCCCTCCACCGACCCCGCCTACGTCAACCCGCAGAACGAGGTGTGGCTCGACTTCACCACCGACGCCGAGGGTGCGGGCCGTGCCGCGGCCCAGCACCGGTGGGGGTTCCGGCCCGGGGAGGCCGCCTCCGTGGTGATCCACGACGAGCAGGGCGGGGCGGGGGCGCGGCTGGGCTGCTTCACCGTGCCGTTCGTCTCGCCCGACGACGCTCCCGGCGCCCGGAAGTGAGGGCCGCCCCGGACCGTCCGGTCGGCGTGGGGTGAGGCGGACGGTCCAGGGCGGGGCAGGGGCGGGATCAGGCCACGCTCGGCGTGCGGTCCCGCGCGGGGGGCGGGGCGGCGGCGGTCCGTCCGCCGAGCACGCGGTCCAGCCCGAGGGCGCCGGAGCCGGTGAAGACCAGGAGCAGCAGGGCCCAGCAGAAGACCGCGGAGAGCTCGCCGCCGTTCTGCAGCGGCCAGAGCGCGTCGGGCTGGTGCACCACGAAGTACGCGTACGCCATCGACCCGGAGCTGACGAAGGCGGCGGCGCGGGTGGCGAGACCCAGGGCGACGAGGCCGCCGCCGACCAGCTGGATGAGGGCCGCGTACCAGCCTGGCCAGGCACCGGCCTCCAGGGTGCCGCCGCCCCGGGCGCCGCCGAGGACCCCGAAGAGGGAGGCGGCGCCGTGGCAGGCGAAGAGCAGGCCGATCACGATGCGGTAGAGGCCCAGGGCGTAGGGCTGGGCGCCGTCGAGACGGGTGGTCATGGGGAACTCCCTCGGCTGGAGTGGGGTGGAGCCGGGCGGAGGAGCGGGGGATGCGCCAGGGGCCGGACGGGCCGGACGGGCCGGACAGGCCCGAGGGGCCGGAGGGGCCGGAGGGGCCGGGAAGGGGAAGGCCGGGTTCCGGGCAGGTACGGGTGGCGTCGGCCGTACGGGCGCCGGTGCTGGGCCCGGCAGGGGGCTGCCGGTGCGGCGTGCGGTGGGAAACGGTCCGGGGCGCGAGCTGAGCGGGGTGTGAGTGGGGTGGGGCGCTTCTGACCAGCGGGACTGTTATTTGTCTAGACCAAGTCGGCGGGGCCGTCAATCAACGGGGGCCGACATCGGCCGCTCCCCCTCCGGGCCGTGGCCGACACGTGCCCCGTGCACGGGTGGGGCGCCGTGGCGGGCCTGGGGCGCGGTGGCCCGTGAATGGTCTAGGCCGGTAGCTGCGGTTCCCTGCCGGTGGTTCGTTCGCCGCACACGGGGCGGGCGCGGGGGTGCGGCGCACCGGCGGTACGCGTGGGAGCGCGACCGCCGGTGCGCCGGGCATGGCTGAAAAGGGACGCTGCGGGAGGGGGCGGAGGCACAGGTGCGGTGGGTGCGCGAGGGCGGCCGGAAAGGTGGGGCGTACTCCACCGGCGCGGCCGCCCCGGGGGCGCGGCGCGCTTCGGCGAGGCGGTGCGAGGCGCCCGGCGGGGAACCTGAGCCGACCGGGCCCCTCAGCCGTCCAGCCGCCCTTCCCACACCCGCTCCAGCCGGGACGGCCCCCGGCCCGGGCGGGCCTGGTCCAGGTGGAGGTCGGCGCGGCGGCCCTGGAGGGCGAGCGTCATGAGCTGGTTGCCGAACCAGGGCCCGCCCGACCGCCGCCAGGTGACGGGGGCCCGCCCGGTGCGCCCGTGCCGGGCGAACACCCTCCCCAGCAGGCGGCCCGCCCCGCTCCAGCCGACCCGGAACCCGGCCCGTATCGGCAGCGGGATGGCGTTGTGCACCGGGGAGCAGGTGAGCTGGTGGACCCGGCCCCGGGTGGGCGGGGCTGTCCGGGACGCGACGGCGGGGCGGCTCTCGGCGGCGTAGGCGTGATGGACGTCGCCGGAGAGGACGCAGACCGTGGCGGGGCCGCCGGGGGCGGTGGCGGCCTCCTCGGTGAGGCGGGCGAGCCGGTCGAAGGAGGCGGGGAACGCGGCCCAGTGCTCCAGGTCGGCGGCGCGCCGCAGCCATTCGCCGAAACGGGCCCAGCGGGGGCCGCGCTCGCCCCGGCAGAGGGCGGCGTTCCACCGCTCCGCCTCGTGGACCAGGCCCGGGAGGAGCCAGGGCAGGGAGCTGCCGATCAGCAGGTGGTCGTGGCCGCCCGGGTCGGTGAGCGCCTGCTCGCGCAGCCACTCCTCCTCGGCGGGGTGCAGCATGGCGCGCTCGTCCTCCGCGAGGACCCGGGCCATGCGGGTGTCGACCATCAGCAGGCGGACCCGGCCCAGGTCGCGGCGGTAGCTCCAGCGGGTGCCCGGCCGGTCGGCGTCCGCCTGGGCGGCGAAGGAGCGCAGCGCATCGGTGCCGTCGGGGGCGGAGCGGACCGCCTTGTACAGCGGATCGACGGCGAGGTCGGCGGGGGTCAGGTTCCCCAGGTGCTGGTAGACCCAGTACGACATCAGGCCGCTGACGATGCGCTCGTGCCACCAGGGCGTCTCGCGCATCTCGGCGAGCCAGGAGGCGCTGGTGTTCCAGTCGTCGATGACGTCGTGGTCGTCGAAGATCATCAGGCTGGGCACGGTGGAGAGCAGCCAGCGGACCTCGGGGTCGGTCCAGGACTCGTCGTAGAGCCGCGTGTACTCCTCGAAGTCGGCGACCTGTTCGCCCGGGGGTTCGCCGAGGTCGCGCCGGGAGGCCATCCAGTCGCGGGTCTCCGGTGAGGTCTCGTCCGCGTAGACCTGGTCGCCGAGGAGGAGCAGGAGGTCGGGGCGGTCCCTCCCGGTGCCCTCGGCGATCCGGGCGGCGAGGGCGTCGAGCGCGTCGGGCCCCAGCGGGCCGTTCTCGCCCGACGGGGGTGAGGACCAGCGGCAGGAGCCGAAGGTGACGCGGATGGCGCGGGTCCCGTCGGCCTCGTGCGGGGCGGTGCGGATGGTGGAGGGCGGGAAGGGCGAGTCCGGCGGCGGCCAGACCCGCTCGCCGCCGAGGCGCACCTCGTACGGGGTGTCGCTGTCCGGGGGCAGGCCGGTGACCTGGACCAGGGCGTAGTGGTGGCCCTCGACGGAGAAGGTCGGGGCCGAGCCGCCGCCCTCGCCGCCGGGGCAGTGGACCTCTGCGGTGCACGGACGGTCCGCCTCCACCCACACGGTGGCGGAGTCGGTGTCGGTGTACCGCAGTACCGGTCCCAGGCGCAGCCCGGCCAAGATGGCTCCCTTCGTCAGCTCACACGGTACGGAACGCCTCCGGGGTGGAGCGAGGTTCCCGGTTCCGGTTCCGTGCCGACGAGGGGGCCGGGCCGGCGGCGGAGGCGTGTCCGCCGCCGGCCCGGGCGGAGCCTGGGTCAGCAGCTGTTGAGAGTCGACTGGAGGGCGGACTTCTCGGCGGAGTCGACGCTGAGTCCGTAGTGGTGCTTCACGTGGACCCACATCCGCACGTACACGCACGTGTACGAGGCGAGCGGCGGCATCCACTGGGCCGGGTCCTTGTCGCCCTTGGACTGGTTGACGTTGTCCGTGACGGCGATGAGCTGGGGGCGCGTCAGGTCGTTGGCGAGCTGCTCGCGCTCGGCGTTGGTCCAGCCGCTGGCACCCGAGCGCCACGCCTCGGCGAGCGGGACGACGTGGTCGATGTCGACGTCGGAGGCCTGGGTCCAGGTGGCCCCGTCGTAGGCGGAGTCCCAGGTGCCGGAGACGGCCTTGCACGCGTCGTCCTGGGTGACGCCGGTGCCGTCGCGCTTCAGGACGACCTCGCGGGTGTCGCACTGGCCGCTCTGGGTCGACCAGTGCGGGAACTTGTCCCGGCTGTAACCGCTGGAGGAACCTTCCGCCTTCTCCGTCAGACCGGAGAGGTACGTCTTGGCGGTGGCGACGCTGACCGGGGTGGGGGGAGCGGCCTGTGCCGGGGAGCCGGAGAGGAGGGCCGCGGAGGAGAGGACCGCGGTGAGCGCGGCGAGGGCGGCGGGCCGGATGCGGCGACGCGCGTAGATTCCTGACATGCGAACTCCCTGAGGTGTGGGGGACGACAGCCGCTACCGGCCCGTCGGGCCCGGCCATCCTGGCGCCCGTGGGTTTCGTGAGGGTGGGCGTCAGGTAACAGAGTTGCGTCATGCGCACGACACATCAAGAGGTCTGGCGGAAGGTCATCCTCCTTTCGGAGCAGCCGAATTGGCGTACGTGGTGGTGTGTCCCGGCATGGGGGAGTGGGTTCCGCGCCTACGGGGCGCACCGGTCGGCCGGCGTGTGCGACGGGGCGCGCGGGGGGCGTGCGAAGGGTTTGCCTGTTCCGTTCCTCGTCCGCGCTTGACCTCAAGCGGAGTTCGGGTCGGAGTCTTGGCGGCGAGGGTCGGCCGGTGGGCCGGCCACCCCGGCCCGCCCGTCGAGGAGGACCGGCATGCCCGGCACATCGGCGCAAGAGGCCGCCGTCCGCGAGGTCGTCGCGGACGCGGGGAGGTGCCAGAGCGACCCGGACCGCTTCCTTCCGCTGCACGCCCCTGACGTGGAGATCGTCAAATTCGGCGGTCGGCGCGTCGTGGGGCGGGAGGCGTTGGAGGCGGCGATGCGCGCCGCACTCGCCTCGCCGATGGCCGACGTGACGACCGCGGTCGAGATCACGGGGTTCCGTTTCCCCCGACGAGGTCACGGGGGTCCGCTCCCCCGGGAGGGCGTCGCCGTGGTAGCCGCCGTCAAGCGCGCGCGCGACGCCCGGGGGGTGGCTGCCGAGGGCGGTCCGGCGCTGCCCGCCGCCTCGGGTCAGCTCACTTGTCTGCTGGTCGAGGAGGCCGACGGAGTCTGGCGCGTCTCCCTCGCCCAGACCACGCCGACCGCGTTCTGACGGCCACCGGCCTCCGTTCCCGAATGCCGGAGGCTGGTGGCGTTCAGCGGGTTTGTTTTGTATGGTGAAGAAACAAAGTGATCCCGTCCGCACTCCCTGACCGGCGGGCGGGGTCACTTGTTCACCGAGCCACGCCGGCGGGGGGCGTCCGACCGTCGGACGGGCCCAACCCGTCTGGAGCTGCCGATGACGGCGACCCGTACCGTGCTGACCGCCCGCGCCCTGCTGCTCGACATGGACGGCACGCTGGTCGACTCCGACGCCGTGGTGGAACGCTGTTGGCGCCGCTGGGCCGCCCGGCAGGGGCTGGACGAGGAGCACGTACTCGCCGTCGCCCACGGCCGCCAGGGGTACGCCACCATGGCCGAACTCCTCCCGGGACGCCCGATGGAGCTCAACCACGCGGACAACCGCGCCCTGCTCGCCGAGGAGACCGCCGACACCGACGGCGTCGTCCCCGTCCCCGGCGCCCCCGCCTTCCTCGCCGCCCTCGCCGGTGTGCCGCACGCCCTGGTCACCTCGGCCGACGACGCCCTGATGCGCAGCCGGATGGGCGCCGCCGGGCTGGGCCTGCCCGAGCTGCGGATCACCGCCGAGCAGGTGGCGGCGAGCAAGCCCGACCCCGAAGGCTTCCTGAAGGGCGCCGCCTCGCTGGGCGTCGACCCGGCCGACGCCGTGGTGTTCGAGGACTCGGCCGCCGGGATCGCGGCCGGACTCGCCGCGGGCATGCGCGTCGTCGGCGTCGGGCCCCGGGCGGCCGCCCACGCCCCGACGGCGCACGTCGCCGATCTGCGCGCGGTGCGCGTGGAGGCGGGCGGCGACGGGACGGTCCAGCTTCACCTGGGTGGCTGACCGGGAGTCACCTGCTGTATCGCTGACCTGTGTCGCCGTCAGGGGCTGGTCAGCGCGCGGGGCCCGACCGGGCCCCGCTTCCGTCTGAGCAGCTGACGGCCGCCCTCTGTCAGGCCGGCTTCCCAAGCCACCCCGGCGCCTGCCCCCTCGTCACGGCTGCGAGGTCTCGCTCTCCAGTTGCCTGCGGGTCGGCTCGTCGTACACGCCCAGGTTGTCGCGGAGGCCGCGCGCCCACTGGAAGACCCGCAGCGCGTCCTCGACGCGCCGGTCGAAGTCGCCGTCGGCATCGCCCCGGTAGAGGTGCAGCTGCCGCAGGCGCTGCTGGAGCTCGCGGACCTGCGGGCCCGAGTCGCCCCGCCGCAGCACCGGCTCCTCCCGGGGCGGCTGGTCGGAGGAGGGCGTCGAGGACGGCTCGGCCGGGGGCGGGGGCGCCGACGGCTTCGGGGCCGCCGGGCCGTCGGGCCCCGGCGCCGCGGTCGGGGAGGCGGCCGGCTCGTCGCCCGCCGCGGCCGACGACGGTGGCGCCGACGACGGGCCGGCGGACGGGGAGGCGGAGGAGGACGGTGCCGAGGAGGCGGAGGCCGACGGGGTCACCGGGCCCGGGGCGACGGAGTGGGGGGCGGTGGCCGACGGCGTCGGCAGGGCGCGTTCCTCCCGCTTCTCGTCCGGCAGGGAATCGGTGGCGACCGCGCCCGCCAGGGCCACCACCACGACGGCGCCCGCCGACACCCCGAGGATCGCCGCCCGCCGCCTGCGGGCCGAGCGGGCCGCTGTGCGCCTGGGCCTGGCGGTGGAGGGCGGGGGTGTGATGTCGGGGGCGTCCGTGCCGGGCTGCCCCTCGGCCGCCCGGCCCCGCTGGTCCGGCGGAAAGAGGTCCAGGTCGGAGACCTTCGGCAGGGGCGCCGTCGTGTCGTGTGCCTGCCCCGGCAGGGAGACGGCGCCGACGACCGGGGGTGGCGTGCGGCCTCCGGGCGCCGCCGCGGTGGAGTCTTCGCCGCCGGCCGGTCCGGGCGCGGGCCCGGCCGGTCCTTCGTAGCCGTGCGGGGGCGGGGCCTCGTACCCCTGCCCCGGGAGGAGGGGCGGAGCTTCGGTGGGCTGCGGGCCGAGATACGGACGGACCCGTTCCCGGTGGCCGCCCTCGAAGGCGCTCCCGGCGGCGCACCCGCATGCCGGGCCCGGGCCCTGGCCCGCCCCTGGTCCCGCGCCGCCGCACTCCGTGCACCGCTGGCTCATCGCTGCCCCCTCCTCGGCCGCCCGACTGACGCGATTATGCCGACGCCACCGCGGTGTGCGCCCGGGACCCCGGAGAAGACCCCGTCTCGACAGGCCGTAACGGGACGCAACGCCCAGGATGGAGACAGGCGACGGCCTGTCGCCGGAGCGGCGGGCGGGCGCGGTGCCCGGCGGGTGCGCCGCACGGGAGGAAGCACGGGAGGATGCGATGGGTCAGGACGCGACCGGGAACACGGCTCCGGGACCCGGGACCGCGGTCGACGGACAGCCCCCGCCCCGGGTCCTGGTGTCCATCGGAGCCCTGCTGCTGGGCATGTTGCTGGCCGCCCTCGACCAGACCATCGTGGCCACCGCACTGCCCACGATCGTCAGCGACCTCGGCGGGCTCAACCACCTCTCCTGGGTGGTGACCGCCTACCTCCTCGCCGCGACGGCGGCCACCCCGCTCTGGGGGAAGCTCGGCGACCAGTACGGGCGGAAGAAGCTGTTCCAGACCGCCATCGTGATCTTCCTGGCCGGCTCGGTCCTCTGCGGCGTCGCCCAGGACATGCCGCAGCTCATCGGCTTCCGCGCCCTCCAAGGACTGGGCGGCGGCGGGCTGATGGTGCTCTCCATGGCCATCGTCGGCGACCTGGTGACGCCCCGGGAGCGCGGCCGCTACCAGGGCCTGTTCGGCGCGGTCTTCGGCGCGACCAGCGTGCTGGGACCGCTGCTCGGCGGCGTCTTCACCGAGCACCTCAGCTGGCGCTGGGTCTTCTACATCAACGTGCCGCTCGGGGGGATCGCCCTCGCCGTCATCGCCGCCGCCCTGCACATCCCGGTGCGCTCGACCCGGCACGTCATCGACTACCTGGGGACCTTCCTGGTCGCCGCGGTCGCCGCCTGCCTGGTCCTCGCGGCCTCCCTCGGCGGCACCACCTCGGCCTGGAGCTCCCCGCAGATCATCGGACTCGCCGTGCTCGCTGTCGTCCTCGGCGCCTGGTTCGTCGCCGTCGAGCGCCGGGCCGCCGAGCCGGTCCTGCCGCTGCGGCTCTTCCGGATCCGCACGTTCACCCTCTCGGCGGTCATCAGCTTCATCATCGGTTTCGCCATGTTCGGCGCGATGACCTACCTGCCGACCTTCCTCCAGGTGGTCCGCGGCATCAGCCCGACCCTCTCCGGCGTGCACATGCTGCCGATGGTCGTCGGCGTCCTGCTCGCCTCGACCCTCTCCGGCCAGCTCATCACCCGCACCGGCCGCTGGAAGGTCTTCCCCGTCGCGGGCACCGGCATCACCGCCGCCGGGCTGCTCCTGCTGCACCGGCTGCGGCAGGGCACCGGCGACCTGGAGATGAGCCTCTACTTCTTCGTCTTCGGCGTCGGACTGGGCCTCGTCATCCAGGTGCTCGTCCTCGTCGTGCAGAACGCCGTCCCCTACGAGGACCTGGGCGTCGCCACCTCGGGGGCGACCTTCTTCCGTTCCATCGGCGCCTCCTTCGGCGTGGCCGTCTTCGGCACGATCTTCACCAGCCGCCTCGACACGAAGATCACCGACGTGCTCTCCGGCCGCCCGCTGCCGCCCGGCGTCGACGCCGCGACCCTGGAGGCCGACCCGCGCACCGTCGCCGCCCTGCCGCCGCAGCTCCGCGAAGAGATCCTGGGCGCCTACTCCACCGCCATCACCGACGTCTTCCTCTACGCGGCCCCGGTCGTCCTGATCGCCTTCGTCCTCGCCTGGTTCTTCCACGAGGACCCGCTGCGCGGCGCCGTCCTCGCCCCCGACCAGTCCCAGACCTACGCCGGCAACCCGGTCGAACGCACCTCCCGCGACGAGGCCGCACGCGCCCTCTCCCTCCTCGGCAACCGTGAGGGCCGCCGCGAGGTCTACCGCGACATCACCGCACGGGCCGGTGAGGACCTGCTTCCCGTGTCGAGCTGGCTGCTGCTGCGCATCCGGCGCCACGGCTCCGTGGAACCGGCCCGCCTCGCCGAACACAACGCCGTGCCGCTCCACCTCGTCAACGCCGCCGCCCGCCAGGTGGAGGAGCGCCACCTCGCCCGCCGGCTCGGGCTCGAGCTGTACCTCACCGGATCCGGCGAACAGGCCGCCGAGCGCCTCTCCCGGGCCAGGGAGGAGGCGCTGGCGGAACTCCTCGGCGACTGGTGGGGGCCCGAGCGCCCCACCGACCTGGTCGAGCTCGTGCACCGGCTGAGCGAGGAGCTCTGCGGCTCCGACGGGGAACGGCCGCACAACGGCGCCCCGCCCGCGCGCGAAGGGGGCTGAGCCGGTCAGCTCACGGCGGGGGCCAGGCGCTTGGCGTACCAGCGTTCCGCGTAGGGGCCCGCGTGGTACGCCTCGGTACGGGTGAAGCCGTGGCCCTCGTACAGGCGGTGCGACTCCACCAGGTCGTGGCGGGTGTCCAGGACCAGCCGGGTCGCGCCCAGCGCCCACCCGGCCGCGTCGACCGCCGCCATCAGCGCGGAGCCGCCGCGGCTGCCCCGGGCGGACGGGTGGACGAAGACCCGCTGGAGCTCGGCGGTCCCGGGCTCCAGCAGGGCCAGCCCGGCCGTTCCGGACGCCTCGCCGCCGAGCCGCGCCACCAGCAGCAGACCGCGTGGCGGCACCAGTCGCTCCGGCCCGCCGTCGGCCGCGATGCCGCGCGCCAGCTCATCGGGCGGCGTGTCACGCCCTTCACGGAGCCGGAACCAGCGGTCGCTGACCTCGGTGTAGTACGCCGCCCAGAGCGCACGGGCGTCGGGCGAGTCGGCGGGTTCGGGCGCGACGGTCCAGGCGCCCGAGGTCACCGGGGGGACGGGCCAGGGGGAGGGTGCGGTCATGGGGGCATTGTGAGGTGGGCGGCGGCTCACCCGCCCGGGGTTTTCGTGTTCCCGGCCGGGGCGGGCCGGGTACCGCGGGCGGTGGGCCGGGTGGCGCGGGCCCACCGCCCGTTGAGGCGAGGCCGGGTCAGGACTGCTTCGGGGCCGCCTGCTGGACGACGTCGAAGGACCACAGGGTGGAGCCGGAGGCCGCCGGACGCGGACGCTCGCCCTGCGGGGCCTCACCCTGCGGGGCGTCGCCGCCGGGACGGCCGCCACCCTGCTGATGGGCGGCCTTCATCGGACCCTCCATCCACGCCTGGAACGCCGCCTCGTCGCGCCAGCGGGTGTACACCAGGTACTGGTCGGTCCCCTCGACCGGACGGAGCAGCTCGAACCACTCGAAGCCGTCGGAGTTCTCCACCGCGCCCGCGCGGGACGCGAAACGCTTCTCCAGGACCTCACGCTGCTCGGCGGGCACTTCCAGCACATTGATCTTCACGATGCTCATAACGCCCATCCTGCCCCACCGCTCCGACGGCCCGGGCACCGAGGCCGACAGGACGGGAAGACGCGGCGGTACGGAGAGGGGCGCAGGGGTGCGGCAGGGAGTGCGGCGGGGCGTCGGGCCGCCGCACTCCCGGGAGTGGCGGAAGCTTCGCCGGCCGCACCCATGGTCACTGTCAGTGACAGGTCTCATACTGGTCCACAGATCGCGGGCGGCTTCGGCCGGCCGTGGCGCCATGCGGCACCGGCGCGGCCTGCGCACGTGCCGGAGGCCGGGGAAGAGGAGGGGAGCGGTATGAAGTGGACCGGGAGCGGTACGCGTGGGACCGGGTCGGCCGGGTCGGGGGAGCGGACGGCCGGATGCCCCGAGAGTGAGGTGACGGGCTGGGCGCGCTGGGTGCGGGAGCTGGCGATCCGCTGGCTGCCGCTGGCCGGGCGAGGCGACTTCGCCCTCTCCCCGGTCGGCCTGTGGCTCGCCCTGGCCGCGCTCTCCGTGGGCGCGCGCGGCGGCACGGCGGCCGAACTCCGGCGGCTGCTCGGGGTCGACGGCGCCACGGCGGCCCGCGCGGTGGCCAGGATCGCCGCCACCCTGGACGCCACCGGCGCGCTGCGCCACGCCACCCGTATCTGGAGCCGGGTGCCCCTGGAGCCGGGGTACGTGGAGGCGCTGCCCGGCGTCGGCTGCGGCCCGATGGACGCGGCGGCTGTCGACGCCTGGGTGCGGAAGGCCACCGACGGCATGGTGGAGCGGCTGCCCCTGCACCTCACCGACGCGACCCTCCTCGTCCTGGTCGACGCGCTGGTGCTGAAGGCGCGGTGGGCCGACCCCTTCTCCGGCTCGGCCACCCGGCCACGCGACTTCACCGCCGGGAACGGCACGGTCCACGCCGTCCCCACCATGCACCGGAGCTTCCCGGCCACCCAGGCGTGGACCGCCCGGGGCGAGGTACGGGTCCTCGACCTCGGCTGTGCCTCCTCCGGGCCGGAGCGTTCGCCCGCGCGGGTCCGCTTCGCGCTCGGTCCGCCCGGCGCCCCGCCCGCCGACGTGCTGGCCGCCACCTGGGCACCGTCCACCGCGCGGACCCCGCTGGACGCCGGCCTGGTCGCCGTCGCCCTGCCGCGCCTGGCGCTGCGGACGACCCGCGACGCCACCGGTGACGTGGCCGCCCTCGGCGCGCCCACGGCACTCACCGACGCGGCGGATTTCGGCGGGCTCTCGCCCGTGCCGCTCGCTCTCTCCCAGGTGGTCCAGGAGAGCGTGGTGCGGGTGGCCGAGCACGGTGTGGAGGCCGCCGCGGTGACGGCGGTCGCCACGCGGTTCGGCGCGCCCCCGCCACCGGACCGCGTCGAACACCTCGCCTTCGACCGCCCCTTCGGCATCGCGGTGCTCGACAGCTCCGGCACCCTTCCCCTCTTCACCGCCTGGCAGTCCGGTGCCCCCGAGGACCCGGGCGCCGAGGCGGAGGGCGGCGGCGCCGCCCGGGAGACCCGGTGAGGTCCCGGGCTCGGGGAGGCGGGCGGGAGGGCGGCGTGTCGATGTCCACCGGCACCCCCGGCCCCGGCAGGCCCGGGCGGACGGGCGGACCGGCACAACCCGCTCGCGGTTTCCGCGGTCCTGTTGTGCAGTGCCGGGGGATGCCGGGAACCGCCGGGGGCGGACGGAGCGAGAGTGCAGAGAGCGGCGGGAGAGGCGACGGAGCGTGGCGGAAGTGAAGAGAGAGGGCGGCGGCCTCGCGGCGGCCGGCGGGGTCCCGGTGCGGGGCGGCGGCGGGGCGGGCACGGCCCGGCTCCTGTTGTGGCTGGTCGTGGCGGTGCTCGGCATACGGCAGTTGGTGGCGCTCCTGCGTCTGCCGCCCGGCGAGCGCTTCCTCGATCTGGAGGCGTGGGCCGCCTTCGGCGGGGTGGCCCGGCCGCCCGGCGAGCTCTACGCGGACGGTGCCTTCTCCGGCACGCCCTTCGCCGCCCTGGTCCTCAGCCCGCTGAAACGCGCCGGTGAGCAAGGGCTGGGGCTGGGCTGGACGTTCGGGACGCTGCTGCTGGTCGTCGCGGTCGGCGTGGTCGCCGCCCGAGCACTCCCCCGGCCCGTGCAGGGGCGGACGGTGCTGCCGGCGGTCCCGGTCGCGGTGGCCCTGCTCCTCCTCTCGCTGCCGGTCCGCAACACCTTCTTCCTCGGCCAGACCAGTGTCCTGCCGGTTCTCCTGGTGCTCCTCGGCTGCTGCGTGGCACGGGACCCCCGCGCCCGCGGTGCGCTGATCGGAGTGGCGGCCGCCTTCCAGCCCGCCCTGCTGCTCTTCGCCGTGCTGCTCTGGTGCACCGGCCACCGCCGCGCCGCCGGGTGGACGGGCGGGGTCTTCGCCGCGGCCGCCGCACTCGCGTGGGCGGCCCTGCCGGGGGACTCCGCGGTCTACTGGCTCCAGCACCCGGCCGGGCTCGGGCTGGCCGATCCGGCGGCGGTGGCCAACCAGTCGTTGCACGGGGCGATCCTGCGCCTCGGGCTGAGCGGCCCCCTCGCGCTGCTGGTCCTGCTCGGCGCGGCCGGCGCGGTCTGCTACTTCGGGCTGCGGCGGGCGGTGCGGTACGCCGGGGACGGGCAGTTGCTGCTCGCGGTCGCCCTGACCGGCTGCGTCGCCGTGGCGGTCGCCCCGGTCTCCTGGCAGCACCAGTTGCTCTGGGTGCTGCTGACCGTGGCGGGGCGGGCGGGCCGCAGGGCCTCCGACCGCTACGTGTGGCCGGTCGCCGTCGTGCTGGTGATGACCCTGCCCGCCAAGATGCTCCTGCCCAACATGGAGCTCCTCTTCCCGGTGCGGGACAACATCCTGCTGGTCACCGCCGTGGCGGCCGCCTGCTGCGTACCGTTCCTGGGGCGCGGCCAGGAGGAGTTCGCCCGGCCGCGGCCGACCGTCCACGCGCCTCCCGGCCCGTCGAAGCTGAGCTGGGTGCCGCTGCTGCCGTTCTGGCGCCGGGTCCTCACCCGGCCCAACCTCCTCCTGGAACTCCTGCTCATACGGGTCGGCTACTCCGCCTACTCCCAGGTGCGGATGGCCGCGGCCGGCAGCCGCGGCACGGCGGAGGCGCACGGCGAGCAGATCCACGCCATCGAGCAGGCGCTCTTCCTCGACATCGAGCACTGGGTCAACCACGCCGTGGTGCGCACCGGTCGGCTGGAGGAGTTCCTCAACTTCTACTACACCTCCTTCCACTTCGTGGTGCCGCTGACGGTCCTCGCCGTGCTGTACGTCCGAAGGCCCGACGCCTACCGCTGGGCACGGACGGCGCTGGGCTTCGCCACCCTGCTGGCTCTGCTCGGGTTCTGGCTCTATCCGCTGGCGCCGCCCCGGCTCATGCCGGAGCTGGGCTTCATCGACACGGTCCACGGCGTGCAGGACTTCAGCCGACCGGACTACGGCTCCCTGACGGCCTTCACCAACCAGTACGCGGCGATGCCCTCGCTCCACTTCGGCTGGTCGCTCTGGTGCGGGGTGGTCGTGGTCGCGCTGGCCCCGAAGCTCTGGATGAGGCTGCTGGGGCTGCTCCATCCGTTCTTCACCGTCTGCGCGATAGTGGGCACCGCCAACCACTGGGTGCTCGACGCGGTAGGCGGGGCGGCGGTCGTGGCCGCGGGCTTCGGCCTGGTCCATGTCCTGGCGGGGCCCCGGCCTCGACGGCGTACGGGGGCGGACTCCCCGGCGGAGGCGGGCTCCTCGGCGGAGGCGGTGGAGCACGCGGAGGCCATACCCCTGCGGGAGGGGGAGGCTGGGGCGTCGCCCTCGGAGGCGGCGGGGGAGGGGGAGCGGGTGCCGAGCCCGGGGTGAGGCGCGGCCGCGAGGCGGGGGAGGGGCCCCGTCCGGGCGGGGTGGCGGGCGAGGCGGTTCCGCGGCGCGTGCTTCTCCCGGGCCGCCCCAGGGCATGCCGAAGGGCGATACCCCTCGATGAGGGATACCGCCCTGGGGACCGGCGTGGGGGACCCGGCGTGGGGGCCGGGCGGGCACCACCGGGGGTGGTGCGGAGCCGGAGTCGGGTGGCTCAGTACCAGCCGTTGGCCTGCCAGAAGTCCCAGGCCGCGGCTGGGCTGCCGTAGCGGTCGTTCATGTAGTCCACGCCCCACTCGATCTGGGTGGCGGGGTTGGACTTCCAGTCGGAGCCGGCGGACGCCATCTTGTCGGCGGGCAGGGCCTGGACCAGGCCGTAGGCGCCGGAGGACTCGTTGGTGGCGTGCGGGTCCCAGCCGCTCTCACGCTCGACGATGTTGCTGAACGCCTGGTACTGCGCATCGTCCCCGATGATCTGCTGGGCGACGGCCTGCGGTGATCCTTCGGCCGCCTGGGCCGGAGCCGCGGTGAAGGCCAGGCCGGCCGCGGAGGCGGCGAGGGTGGTGCCCACGGCGATCTTCTTCGGGGTGGCCAGGCGTCGCATGGTGACGAAGGACAAGGAAGAACCTTCCAAAGGGGACGAGGAGTGTCGGCCGCCGACCGGGAACGGTGCGCCGGAGCTCGTACCGGCCGGTGCGTTCGGCGACGTCACCAGTGATAGCCGGGCCGCCGTTCGCCTGGCAATGCCCCCTTTTACTACGGAGTCTCGGAGAAGGGAGAAACGTCCCTTTCGGGGCGCGCGGGGTTCCTCGCAGGTGGAGAGCGGCCGACCGGGGGTGGGTGGCGGTGCTGTGGCTACTAAGGCGCCTAGGTGTATTGACCCGCAGCGTTGTTGACGCGGCTGATGGGTGGGTGCCCGTCGAGTGCGGTGTGGCAGCGGTGGTGGTTGTAGGTGTGGAGGA
>NZ_JBHXJE010000036.1:0-66674 GCF_042723275.1 Streptomyces sp. NPDC058373 | reverse complement strand
AAACGCCCGGTTACATTCCGAACCCGGAAGCTAAGCCTTACAGCGCCGATGGTACTGCAGGGGGGACCCTGTGGGAGAGTAGGACGCCGCCGAACAATTTTTGAGGACCTGTGGTCCCAGCGTTCATGCTGGGACCACAGGTCCTTTTTTGTTTTCCCGGAGCGCGCCGGAACACTGGTTGCGCGAGAATGACTTGCGGTACCGAAGACAGGAGTCACGGATGTCCACCAACTCTTCCGACGACCGGCCGGAGCGCGACCAGCGTCGGCAAGGAGGCGGCGACCGAGGCGGGTACCGCGGCGGGCCGCGTCGCGACAACGACCGGGCCGGCTCGGGCAGGCGCGACGATCGTGGCGGGGACCGTCCTGGTTTCCGGCGTGACAACGACCGTCGTGATGACCGTCGTGACGGTGACCGCGGTGGGTTCCGTCGCGACAACGACCGTCGTGACGACCGTGGCAGTGACCGCCCCGGCTTCCGCCGTGACGACCGTGGTGACCGTGGTGGTTTCCGCCGTGACGACCGGGATGACCGTGGTGGGCGTCCGCCGTTCCGGCGTGACGACCGCAACGACGGTCCCCGTAGGGACGACCGCGACCGGGGAGAGCGTGGTGGCTTCCGCCGCGACGACCGGGGCGGGGATCGCCCGGCTTTCCGCCGCGACAACGACCGCCGTGACGACCGTGGCGGCGACCGTCCCGGCTTCCGCCGTGACAACGACCGTCGTGACGGTGACCGTGGGGGCTTCCGCCGCGACAACGACCGTCGTGACGACCGTGGCGGAGACCGTCCCGGCTTCCGACGCGACGACCGTGGCGGCGACCGTCCCGGCTTCCGCCGCGACGATCGCGGTGGAGACCGCGGCGGGTTCCGACGCGATGACCGCGGTGGGGACCGTCCTGGTTTCCGGCGTGACAACGACCGTCGTGATGACCGTCGTGACGGTGACCGCGGTGGGTTCCGTCGCGACAACGACCGTCGTGACGACCGTGGCAGTGACCGTCCCGGCTTCCGTCGTGACGACCGTGGTGACCGTGGTGGTTTCCGCCGTGACGACCGGGATGACCGTGGTGGGCGTCCGCCGTTCCGGCGTGACGACCGCAACGACGGTCCCCGTAGGGACGACCGCGACCGGGGAGAGCGTGGTGGTTTCCGCCGCGACGACCGGGGCGGGGATCGCCCGGCTTTCCGCCGCGACGACCGCCGTGACGACCGTGGCGGCGACCGTCCCGGCTTCCGCCGTGACAACGACCGTCGTGACGGTGACCGTGGGGGCTTCCGCCGCGACAACGACCGTCGTGACGACCGTGGCGGAGACCGTCCCGGCTTCCGACGCGACGACCGTGGCGGCGACCGTCCCGGCTTCCGACGCGACGACCGCGGCGGCGACCGCGGCGGCTTCCGCCGCGACGACCGCGGTGGGGACCGGCGTGGCGGCGGGTACCAGGGACGTGGTGACCGCGACGGCGGGCGCCCCGGTTTCCGGCGTGACGACCGTGACAACCGAGGCGGCTACCGCGGGCGCGACGACCGCAGCGGTGGCTACCGCGGGCGGGACGACGACCGTGAGCGCGAGCCGATCAAGCGGCTGCCGATCCCGGAGGACGTCACGGGCGACGAGATCGACAAGGACGTGCGCCAGGAGCTGCTGAGCCTGCCGAAGACGCTCGCGGACGATGTCGCCCGGAACCTGGTGATGGTCGCGCGCCTCATCGACGAGGAGCCGGAGGAGGCGTACGCGTACGCGCGGATCGCTCTGCGGCTCGCCTCGCGTGTCGCCGCGGTGCGGGAAGCCGCCGGGTTCGCGGCGTACGCCAACCAGAAGTACTCGGAGGCGCTCGCCGAGTTCCGTGCGGCCCGGCGTATGACGGGCAGCGCGGAGCTGTGGCCTGTCATGGCCGACTGCGAGCGGGGCATGGGGCGTCCCGAGCGGGCGCTGGCGATGGCCGGTGAGCCCGAGGTGCGACGCCTCGACAAGGCCGGCCAGGTCGAGATGCGCCTGGTCGCCGCCGGCGCTCGCCGTGACATGGACCAGCTCGACGCCGCGATCGTGACGCTGCAGAGCCCGGAACTCGCCTCGAACTCGGTCCAGCCGTGGACGGCTCGGCTCCGGTACGCCTACGCGGACGCGCTGCTGGCCGCCGGCCGCGAGGACGAGGCACGTGAGTGGTTCGCCAAGGCGGCGGAGTCCGACAAGGACGGTGCCACGGACGCTTCCGACCGCCTCGCGGAACTCGACGGGGTGGAGTTCGTGGACGCGCTCGACGAGTCCGGGGACGAGGAGACGCCTGGCAACGGCCCCGGCGCGGACGTGTCTGCCGAGCCCACTCCCGTGACCGCTGAGGTCGAGGCGGAGGCCGACGCCGACGCCGACGCCGATGTCGACGCGGTGGCGGACGACGAGGGCAGGGGCGAGGACGAGCGTCCCGGCTCGGCTGAGGTGAGCGACCCGCGCGAGGCGCAGGACGAGGCACCCGCCGACCGCGAGCCGCGCGAAAACGGCTCTGACCAGGGCTGATCCTTCGCGGAAAAAATAGAAGAATGAGTCGAACGGGCGGGAACTCCGGAAGGAGTCCCGCCCGTTCGGCATATACACAGGCTGTGATCGGACGGTTGCGCACCGTCAAAGGCGGGGCCGGGAGCGAGAGCTAAGGGAGGAGGGTGCGGAAGACGAGACCTGTGGCGGGTTTCGGGCCGAAGGAAGTGGACTTGCGAGGCATCATGACGCCCTGCCTGGCCAGGTCGCGGACCACTTCCTCCTGCACGGGATGCATCAGCACCGCTGTTCCACCGTTGCGTTCCGCCTGCTCGACGGCGGCGGCGGTGTCGTGGATGTACGCGATGTGCTGCGAGGAGTCCGGGATCTGCCACAGGTGGTCGATGAGTGTGGAGTGCAGGACGGTCGCGTCGAGGGTTCGCCAGAGCTCGGGCCGGTCGCTGGGGACGGTGCTGTCGAGGAGCGCCTGATCCGGGCGGTCGACCAGATGGAAGCCGTCCCCCGCGAGGAGGAAGGCCGTACCTTCCGCCGACGCCTTCGAGAGGGCCTCCATGGCCGCCGCCAGGGGGCCCTCGACACGGCGGACGCGGAAGGTGCCGGCTAGGGCCGCCAGGGCTGACGAGGGAGAGAGGTGGTGCAGGAGGCGGTGGATGGCGCGCACCTGGAGCGGGTGGCGTGCGGTGTCGACCAGCAGGACCAGCCCGTAGTCCCACGGGCTGGGGGACGGGTGCTCCGCGCGTACCCGCAGTGAGGTGGCCCAGCGGTGGTGGCCGTCGGCGATCAAGGCCTGGTGCCCACTCAGGTCCCGCTGGACGGCGCCGATCTCGGTGGGGTCCGTGACCGACCACAGCCGGTGGCAGAGCCCGTCCTCGGTGGTGGTCGAGAGAAGAGGAGGAAGGAGGACCGTCCGGTCGATGACGTCCGCGGTGGCGCTGGAGCCGGGGTGGCTCCGGTAGCTGAGCAGCAGGGGCTCCAGGTTGGCGGCGGTGGCCCGAAGGAGTGCCGCGCGTTCCTCGACGATGTGCGGCATGACGTCCTCGTGCGGCAGAACGACGCCTTCCGCCGGATCGGACAGGCGGAGGCTGCCGATGACCCCGCGCTGGAGGAGGTCGCCCTCGCGCTGTTCGTAGACGTACAGGGCGGGCTCCTCGTCCCGGGCGAGGATGCCCGAGGCGAGCCACTGCGCCAGTGTGTCGGCGGCGCGGCGGTCCGCGCCCTCGCGGGTGTCGGCCTGCGGGAGGATCAGCCGGACGATGTTGTGGGGGTCGGCCGACTCCAGGTGGAGGAGGCCGTCCGGGCGGACCACGACGTCGTACGGAGGCGAGGTCACCGCGGCGAGGCTGTCCACCCTGTCCAGGCGGTAGCGGGTGCCCTGGAAAGGCTCCAGGTGCAGTCCGTGTGGGGTGGGCCCGGCTGTGCTCATTGGTGCATGCTATGCGCCCCGCCAGGATGCGCGATGATCGGGGGGAAGGCAGCGACGAAGGAGCGGACGCACGATGAGCGACACCCCCCGTACAGCCCCGTTGGGCGCCGTGCGGCCCCTGAGCGAGCAGTACGACACGGCCCTGCTGGACCTCGACGGGGTGGTGTACGCGGGCGGCGACGCCATCGCGTATGCAGTCGACTCCCTGGCGGCGGCCGGGGAGACAGGGATGAAGCTCGCCTACGTGACCAACAACGCCCTCCGTACCCCGGACACGGTGGCCCGGCACCTCACGGAGTTGGGGATCCCGACCGAGGCCGGGGAGGTCATCAACTCCGCGCAGGCGGTGGCACGGCTCATCGCCGAGCAGGTGCCGGAGGGCGCCCGGGTCCTGGTCGTCGGCGGCGAGGGGCTGCGGGTCGCTCTGCGGGAGCGCGGCCTGGTGCCGGTCGAGTCGGCGGACGACGAACCGGCGGCGGTCGCACAGGGGTACGGCGGCCCGGACATGCCCTGGGGGCGGCTCGCGGAGGCGGCGTACGCCGTGGCCCGGGGGGTGCCGTGGTTCGCGTCGAACACGGATCTGACTATTCCCAGCGGGCGGGGTATCGCGCCGGGCAACGGTGCCGCCGTCGAGGTCGTGCGGATCGCGACCGGTGCCGACCCGCAGGTGGCGGGAAAGCCGTTGCCGCCCATGCACCGCGAGACGGTCCTGCGGACGGGGGCGGAGCGACCGCTGGTCGTGGGCGACCGGTTGGACACGGACATCGAGGGGGCGTTCAACGGCGGCGTCGACTCGCTCCTGGTGCTGACCGGGGTCACCGGACCGGCGGAGCTGCTCGCGGCCGAGCCGGCGCACCGGCCGACGTTCGTCGACGCGGACCTGCGGGGCCTGCTGACCGGGCAGCCCGCTGTGGAGGCGGACGGCGAGGGGTTCCGGTGCGGCGGGACACACGCGCGGGTCGTCGGGGGAGAGGCCGTCGTCGAGGGGGACGGTGATCCGCTGGACGGGTTGAGGGCGCTCTGCGGGGCCGCCTGGACCGCCGCCGGTGCGGGGCGGTGCGAGCTGGACACGCGGAAGGTGCTGGCGCGGCTGGGGTGGTAGCGCTCCGAGGGCTCGGGCCGACCGGCTCGACGGGAGGGGCGATGCCTGATCGGGAGGGCCTCGGGCCTCCCCGTCTCCGGCCCGCCCCGAGCGGTCGCGCCTGTCGTGTCGCGCCGTTTCGTCAGAGGAGCTTTCGGAGGGTGAGCAGGTCGCGGAAGCCCGCGTTCAGGGTGAGGCGGCGGGTGGCCCAGGCGTGGGCGAAGTTCAGCTCGCCGTCGACCAGGGCGACCAGGTCGTCGCTGGTCATCGTCAGCCGGATGGCTGCCTTCTGCCGGTGGCCGTCGGAGCGTTCCGGGCCGGGGTGCGGTCCGGCGAGGGTGTCGCTCACCTCGATGCCGCCGGAGCGGAGCCGCCCGGCGAAGGTGACGTCGAGGTCCCCCAGGTGGCAGCTCACCGAGCGGTCGAGGGCCGCGGCGGAGCGGACCTTGGCTGAGGCGGTGGCCAGTTGGCCGGAGAGCCTGTCCAGTGCCGCGCGGCACTCTTGCGTCGTTGCCATCGGCGCCGACGTTACCGCAGGGGGACGCGGTAGCGTCGGGGCATGGACGACGGCACGGAGGAGCACGGGCAGGCGCACGGCACCCGCCCCGCCGAGCAGGGGGCCGACGCGTCCCGCGAGACCCTAGGCGAGCCCGGTGGTGCGCCCGGGGACGGGGCGCTGGTTCCTGCCGGGCCCGCACCGCTGGGGCTGGTGCGCGAGGAGACCGGGGAGCGGCAGGTGGACGGGGCGCTGGTGCGGCTCGGCGACGTGGACCACCTCGCGACCGACGGTCACCTCGCCGTGTACGAGGATGTACACCAAGGACTGCGGGCGGCGCTGGACGCGCTCGACGCATCCCCGGGGCCCTCGGCGCCCCCCGCCCGCCCGGCCTGACGGCTCCGCGGACCGCGCCCTCTGATTCCGTACGACCTCAGGAGCTGAACCGACCGTGGCAGGAGTGGCCCGCCGCCGCCTCGACGCCGAGCTGGTGCGCCGTAAACTCGCGCGTTCCCGGGAGCACGCGAGCCAGTTGATCGCCGCCGGGCGGGTGACCGTCGGAGGCAACACCGCGACGAAGCCCGCCACCCAGGTGGCGACCTCGGCGGCGGTCGTGGTCGCCACCGACGAGCAGGACCCCGACTACGTGTCGCGGGGCGGTCACAAGCTGGCCGGGGCCTTCGAGGCGTTCGTGCCGCGCGGCCTCACCGTGCGGGGCCGTAGGGCGCTCGACGCGGGCGCCTCCACCGGCGGATTCACCGATGTACTGCTGCGGGCCGGCGCCGCACAGGTGGTCGCGGTGGACGTGGGGTACGGGCAGCTGGCCTGGTCCCTGCAGAGCGACGAGCGGGTGGTGGTCAAGGACCGCACCAACGTGCGCGAGCTGACCCTGGACGCGATCGACGGGGAGCCGGTCGACCTGGTCGTCGGCGACCTGTCGTTCATCCCCCTCGGGCTCGTCCTGCCCGCCCTCGTCGCCTGCACCCGCCCCGACGCCGATCTCGTGCTGATGGTGAAGCCGCAGTTCGAGGTGGGCAGGGAGCGGCTGGGCAGTGGCGGCGTCGTGCGCAGCACCCAGTTGCGGGCGGAGGCGGTGCGTACCGTCGCCGAGCGGGCCGCGGAACTCGGGCTCGGTGTGCTCGGGGTGACGGCGAGCCCGTTGCCCGGCCCGTCCGGGAACGTCGAGTACTTTCTGTGGCTGCGGGCCGGGGCGCCCGCGCTCGATCCGGCAGATGTCGACCGCGCAGTGAGGGAGGGGCCGAGGTGACCGTGGAGGACACGGCGGGTACAGGGGGCGCCGAAGGACCGGGCGGGCCGGGCGCCGGGGAGGAGCGGACGGTCTTCCTGCTCGCCCACACCGGCCGCCCGGCCGCGATCCGCAGCGCCGAACTCGTGGTGCAGGGCCTGCTCAGGTCCGGCCTGGGTGTGCGGGTGCTGCGCACGGAGGCGGCCGACCTGCCGCTTCCCCCCGAGGTGAAGCTGATCGACGAGGCCATCCCGGCGGCGCTCGACGGCTGCGAGCTGCTGATCGTGCTGGGCGGCGACGGCACCCTGCTGCGCGGCGCGGAGTTCGCCCGGGCCTCCGGGGTGCCGATGCTCGGCGTCAATCTCGGCCGCGTCGGCTTCCTCGCCGAAGCGGAGCGGGACGACCTGGACCGGGTGGTCGACCGGGTGGTGAGCCGCTCCTACGAGGTGGAGGAGCGGATGACGGTCGACGTGGCCGTGCACAACAACGGCAGCGTCGTCCACACCGACTGGGCGCTGAACGAGGCCGCCGTGCAGAAGGTGTCGCCCGAGCGCATCCTCGAAGTCGTCCTGGAGATCGACGGCCGCCCGGTCACCGGCTTCGGCTGCGACGGCATCGTCTGCGCCACCCCCACCGGATCGACGGCGTACGCCTTCTCGGCCGGCGGGCCCGTGGTCTGGCCGGAGGTGGAGGCGCTGCTGATGGTGCCGATCAGCGCCCACGCCCTGTTCGCCAAGCCACTCGTGACGTCACCCGATTCGGTGCTTGCCGTCGAGGTGCAGCACAACACTCCTCACGGCGTGCTGTGGTGCGACGGCCGCCGCACGGTCGAGCTGCCGCCCGGCGCGCGGGTGGAGGTCCGCCGGGGAGCGGTTCCGGTACGGCTGGCCAGGCTGCACCACGCCTCGTTCACCGACCGGCTGGTGGCGAAGTTCGCCCTCCCCGTCTCCGGCTGGCGGGGCGCGCCACGTTGATCCCGTACCGCTTCCGGTGCCGCGCGCGGGCCCCTCGTCGGTGGTGCGGGGGGCGCGTGGGCGGGGGCGGCGTCGCACGGCGGCGCGGAAACCTCGTATGGTCGTGAGCGTGTTGGAGGAGATGCGGATACGGTCGCTCGGGGTCATCGACGACGCCGTCGTCGAGTTGTCGCCCGGGTTCACCGCCGTGACCGGCGAGACCGGCGCGGGCAAGACCATGGTCGTCACGAGCCTGGGGCTGCTGCTGGGGGGACGCGCCGACGCGGCGCTGGTCCGGATCGGCGCCAAGTCCGCGGTGGTCGAGGGGCGGCTCGCGCTGCCCCCGGACGCGCCGGTGCTCGCCCGGGCCGAGGAGGCGGGCGCGGAGCTGGACGACGGGGCGCTGCTGATCAGCCGGACCGTCTCCGCAGAGGGGCGTTCGCGCGCCCATCTCGGCGGCCGGTCGGTGCCGGTCGGCCTGCTCGCCGAACTCGCCGACGAGCTGGTGGCCGTCCACGGCCAGACCGACCAGCAGGGCCTGCTGAAGCCGGGGCGCCAGCGCCAGGCCCTCGACCGGTACGCGGGGGAGGCGGTCTCGGTGCCGTTGGCCGCGTACGGCGAGGGGTACCGGCGGCTGCGGGCCGTCGTCGCCGAGCTGGACGAGATCACGACGCGGGCGCGGGAACGGGCCCAGGAGGCCGACCTGCTGCGGTTCGGCCTGGAGGAGATCTCCGCCGTGGAGCCGCTCCCCGGCGAGGACACCGAACTGGCCGCCGAGGCCGAGCGGCTGGGCCACGCCGAGGCACTGGCGGCCGCCGCCGCCACCGGGCACACCGCCCTGGCCGGCAACCCCGAGGACCTGGAGAGCGCCGACGCGAGCACCCTCGTCTCCGGGGCGCAGCGCGCGCTGGAAGCGGTACGGGCCCACGATCCGCGGCTGGCGGCCATGGCCGACCGGCTCGGCGAGGTGGCCATCCTCCTCGGCGACGTCGCGGGCGAACTCGCCGGATACGCCGACAACCTGGACGCCGACCCGCTCCGGCTCGCCACCGTCGAGGAGCGGCGGGCCGCGCTCACCCAGTTGACCAGGAAGTACGGCGAGGACATCGACGCCGTCCTCGCCTGGGCCGAGCAGAGCGCCGCCCGCCTCGCCGAACTGGACGGCGACGACGACCGGATCGGTGAGCTGACCGCCGAACGCGACGCGGTACGCGCCGAGCTGGGGGAGCTCGCCCGGCGGCTGACGGAGGCCAGGCGCGACTCCGCCGAGCGCTTCGCCGAGGACGTCACCACGGAACTCGCCTCCCTCGCCATGCCGCACGCCCGGGTCAGTTTCGACATCCGGGACACCGAGGTGGCGCCGGACGGCGACGGCATCGAGGTGGGCGGCCGCTTCCTCGCCTACGGGCCGACCGGTGTCGACGAGGTCGAGCTGCTGCTCGCCCCGCACCCCGGGGCGCCGCCCCGGCCCATCGCCAAGGGCGCTTCCGGCGGTGAGCTGTCGCGGGTGATGCTCGCGGTCGAGGTGGTCTTCGCCGGGTCGGACCCGGTCCCCACCTACCTCTTCGACGAGGTCGACGCCGGGGTCGGCGGGAAGGCGGCGGTCGAGGTGGGCCGCAGGCTCGCCCGGCTCGCGCGGTCGGCGCAGGTCGTGGTCGTCACCCACCTGCCGCAGGTCGCGGCCTTCGCCGACCGGCAGCTGCTGGTCGAGAAGACCAATGACGGCTCGGTCACGCGCAGCGGCGTGAAGGTGCTGGAGGGCGAGGACCGCGTCCGGGAGCTGTCCCGGATGCTGGCAGGCCAGGAGGACTCGGAGTCGGCGCGGGCGCACGCGGAGGAGCTGCTCGCGGCGGCGCACGGGGAGGGGCGGCTCTAGGATTCGGCTCAGGCGGCGGGGTTCTCCCTGCTGGACGAGCAAGACGCTTCGGGCCTCGGGCGGCTCCAGGTGGTGGACCGCAACTGGACGGTGTGCTCGCAGGAGCCTGGACCCGGCAAGCACCCGCTGGAGACGAAGGTGACGTTCTACGCGGCCAAGACCGGCGAGGCCTGCTGACCGGGCGGCCGAAGCAGCCCCGGCGCGGTCTGCGTCCGCGGCGGGGCTCGGCGGGCTGTCGGGCAGGCGCTGCTCCGTGAGCCCTTCGGCGCTTCCTCCCCCGTCGGGACCTCGATGGATGCGCTGGAGGCTCCCCCATGCGGGTGATCTCGCCAGGGCATGCCCGCGTCCTCATGCTGCGCGGGCGGCCCCCGGTCAGGGTCCAGGTGCCGGAACGCCCGTGCGGGCTGGCATTCTTGACGGGGTGTGGGGCCTGAGGTCCGCACGTCGTCCCCATCCGCCGAACCGGGAGTACCGGCCACGTGAGCAGCCAGTCGTCAGCCCTCGGGCAGCAGCCGCTGCGTATCGTCCAGGTGCTCGGCGGGGGCAGTGCGGGCAGCAGCGCGCATGTGCGTTCGCTGGCGGCGGGGCTGACGGCGCGTGGGGTGCGGGTCGCGGTGTGTGCGCCGCCCGCGGTCGACCGGGTCCAGGATTTCGGGGGCGCCGGGGCGCAGCACCTTCCCGTCGCCCGTAGCAGCGATCCGGCGGCGCTGGCCTCGTTGCGCGGGGCGTGCGCCGACGCGGACCTGGTGCACGCGCACGGGCTGCACGCCGGTATGCGCGCCGCTCTGGCCCTCAGTGGGCTGCGGACTCCGCTCGTCGTCACCTGGCACACGCGGGCGTACGCCGAGGGGGCCCGCGTCCCGTTGCTGCGGTTGCTGGAGAAACGGGTGGCCAGGGCCGCTGCGGTGGTGCTCGCCCCCTCTTCGGACCTGGTGCGGAGGGCTCGGCGACGGGGGGCGCGCGACGCCCGTTACGCGCCCGTGGCGTTCCCCGCGCTCCGGGCGGACCCGGCCGACGCGGAGGCCCGACGCCACAAGACTCGGGCGGAGCTGGGTGCGGTGGGCCGGCCCCTGCTGGTGGCGGTGGGCTCGTTGGAGCGGCACCGGGGATACGGCACCCTCCTTGACGCGGCACGCGACTGGGCCCGGGTCGGCACGCCGCCGCTGCTGGTGATCGCGGGGGAGGGGCCGGAGCGCGGCGCCCTCCAGGCCCGCATCTGGGACGAGGAGCTGCCCGTACGCCTCCTCGGCAGGCGGCGCGACGCCGCCGAGCTGATCGCCGCGGCCGATCTGGTGGTGCTGCCGAGCCGCTGGGAGGCGCGGTCGGTCCTGGCGCAGCAGGCCCTGACGGCCGGGGTGCCCCTGGTCGCCAGCCGGGTGGGCGGTATCCCCGAGCTGGTCGGGGACGGGGCGGCGCTGGTGCCGTACGGCGATCCCGTCGCGCTCGCCGCGACCGCGCTCCGGCTGCTGGCCGACGGACCCGAGCGGCGGGCGCTGGCCCGGCGGGGTCTGCGGCAGGCGGCGACCTGGCCGACCGGGGACGAGACGGTCGCCCAGGTGCTCAGCGTCTACGACGAGCTGACGGGTCCGCGTGTCGGTCCCTGAGCCGGGGCCGGGCCTGGACCGCCGGTGGCCGGCGGGTTGATGGTCTCTTCCGTACGGCATGTCGGGCCCAGGGAAGTCGAGCAGCACCGGGGAGCTTGCCGGACTTTTCGCCGAGCCAGGGTTCTCCCTCTCCGCGGACGCGCTCCGCGCCAGGCGCTCGGCGTCTGAGAAGCTCGGAGCGGCTGGCTGACGTGCTCGGGCGCACCTGGACGGGGTCCCGCCGCGCCGTCGCCGGTACGGCGGTCGCGGGCCATGACATCGTTGTGGCCCCTGGCCTGAGCGGGCCGCGGCGATTGAGCCGTGGCGATGGCGCGACGCCTGGCCCTCTTCGCTCCCCAGGGACCAGTCCGACCGCCCGGCTTGGCCGCCCGACAGTTCGGCCGTGGCCGGGCCCACGGCGACGGGGACATCGAGCACCCTCGTGGACGGACCGAATGGGCGCAGCCCAGTCCTCACGGCACGTGCCTGCGGGCGCGCAAGGCCAGGCTCAGGGCGAGGACGGTGTGGGGGTCGTCGAGGTCGGTGCCGAGGAGTTCGGCGATGCGGGCGAGGCGGTTGTACAGGGTCTGGCGGTTCAGGTGGAGCTCGCGGGCGGTCTCCGCCTTGCGGCCCGCGTGGGCCAGGTAGGCGGTGAGGGTCGGCAGCAGGGGCGGCTTCGCCCGGCGGTCGTGGTCGCGGAGCGGGCCGATCGCGCGGCCCACGAACGCCGCGAGGTCAGGGTGGTCGCGCAGCCGCCACAGCAGCAGGTCGATGTCGAGCCGCCGGGCGTCGTACCAGGGCTGGTCGGGCAGCCCCTGCGCGGCCGTCGCCGTCTGCGCCGCGTGCCGCAGCCCGGCTGCCGCGGCGGCCCAGCCGCCCGCCCCGCCCACCACCACGACGGGCCCGGGCCGCCCCGCGGCGCCCTCGGCCGGGGAGGCGGCGAGGCCGGTGCGCTCCAGCCCGGCCCGCAGGGCGGCGGCCACGCGCCCGGCGACGGCGGTGCGCTCGCCCTCGGAGCGCAGGCCCGCCAGGACCGGGACCCGCCCTTCCACGGGACGGACGCCGAGCAGCGCGGGCACCCCCAGGGCGGCCAGCTCCTCGGCGACGGCGCGGACCAGGACCGCCCAGCCGCCGCCCGGCGTGAGCCCCTCCGGCGGGTCGGCGAGCCGCATCACGACGGGCAGCATCGGGCCGTCACCCGGCCGGAAGCCCAGGACGCGGGCCTGGGCGGGTGCCTCCTCGGGCGCGATCCGGCCCTCGGCCAGGTCGTGGAGGAAGTCGCCGCGCCCGCGGGCGGCCAGCTCCTCCTCCTGGCGGGCCTGCATGAGGACGACCGCGAGGATGCCGCAGGCCCGCTCCGCGGCGATCCGGTGCACCGGCAGCAGCACACCCGTCACCGGCAACAGCACGAGCCGGGCCCGGACCGACCCCGCCGAGCCCGGCGCCGTCGAACCGCCCGGCACGTCCACCACGACCGCCCCCGACGGCGTGCGGTCCCGGTCGGCGGTGCGGCCGGCCCGCAGGCCCTCCCAGACCTGGAGCGGGTCGGGCCGGGCGGCGCCGGGTGGCGCCGCCGCGTAGAGGAGGCGGCCGTCGGCGGTCTCCAGGAAGACCGGCTCGGCGGCGAACTCGGCGAGGGTGCGCAGCACCTGCGGTACGCCGCCGCCGTCGAGCAGGGCGCGGGTGCAGCGCCGGTGGATCTCCTCGGCCTGCTGGAGAAGGGCGTAGTGACCGTTGACGATCTCCGTGTGGACCTGCTCCGTCACGGTCACGAAGGGCACCTCGCGGTGGAGCTGCACCAGCGGCAGCCCGGCCGCGCGAGCGGTGTCGACCAGGGCGGCGGGCAGGCGCGGGAAGCGCGGGCCCAGCTCGACCACGAGGGCGGCGATGCCCCGCTCGGCGAGCCTGCGCACGAAGGCCCGCTGGTCGGCGGGGCGGGTGCCGATTCCGAGGCCGGTGGTGAGCAGCAGCTCCCCGCCCTTGAGGAGTGCGGGAAGGTTGGGTGCCTCCCCGGCGTGCACCCAGCGCACCGTCCGGTCGAGCTGGTCCTCGCCGGTCACCACCTCGGGGAGGCCTCCGCGCAGCCCCGGCAGTTCGAGCGCTCCGCGCACGGTGATTCCGCCCTGCTTCTCCATGGATGCGGACGCTACTGCCCGCCGGGGCGGTGCGGGAGCCGGCCCCCCGGGGCGAGAGCGGGGCGAACCGGCCGCAACTCCGGCTCCGCTGAGGCTGTTCGGGACGGCTGGGCGGACGCAGAGCCGCAGGAGTGTGAGGTGCGTCATACGGGGCGGCGTTCCGGCGGCTGCCACGGTCCGCCTCGGACGTGCCGGAAGCCGAGGCCTCCGGCCGACGGGCGCCGGGTGTACGCGGGGCACATGACCGGCGCGGACCACACTCCGGATTCACCCGGAGGGGTACCCCGGCAGCCGCGCCGCGCCGCCCCGTACGGCGACGGCGAGGGCAAGTGCGGGCCGTGCCGACCGGGGGGGCGCCCGAGCGGGGCGCCGAAGCAGTACGACGGAAAGCCGCGGCCCACCCACCCCGCGCCAAGTCCCGGCCCCGGCGGGTTCCCCGGAAACCCCGGCCGCGGCCGGCGTGGCGCCCGTAGCCTCCCGCCATGACCGCCCGCGCAGAGCTCCCCCTGCTCTTCCTGGACGTCGACGGCACCCTGCTTCCCTACGGAGGGGCGCGCCTCCCCGCCGACCTGGGGGAGTGGGCCGCCTGGCAGCACGCCTCCAAGCCGCAGCCGGCCAAGCTCGACCGGGCGCACGGCCCCCGGCTGCTGGAGCTGCCGTGCGCCCCGGGCCGGGCCACCGCGTGGCGGCAGGACGCCGACGAGGTGATCGCCCCGCTGCTCGGTCTGCCCCGGTGGCCGGTGGCCGAGCTGCCCGAAGCGCCGCTGGACGACGCCGGCGACCGCCTGCACCGGAAGACGCGGGCGCTGGCCGAGTCGGCGGCCGGCAGGCCGTTCGCCTGGGTGGACGACGAGATCAGCGGGCTCGACCGGGCCTGGGTCGCCCGGCACCACGGGGGCCCCGCCCTGCTGCACCGCGTGGACCCCGGGCCCGCTCCCGGCCGCACACGCCACCGCCCCGGTCGCACCATGAGCGGTGCGGCCGGGGCGGCGGGGTGAGGCGGGCGGGGGTCAGCCCCCGTACGCTCCCGACGCCGTGAGGCGCAGGGCGGTGTCGATGAGGGGGACGTGGGAGAAGGCCTGCGGGAAGTTGCCGACCTGGCGCTGGCTGATCGGGTCCCACTCCTCGGCGAGGAGGCCGAGGTCGTTGCGGAGGGCGAGGAGCTTCTCGAAGAGCTTGCGGGCCTCGTCCACCCGGCCGATCATCGCCAGGTCGTCGGCGAGCCAGAAGGAGCAGGCCAGGAAGGCGCCCTCCTCACCGGCCAGGCCGTCCAGGCTCGGGTCCTCGCCCGCGCTGGTCGGGTAGCGCAGCACGAAGCCGTCGGGTGTCGAGAGCTCCCGCTGGATGGCCTCGACGGTGCCGATGACCCGCTTGTCGTCCGGCGGCAGGAAGCCGACCTGCGGGATCAGCAGCAGCGAGGCGTCCAGCTCCTGGGAGCCGTACGACTGGGTGAAGGTGTTGCGCTCGGGGTCGTACCCCTTCTCGCAGACGTCCCGGTGGATGTCGTCGCGCAGCTCGCGCCAGCGCTCCACCGGGCCGTCGGCGTCGCCCGCCTCGATGAGACGGATGGTGCGGTCGACGGCGACCCAGGCCATCACCTTGGAGTGGACGAAGTGGCGGCGCGGGCCGCGCACCTCCCAGATGCCCTCGTCCGGTTCCGTCCAGTGCGTCTCCAGGTAGCGGATCAGCTTGAGCTGGAGCAGCGAGGCGTAGTCGTTGCGGGCCAGCCCCGTCATGTGCGCCAGGTGCAGCGCCTCGGTGACCTCGCCGTAGACGTCGAGCTGGAGCTGGTCGGCGGCGCCGTTGCCGACCCGGACCGGGGTCGAGTTCTCGTAGCCGGGGAGCCAGTCGAGTTCGGATTCGCCGAGCTCCCGCTCGCCGGCGATGCCGTACATGATCTGGAGGTTCTCCGGGTCGCCCGCGACCGCGCGCAGCAGCCACTCGCGCCAGGCGCGGGCCTCGTCGCGGTAGCCGGTGCGCAGCAGCGAGGAGAGGGTGATCGCCGCGTCGCGCAGCCAGGTGAAGCGGTAGTCCCAGTTGCGGACGCCACCGATCTCCTCGGGGAGGGAGGTGGTCGGCGCGGCGACGATGCCGCCGGTCGGGGCGTAGGTCAGCGCCTTCAGCGTGATCAGGGAGCGGACCACGGCCTCCCGGTAGGGGCCGTGGTACGTGCACTGGGCGACCCAGTCGCTCCAGAACTCCTCGGTGTTGGCCAGCGCCACCTCGGGCTCCGGGACGGCCGGAGGGCTGTGGTGGGACGGCTCCCAGGAGACGGTGAAGGCAACCCGCTCACCGGGGGAGACGGTGAAGTCCGAGTAGGTCGTCAGATCCTCGCCGTGCGTCTCGGTGGTGGAGTCGAACCAGACCGAGTCGGGCCCGGCGACCGCCACCAGCCGCTCGCCGATCCGGTGCACCCACGGCACGACCCGGCCGTACGAGAAGCGCATGCGCAGTGCCGAGCGCATCTGGACGCGGCCGCTGAGGCCCTCCACGATGCGGACGAGCTGCGGGGCGCCGTCGCGCGGGGGCATGAAATCGGTCACGCGGACGGAACCGCGCGACGTTTCCCACTCCGACTCCAGGACCAGCGAGTCTCCGCGATAGCGGCGCCGGGTGGCGGTGGGGGGCTCCTCGTCGTCGGAGTGGGTCGGCCCCAGTCTCCAGAAGCCGTGCTCCTCGGTGCCGAGCAGTCCGGCGAAGATCGCCGGGGAGTCGAAGCGGGGCAGGCACAGCCAGTCGACTGTGCCGTCCCGGCAGACCAGGGCGGCGGTCTGCATGTCTCCGATGAGTGCGTAGTCCTCGATGCGCCCGGCCACGTGCATCTCCAGTCGAACGGCCATGTCGCCCCCTCGGCGGGGACGCTTGCTCTGCGGTCAAAGGAATGGTGCCGAGCTGTCCTCAGCGGGCGACGGACCTGGTCGTACCGTGTGCCGTCCCACCCTGTCGGCCCGCCACCACCCTTGTGGGGCGCCACGCGCCCGACTCTGCTCGGCGGCGAATGTCCGAGCAGGATACGACGCACACCCAAGATCCGCCCGCCGGACGGGGCAACACGGGAACACCGTACGGGCGATCGAGGAATGAGTCGTTCCGACGACGGTAACCCGCCTTCCCCGGTGTGCGCGCCCCCATCCGCAGGACCGGTCGGAACTCACCCCGAACGGTCCGCGGCCACCCGCGCGCACTCGGAACTGAACCCTCCGGAACGCCTCACCCAGGGTCGCCGGAGGTGACGAACGGTGGCCGGAAGAAGTCTCCCCCGGTCGCTGTTACGCTGGTAGCCCGTGGAGACGGTGGGCATCTCCGAGCGATCCGAGGCCCCCGCAACCGCAGCGACGGCACCCAGGTACACCCCTCGGACCCGACGCCTCAGCATTTCGACACGCGACCACGGGAGCCCCCTCTTGGCCATGCCAACTCGATCCTCGACATCCTCGACGACCAAGCACATCTTCGTCACCGGGGGTGTCGCCTCCTCGCTTGGCAAGGGCCTGACCGCCTCCAGCCTGGGTGCGCTGCTCAAGGCGCGGGGTCTGCGGGTCACGATGCAGAAGCTCGACCCCTACCTGAACGTCGACCCCGGAACGATGAACCCGTTCCAGCACGGTGAGGTCTTCGTCACCAACGACGGCGCCGAGACCGACCTCGACATCGGTCACTACGAGCGATTCCTCGACGTCGACCTCGACGGCTCGGCCAACGTCACCACCGGCCAGGTCTACTCCACCGTCATCGCCAAGGAGCGGCGCGGCGAGTACCTCGGTGACACCGTGCAGGTCATCCCGCACATCACCAACGAGATCAAGCACCGCATCCGGCGGATGGCCACCGACGACGTCGACGTGGTCATCACCGAGGTCGGCGGCACCGTCGGCGACATCGAGTCGCTGCCCTTCCTGGAGACCGTCCGCCAGGTCCGCCACGAGGTCGGCCGGGACAACGTCTTCGTCGTCCACATCTCGCTGCTGCCCTACATCGGCCCCTCCGGCGAGCTGAAGACCAAGCCGACCCAGCACTCGGTCGCCGCGCTGCGCAACATCGGCATCCAGCCCGACGCGATCGTGCTGCGCGCCGACCGCGAGGTCCCGGCGTCGATCAAGCGCAAGGTCTCCCTCATGTGCGACGTCGACGACAACGCCGTGGTGGCCTGCGTCGACGCCAAGTCGATCTACGACATCCCCAAGGTGCTGCACACCGAGGGCCTGGACGCCTACGTCGTCCGCAAGCTCGACCTGCCCTTCCGGGACGTCGACTGGACCACCTGGGACGACCTGCTGGACCGCGTCCACAACCCCGACCACGAGGTCACCGTCGCCCTGGTCGGCAAGTACATCGACCTGCCCGACGCCTACCTGTCGGTGACCGAGGCGCTGCGCGCCGGCGGCTTCGCCAACCGCGCCCGCGTCAAGGTCAAGTGGGTCACCTCCGACGACTGCCGCACCGAGGCCGGGGCCCGCGAGCACCTCGGCGACGCCGACGCCATCTGCATCCCCGGCGGCTTCGGGGAGCGGGGCGTCGACGGCAAGGTCGGCGCCATCGCCTTCGCCCGCAAGGAGGGCGTCCCGCTGCTCGGCCTCTGCCTGGGCCTGCAGTGCATCGTCATCGAGGCGGCCCGCAACCTGACCGGCATCGCCGACGCCAACTCCACCGAGTTCGACCCGGCCACCGCCCACCCGGTCATCTCCACCATGGCCGAGCAGCTCGACATCGTCGCCGGCGAGGGCGACCTCGGCGGCACCATGCGGCTCGGCATGTACCCGGCGAAGCTCGCCGAGGGCTCCCTGGTCCGCGAGGCGTACGACGGCAAGGAGTACGTCGAGGAGCGCCACCGCCACCGCTACGAGGTGAACAACGCCTACCGCGCGGAACTGGAGAAGAAGGCCCAGCTGCAGTTCTCCGGCCTCTCCCCGGACGGCAAGCTCGTCGAGTACGTCGAGTACCCGCGCGAGGTCCACCCCTTCCTGGTCGCCACCCAGGCCCACCCGGAGCTCCGCTCCCGGCCGACCCGGCCCCACCCGCTCTTCGCCGGGCTGGTCAAGGCCGCCGTCGCCCGAAAGGTGGGCGCTGCGGAGCAGGCGTAAGCGCGCCGCGGGGGAGCGCTAACGTTGCCGGGGCACGGACCGACGCGGTCCGTGCCCCGGCGCGTTGCCGCACCACCGCGCCGACCGACCGGACGACGCGCGAACGGAACACGGCACATGGGCACCTCCCACACCACCGACAGCACCGCGCCGCCTCGCGACGGGCGCCTCATCGACACCCCCGCACACTGGCCGGTCACCGAGAGCGTCACCCCGTTCCGGGGCGCCAAGACCGCCATGCGCACCGACACCGTCCGGATGCCGGACGGCTCCACCGCCAGCCGCGACTACCAGGTCCACCCCGGATCGGTCGCCATCCTCGCCCTCGACGACGAGGACCGGGTGGTGGTCCTGCGCCAGTACCGCCACGCGGTGCGGCAGAAGCTCTGGGAGATCCCGGCGGGGCTCCTCGACGTCCCCGGCGAGAACCCGCTGCACGCCGCCCAGCGCGAGCTGTACGAGGAGGCGTACCTGAAGGCCGAGGACTGGCGGGTGCTCACCGACTTCTACCCGACGCCCGGCGGCTGCGACGAGGCGGTGCGGATCTTCCTGGCCCGCCAGCTCTCCCCGGCCGGCGGCGAGCGGTACGCGGCCTCCGACGAGGAGGCCGACATGGAGCTGGCCACCGTCGCCGTGCCCGACCTGGTCCAAGGGGCCCTCGCGGGGGAGCTGCACAACAGCTGCCTGATCCTCGCCGCCTACGCGCTGACCGCCGCCCGGGCCACCGAGGGCGGCCTCGACGCGCTCCGGCCCGCCGAGGCCGAGTGGCCGGCCCGGCCCTTCGAGGTCTGAGCTCCGCGGTCACCCGCGCCTTCGTGACGACGGCCGCGTATCCACGGAGACGCCGGGTACGCGGCCGTCACGGCGCAGGAGACCGGTGCGGGCCCGGCGGGCGCGGCACCGCGGGGACGTACGCGCCGCCGTGCCGCTTCCCCGTGAGGGCCCAGGGCCCTCGCCCAGGCAGGAGCCCGGTCCGACGATCCGTTGATCCGATCGGGCGACAATCCCGCCGCGCTCGCCCGGGCGACTGCGGAGCGTGAACTAGGCTCGTCGACGCCCGGTCAGGTCCCCGGCAGGGCACGTGTGCGCAGCGAACGGGAGTGTGGCCCGTGACGGATCAGGTCGTCGGCACCAGCGGCCCCGAGGCGCCGGGTGAGAGCCCGTCGCCCGGCGCGCCCCGCCCAGCCTTCTTCGGCCGCGGCAGAGAGCTGAAGGAGCTGCGCGCCGAGATCGGCCGGGCCGGGCTCGACACCATCGCCGGACGCGGCGCCCCCCGCCCCCGGGTCCTGCTCATCGCGGGCGCCCCCGGCTCCGGCCGCAGCGCGCTGGCCGAACACCTCGCCGCCACCCTCGCCGACCGCTACCCCGACGGCATCCTCCGCGCCCGCCTCACCTCCGTCGACGGCACCGCCCTGACCGAGGGCGAGGCGGCCCGGCTGCTCCTCGACGGACTCGGCGTCCGTACCGTCCCCGGCGCCGGGGACGACGACCTCACCCACGCCGTGCGCCAGGCCCTCACCGGCCGCCGCCTGCTCGTCCTGCTCGACGACGCGGCCTGTGCCGAGCAGGTCGACCCGCTCCTGCCCGAGGGCGAGGGCACCGGCGACAGCCTCTTCGTCGCCGTCTCGCGGGGTCCGCTCACCGGCCTCACCGGCGTCCGCCCCTGCGCGCTGGGCGGCCTCGACGCCCCCGACGCCCACGCCCTGCTGGAGCATTACGCGGGCGCGGTCCGGTTGACCGTCGACCCGCGCGCCGCCGACTGCCTGATCGAGCGGCTGGGCGCGCAGCCCGCCGCGCTGGTCCTGGCCGGGGGGCATCTCGCGGCCCACCCCAAGACCTCCGTGGCCGATCTGGCCCACCGGCTCGGCCAGGCGCCCGCCGACGGGCCCGGCGGCACCGGCGAACTGCCCCGGATGGCACGGCTGAGCCACGACGCGCTCTCCGCCAACGCCGCCCGCACCCTGCGCCTGCTCGCCTTCGCCCCCGCCGGACAGGTCGACGCGCACACCGCCTCCGCCCTGGCCGGAGCCTCGCTCCCGGCCGTCCGCACCATCCTGGGCGAGCTGGCCGCCCTCGGATTCCTGCGGCCCGAACCGGGCCTGGAGCCGGGTGCCGAGCCGCGCTGGACCGTGCCCACCTGCCTCCAGCCGGTCCTGCGCGACCTCGCCGACGACCACGAGCGGCCCGCCGAACTCCAGCTGGCCCGGGCCCGGATGCTGGAGCGCACCGTCCGGCTGCTGCATTCCTGCCGCGCCGTCACCGACCCCGAGGGCAGCCCCGCCCGGGTGGCGCTCGCGGCGCTCCCGCGCGCCCTGCGCTTCGACACCGCCGAGGCGGCCGCCGCCTGGCTGGAGCGCTCGCGTGCCGCGCTGCTCGCCTCGGCGCGGCTGGCCGTCGCCGACGGGGAGTTGGACACCCTGGCGCGCCGCCTCCTCGCCGCCCTCGCCCGGGCGCTCCTCGCCCACCGGGACGCGGCCGAGGCCGCCCCCGACCTCTACCCGGTGCACGGGCTGGTGCTGGACGTGGCCGAGCGCCGCAGGCTCCCGAGGGAGAAGGCGGCGGCGCTGCTGAACCTCGCCGACCTCGACGCCTCCACCGGCCGCACCCGGCAGGCGCTGAGCCGCTACCGGGCCGCGCTGGACGCCGCCCGCACCGCCCACGACGCGGTGGCCGCCGGGCGGGCGATGGAATCCGTGGCCGGGGCGTACCAGTCCCTGGAGGAGTGGCCGCGCGCCGCCGACTGGTACGGCCGCGCCCTCACCGAGCGGCTGGCGCGCGGCGAGCACGCCGACGCCGCCCGTGTCTACGGCCGGCTCGGCACCGTCCACACCTACGCCGGACGGTACGGCGAGGCGCTGCGGCAGTGGCGGGCGGCGGTCGCCGCGTACCGCAGGTGCGGGGATGTGGCGGGCCGCGCACGGGCGTTGAGCGAGCAGGCCCGGGTCCAGGAGTACGCGGGGCGTCCGCAGGAGTCGCTGCGCACCTGCCAGGAGGCGGTCCAGTGGGCCCGTGAGGCGGGCGACGACCGGTTGCTGGCCGCGCTGCGGCTGCGGCTGGCCGACACCCTGGAGCGGCTCGGCGACCCGGCGGCGGCCAGGCTGCACCGCGCCGCGGCCGAACAGCTGCTGGCGGCGGAGGAGGGCGGCGGGGCGGAGTCCGCGGCGGAGCGGCCGGACGCGGCCGATCCGGACGAGGAGGCGGTGGCCGCACTCGCCGAGCAGGCCCAGCCGCCCACCGAGCTCCGGTTGCCCGCGGAGGCGGGCGGTCCGCGGGAGCCTGATGTGTCCGACGGCACCTCCGGCCCGGCGGCGGCCGGGGAGGCGCCGGAGGGGCCCGGAGAGCGGGCAGTCCAGGAAGTCGGAGCCGTTCACCTGCGAAATCCGTAGCGCTTCTCGAAAAGATAGGTGGCTTCTAAGGCTGGACAGGGAGAAGTCCTTCATTAGACTGGCCGGGCCGCGTTCGTTCGCGGTGTCTTCCGGTACGCCCTGCTGCGGCCGGGAATCCCCCCTCCTGTCCCCATCAGAGCCAAGGACCGTGATCGACGATGAAGGTCGGCATCCCCAGCGAAGTCAAGAACAACGAGTTCCGGGTGGCCATCACTCCGGCCGGCGTGCACGAACTGGTCCGCCACGGCCACGAGGTCCACGTCCAGCAGGGCGCCGGCCTCGGCTCGTCGATCACCGACGCCGAGTACGTGGCGGCGGGCGGCACCATCCTGCCCACCGCCGACGAGGTCTGGGCCGCCGCCGACCTGCTGCTCAAGGTCAAGGAGCCGATCGAGGAGGAGTACCACCGGCTCCGCAAGGACCAGACCCTCTTCACCTACCTCCACCTGGCGGCCTCGCGTCCCTGCACCGACGCCCTCCTCGCCTCCGGCACCACGGCCATCGCCTACGAGACCGTCGAGACGGCCGACCGCCGCCTGCCGCTGCTCGCCCCGATGTCCGAGGTCGCGGGCCGGCTCGCCCCCCAGGTCGGCGCCTACCACCTGATGCGCGCCGCCGGCGGCCGCGGTGTCCTGCCGGGCGGCGTCCCGGGGGTCGCCGCGGGCAAGGCCGTCGTCATCGGCGGCGGTGTCTCCGGCTGGAACGCCACGCAGATCGCGGTCGGCATGGGCTTCCACGTGACGCTCCTGGACAAGGACATCAACAAGCTCAAGGAGGCCGACAAGGTCTTCGGCACCAAGGTGCAGACCGTGGTCTCCAACTCCTTCGAGCTGGAGCGCGCCTGCCTGGAGGCCGACCTCGTCATCGGCGCCGTCCTCATCCCCGGCGCCAAGGCCCCGAAGCTGGTCACCAACGAGCTGGTCTCCCGGATGAAGCCCGGAAGTGTCCTTGTCGACATCGCCATCGACCAGGGCGGCTGCTTCGAGGACTCCCACCCGACCACCCACGCCGAGCCGACCTTCCAGGTCCACAACTCGGTCTTCTACTGCGTCGCCAACATGCCCGGCGCCGTCCCGAACACCTCCACCCACGCGCTGACCAACGCCACGCTCCCGCACATCCTGGAGCTCGCCGACCGCGGCTGGGTCGAGGCACTGCGCCGCGACGCCGCCCTCGCCAAGGGCCTCAACACCCATGACGGCAAGGTCGTCTACCGCGAGGTGGCCGAGGCGCACGGCCTGGAGCACACCGAGCTCTCGGCTCTCCTCGGCTGATCGCAGGGACGCGCACCCGTCAATACGCGTCGTCAATCTCACGCCCGCGGCCGGACCCTGTGGACAGGGTCCGGCCGCGGGCGTGGTGCTGCGGGTTCCGGGCGTGCCGGATGCCGGGTCAACTCGCGGTGAACGTAGCCCTTTACCCGATTCGCACGCCCGGGGAAATGTCCCGGTCGCCCCCTGTGCGACGCGTCCGCGCCCTTGACAGCGGGGTGTTCGGTTGCCGACACATCCGGCCGGGTCCGGTGGATTGTGTTGCTGCGAAGCGGTGACACGCCATAGAGTCGCCAACCGTCGGCATGGTGCCACGCTGACCTATCTAGAAGTTTCCTGGTCACCAAGGAGGTAAGACGACTTGTGAATGAGTCGACATTTTCTCCCAGGGGTGCCCGGCCAGGAATGCCTACGAGGGGCTCGGACCCCACGGGGCCGGAGGCTGCCGGCTCCATAGCTGTCCGCACCTTCGCAGCCCGACAGGCCCCCCAGACGACGCAGACAGCACACCAGAGCATGGATGGCCATCACGTGAACGCCATGGCCGGCGACCGGAGCGGCGATGACGCGTCCCGCTTCGCCGCGGACGCAGAACTGCCCGAGGGCCACTTCTACGACCCGGACGCCGAATACGAGCCCGATCCCGAGTACGCGGCCACGCTCGCCCCGGACGCCGCCCGCCAGCGCCGCGAGCGCATCGGCCCGACCGGGCGCCCGCTGCCGTACTTCCCCATCCCCGGGCCGCTGAACGACCACGGTCCCGCGAAGATCATCGCGATGTGCAACCAGAAGGGCGGCGTCGGCAAGACCACGTCGACCATCAACCTCGGTGCCGCGCTCGCCGAGTACGGCCGCCGGGTCCTGCTGGTCGACTTCGACCCGCAGGGCGCCCTCTCGGTCGGCCTCGGGGTCAACCCGATGGAGCTGGACCTCACCGTCTACAACCTGCTCATGGAGCGGGGCATGGCCGCCGACGAGGTGCTGCTGAAGACCGCGGTCCCCAACATGGACCTGCTTCCCAGCAACATCGACCTGTCGGCCGCCGAGGTCCAGCTGGTCTCCGAGGTCGCGCGCGAGTCGACGCTCCAGCGGGCGCTGAAGCCGCTGCTCGCCGACTACGACTACATCGTCATCGACTGCCAGCCCTCGCTCGGCCTGCTCACGGTGAACGCGCTGACCGCCGCGCACAAGGTGATCGTGCCGCTGGAGTGCGAGTTCTTCGCGCTGCGCGGTGTGGCGCTGCTCACCGAGACCATCGAGAAGGTCCAGGAGCGGCTCAACCCGGAGCTGGAGCTCGACGGCATCCTCGCCACGATGTACGACTCGCGCACCGTCCACAGCCGCGAGGTCCTCGCCCGCGTGGTGGAGGCGTTCGACGACAACGTGTACCACACGGTGATCGGCCGGACCGTCCGCTTCCCGGAGACCACGGTCGCCGGTGAGCCCATCACGACCTACGCCTCGAACTCGGTCGGTGCCGCCGCCTACCGCCAGCTCGCCAGGGAGGTGCTCGCCCGGTGTCACGCCGAGTGAGTCTGCCGGGGGCCGACGAACTGTTCCGCACCACGGGGGGCACGGCACTCCAGGCGTCCACTCCCCGCCGCCAGGGCGAGCCCCGGGTGCCCTCCCCGGCGGGGGAGAGCGACCCGGCGGGCGAGGAGACCGGCGCCCCCGGCCGCGACGACGAGCCGGCCGAGCACAGCGCCTCCGCGCCCCCGGCCGGAACACCCCGGGAGCGCGAGCACCGGGCCCGCAGCCCCGAGGACGACGCCCCGGTCCCCGGCCGCCGCACCCCGCCCCAGGACGGCCCGGCGGCCGAGCGGCCCGCGCCCCAGCGGCGGCGCGGCGGACGGAACGCCGCCCGCAGGCCCAGCGGCCGCGAGCGGCACGACGAGAAGATCACCGTCTACGTCTCCGCCGAGGAGCTGATGGACCTGGAGCACGCCCGGCTGGTGCTGCGCGGCGAACACGGACTCGCCGTCGACCGCGGCCGGATCGTCCGCGAGGCCGTCGCCGTGGTCCTCGCCGACCTGGAGGCGCGCGGCGAGGCCAGCATCCTCGTCCGCCGGCTGCGCGGCCGCTGACCCCGCTCCCCGGGCCCGCCCGCACCGCCCCTGTACGCGCCCCCCGCGTGCCCCGGACGCCCCGGCGCGGCCGGACCGGGCAGGCGGCCCCGGCGGGTAGCCTGCCCGCGCGTGCGGGAACCCGCCCGCCTCGCCCCGCCGCCCTCCTGGACCGCCATGCCGCCCCTCCCTGACGCCGCGCCCCCGCCACCCCGCTCCCGCCGCCCGCTCGGGCCGCGGGGGGCGGGGCCTCAGGCGGGGCGCGGACGGCCCGGGGACGCACCCGGCGGCGGTGGACGGCCCGAGGGCCTGACGGCCGACGAGGCCCAGGGCGCGGAGATCCCCGAAATCCCCGGTCAGGACAGCCCGGCCCCGGGCGGCGCCGCCGCGGACGCCGAGGCCGAGCCGTCCGACGGCCGGTTCACCGTCCGGCTGGCCAACTTCGAGGGCCCCTTCGACCTCCTCCTCCAGCTCATCTCCAAGCACAAGCTGGACGTCACCGAGGTCGCCCTCTCCCGGGTCACCGACGACTTCATGGCCCACATCCGGGCGATGGGCGCCGACTGGGACCTCGACCAGACCACCGAGTTCCTGGTGGTCGCGGCCACCCTGCTGGACCTCAAGGCGGCCCGGCTGCTGCCCGCCGCCGAGGTCGAGGACGAGCAGGACCTCGCCCTGCTCGAAGCCCGCGACCTGCTCTTCGCCCGGCTCCTGCAGTACCGCGCGTACAAGCGGATCGCCGAGATCTTCGAGGGCCGGCTCGCCGAGGAGGCGCACCGCTACCCGCGCATCGTCGGCCTGGAGCCGCACCACGCCGCGCTGCTGCCGGAGGTGGTCATCCGGGTCGGCCCGGAGGGCTTCGCCGAGCTGGCCGTGAAGGCGATGCGGCCGCGCCCCGAGCCGCAGGTCTACGTCGAGCACATCCACGCGCCGCTGGTCTCCGTCCAGGAGCAGGCCGAAGTGGTGATGGGCCGGCTGCGCGCGGCGGGCCGGACCAGCTTCGCCGAGCTGGTCGCCGACGCTGAGGGGACGCTGACCGTGGTGGCCCGCTTCCTGGCCCTCCTGGAGCTGTACCGGGAGAAGGCGGTCACGCTCGACCAGGACGAGCCGCTGGGGGAGCTGCTGGTCTCCTGGAGCGGCACCGGTGAGGCGGCCCCCCGCGTCACCGACGAGTTCGACCGCCCGCCCGAGCCGCACGCCGACGCGGGGCCCGGCCCGGGGGAGGTCGTACCGGCCGCCGTGCCGGCCGAGGAGGAGGACGCGTGAGCGAGGAGCACCCGGCGCGGCCGGACGCCGCCGAGCTGGAGCTGAAGCCCGCCCTGGAGGCGGTGCTGATGGTGGTCGACGAACCGGCCACCGTCGACCACCTGGCCAAGGTCACAGGACGCCACCGGCGGGCCGTCGCCGAGGCCCTCGCCGAGCTGGCCGAGGAGTACACCCGCCAGGGGCGCGGCTTCGAGCTGCGGATGGTGGCGGGCGGCTGGCGCTTCTACACCCGGCCCGCCTACGCGGCGGCGGTCGAGGCGTACGCGCTCGACGGCCAGCAGGCCCGGCTCACCCAGGCCGCCTTGGAGACTCTGGCGGTCGTCGCCTACCGTCAGCCGGTGAGCCGTTCGCGGGTCTCGGCGGTCCGCGGCGTGAACTGCGACGGGGTCATGCGGACACTCCTCCAGCGGGGTCTGGTCGAGGAGGCGGGCGCGGAACCCGAAACAGGTGCGATCCTGTACACCACGACCACCTACTTCCTGGAGCGGATGGGCCTGCGCGGTCTGGACGAGCTCCCCGAGCTGGCGCCCTTCCTCCCCGAGGCGGACGCCATCGAGGCCGAGACGCAGGAAGCCATGCCCTCGTTCGATCCGGACGCTCCGGATCCGGGCGAAGGCTCCATGACGACGACGGAACGACTGACGGAACTCTGATGACAAGCAGCGGCAGGAACAGCGGACGAGGCAACCAGAAGGGAGCGGGCAGCGGGCGCGACGGCAACCAGCAGAAGCGCCCGGGCCGCCCCCGCCCCGAGGAGCGCCGCTATGACGTCGGCGGTTCCGGCGGTGAGGGCGGCGGCGCCCGCAAGGGCCGCGGCGACGCGGCGCGCGGCGGCGCCAAGGGCGGCCCGAAGCAGGGGCAGCAGCAGCGCGGGCGGTCCCGTACCGCTCCGGCGCGCTCCCGCGAGTACGACGCCCGGGCCGAGGAGCGCAACCGCGACCGGTACAACGAGAAGAGGACCCCGCCCCGCCAGGCGGCCCCCGGCGCCGAGGGCGAGCGCCTCCAGAAGGTGCTGGCCCGCGCCGGTTACGGCTCGCGCCGCGCCTGCGAGGAGCTGATCGAGGCCGCCCGCGTGGAGGTCAACGGCGAGATCGTGCTGGAGCAGGGCCTGCGGGTCGACCCGGAGAACGACGAGATCAAGGTCGACGGCCTCACCGTCGCCACGCAGTCGTACCAGTTCTTCTCGCTCAACAAGCCCGCCGGTGTCGTCTCCACCATGGAGGACCCGGACCGCCGGCAGTGCCTCGGCGACTACGTCACCAACCGGGAGACCCGGCTCTTCCACGTGGGGCGGCTCGACACCGAGACCGAGGGCGTCATCCTCCTCACCAACCACGGCGAGCTGGCGCACCGCCTGACCCACCCCAAGTACGGCGTGAAGAAGACGTACCTGGCGCACATCGTCGGGCCCATCCCGCGCGACCTGGGCAAGCGGCTCAAGGACGGCATCCAGCTGGAGGACGGGTACGCCCGCGCCGACCACTTCCGGGTCGTCGAGCAGACCGGGAAGAACTACCTGGTCGAGGTGACCCTGCACGAGGGCCGCAAGCACATCGTCCGCCGGATGCTCGCCGAGGCGGGCTTCCCGGTCGACAAGCTGGTGCGGGTCGCCTTCGGCCCGATCACCCTCGGCGACCAGAAGTCGGGCTGGCTGCGCCGCCTGAGCAACACCGAGGTCGGGATGCTGATGAAGGAGGTCGAGCTGTAAGGCTCGCCCCCTCGTCGGCCGCGGCCGACCTGGTACGCGATGACCGGTTCCCCTGGCGGGGACCGGTCATCGGTCGTTTCCGGGCGGGGGGCGGCGAACGGCGGCCGTCCCCGGCCCCGGAAAACCGGAAGCCTTTCCTCCGGCGGGGGGATGCCTTTATATGGTCCACCTGACCAAAAAGGAGGGCGAGGGCGTGGCCTACGACAAGTACCGGTACGAGCCGTTCGCCGTCGCCGTCGACCTCGCCGTCTTCACCGTCCAGGACGGCGTCCTGGAGGTCGTCCTCGTCGAGCGCGGCGAGGAGCCCTTCCGGGGCCACCTGGCACTCCCCGGCGGCTTCCTGCGGCCCCGCGAGTCCGCCGCCGAGGCCGCCCGGCGCGAACTGGCCGAGGAGACCGGCGTGGCGGGCGGCTTCCGCCTCGAAGAACTCGGCGCCTACAGCGACCCGGACCGCGACCCCCGCATGCGGGTCGTCTCCCTCGCCCACACCGCCCTCGTCCCCGGCCTGCCCGAACCTCGCGCGGGTACCGACGCCGCCCGCGCCCTGCGCCTGCCGTACGCCGGGACCGGGCCGCTCGCCTTCGACCACGACCGCATCCTCGCCGACGCCCACCGCCACGTCGGCGCCCTGCTGGAGACCACCCCGGCCGCCACCGCCTTCTGCCCGCCCGCCTTCACCCTCGGCGAGCTGCGCCGGGTCTACGAAGCCGTCTGGGGCACCGTCCTCGACCCGGCCAACTTCCGCCGCAAGGTGCTCGGCACCCCCGGCTTCACCGAGCCCGCGCCAGGACCGGCGCGGCTCACCGGCGGGCGCGGCAAACCCGCCGCCCTGTACCGCGCCGGGCCCGCCACCCGGCTCCACCCGCCTCTGACGCACCCCGAAGGGCCCCGCTCATGAACCGACCGGCCACCGGCTCCCTGCTCGGACTCGCCCTCGGCGACGCCCTGGGCTTCCCCACCGAGTTCAACGACGTCCCCTCGATCCTCGCCAAGTGCGGGCCCTGGCGTGAGATGGCGCTGCCCCGTCCCGCCTACATCACCGACGACACCCAGATGACGCTCGCTGTCGCCCGTGCCCTGCGCGACACCCTCGACGGCGGCCCGCTCGACGCGGGCCGCCTCGAAGGACCGCTGCGGGCGGAGTTCACCGCCTGGTACCGCTCGCCCGACAACGACCGCGCCCCCGGCCGCACCTGCCTCACCGCCTGCGCCGCCCTGGAGCGCCCCGGCCTCGCCTGGGCCGACGCCGGCCGGATCGGCTCCAAGGGCTGCGGGGCCAACATGCGCGTCGCCCCCGTCGGCCTCGTGCCCGGCCTCACCGCCGACACCCGCGCGGGGGCCGCACAGTTCCAGTCCGCGCTGACCCACGGCCACCCCACCGCGCTGGCCGCCTCCGACCTCACCGCCCACACCGTCCGCCTCCTCGCCGACGGCGCCGACCCCGCCGCCCTGGTCGGACTGCTCCGCTCGTACGCCCTCGACCAGCGCACCCGCTACCACCACCAGTGGCTCGGCGAGCTCTGGCGGCGGGCCTACGACCCCGACCCGGCCCACTTCATCGCGCGCGGCTGGGACGACTGTCTCGCCGCCCTCGACCGGCTCCGCGCCGCCCTCGACACCCCGTCGCCCGAGACCGATCCGTGCCTGACCACCGGCGAGGGGTGGATCGCCGAGGAAGCCCTGGCCACCGCCCTCCACTGCTACCTGCTCTTCCCCGACGAACCTCTGACCGCGCTGCGCCGCGGCGCCTGCACATCCGGCGACTCCGACTCGATCGCCTGCCTCGCCGGAGCCTTCGCAGGAGCCCGCCTCGGCGCCGCCGCCTGGCCGGCCGACTGGACCGACCACGTGGAACACCGCGAGGCACTGCTGGCCTTCGGCGCCCTCTGGGACGGTGCCCGGTGACGACTGCCTCACCCGAGGCCCTCCGTACGGCGGGCCTGCCGCTCACCGACCTCGCCCCCCTGCTCGCCGACCAGCCGGACCCCCTGGTCTTCGCCACGGTCTCCGGCGCTCACCTCTACGGCTTCCCGTCCCGCGACTCCGACATCGACCTGCGCGGTGCCCACCTGCTCCCGGCGGCCGCCCTGCTGGGCCTGGAGGAGCCGGAGGAGACCCGCACCACCGCCGACGACAGCGGCGGCGTCGAGCGCGACCTCGTCACCCACGACCTGCGCAAGTTCGCCCGGCTGCTGCTGAAGCGCAACGGCTACGTCCTGGAGCAGCTGACCTCGCCGCTCGTCGTGCACACCGGCCCGGTCCACGCCGAACTCACCGCTCTCGCCCCTGGCGTTCTCACCCGCCACCATGCCCACCACTACCGGGGCTTCGCCCGCACCCAGTGGCGGCTGTACGAGCGCACCGGCGAGCTGAAGCCGCTGCTGTACACCTACCGGGCGCTGCTCACCGGCATCCACCTGATGCGCGCCGGCGAGGTCCAGGCCCACCTGCCCACCCTCTGCGCCCTGCCGGAGGCCCCGGCACGGCTCCGCGGGCTGATCGCGGCCAAGGCGGAGGCGGAGCACGGGCCCGGGGACCCCGCGCTCCGGATCACGGCCGAAGGGGAGACGGCCCGGCTGCACGCCGTGCTCGACGAGGCCGAGGCCGCCTCCGCCCTGCCCGACGCCCCCTCGGGCCGGGCCGCCCTGCACGACCTGGTCGTCCGCGCCCGCCCGGCCGCCTGAGCGGGACCGGGTCACCCGAGAGCCGCCGCCGAGTCCCGGCGTACCCGGTACAGGAAGTCCTCCCCCCGGGCCCGGTCGGGGGCGGCGGGCAGCGGAGTGGTGAGGGCCGCCTCCTCGCAGGCCGCGTCCAGGTCCGCCATGGCCGAGGTGACCCGCTCCCAGGACCACTCGCCGCGCCGCACCGCCAGCAGCTCCTCGCGGGCCTCGCCGACCCCGACCACCAGGCCCTGTCCGGCGGATCTTCGTGGGCCTGCGACGCCTGGCACGCACTCTCGCCGTACGCCCGAATCACCCGAGTACGTCCAGTACGAGGGAGATCCGAACGCACGCCGAGAGTACGCACCAGACGCCGCAGGCTCTTCCACGAAGATCCGCCGGACAGGGCCTAGGCGGCCGGTGCGCAGCAGGTCGCGGCAGCTGCGCTGGAGGCGGAGCAGGTGCATGGCGTGCTTCCAGCGCGGTGCGCCGTGGGTGCGGACGTCCGCCTCCAGCTTCCTGCGCTGACCGGCCGCGTACCGGGAGAAGGTCCGCAGGACCTCCTGGGAGAGGAAGGCGTCCCGCAGCGACAGCAGCTCCTCGCCGCGCGGGTCCGCGTACTCCACCGAGGGGGAGTGGAGGCACTCCAGGATGTTCGGGTTGGCGCGCAGCGCGAGGGCGCAGAACCGCTCCAGCTCCCAGGAGAACCGCTCCTCCTCGGGGCCGTCCAGATGCGTGGGCGGCCGGGAGAAGCCCCAGAACCACGGCGTGGGGGCCACGTAGACACCCCGGCGGTCGGTGTCCGACTCCTCGGTGGCCAGGCCGAAGGCGCGCGACCCCATCACCCACGACACGACCGTGTGCTCCCGCACCAGGACCAGCTCGCCGCCGGCCGCCTCCCACGGTGTGCTCCCGCCGCCGCCCACCGGCACCCCGCCTCCCTCGGTACGCATGCCCGGGAGGGTACGCGGGCCGCCGCACCCCCGCGCGCGGCTACGCTGAGCGGCGACCCCGGACGGCCCCGGCCGGCCCGTGGCGCCGCCCCGCACGCGAACCCTCCCGCAAGGACGCCCCGTGAGAACCGCCCTCGTCATCGGTACCGGCCTGATCGGCACCTCCATCGCGCTGACCCTCGCCGAGCGGGGCATCACCGTGTATCTCGCGGACGCGGACCCGGGGCAGGCCAGGACCGCGGCCGGGCTCGGCGCCGGGAGCGCCCAGGAGCCGCCCGGGCCGGTCGACCTCGCCGTGGTCGCCGTACCCCCCGCGCACGTCGCCGCCACCCTCGCCGACGCCATGCGCCGCGGCCGGGCCCGCGCCTACCTCGACGTGGCCAGCGTCAAGGGCGGCCCCCGCCGCGACCTCGCCGCCCTCGGCCTGGACCTCTCCGGCTACCTGGGCAGTCACCCCATGTCGGGCCGCGAGCAGTCCGGCCCGCTCGCCGCCACCGCCGACCTCTTCGAGGGGCGGCCCTGGGTCCTCACCCCCACCCCGGAGACCGACACCGAGGTCCTCAACCTCGCCCTCGAACTGGTCTCGCTCTGCCGGGCCGTCCCCGTCGTCATGGACGCCGACGCCCACGACCGCGCCGTCGCCCTCGTCTCGCACATGCCGCACCTGGTCTCCGGGCTGGTCGCGGCGCGGCTGGAGCACGCCGACGACAGCGCCGTACGCCTGTGCGGGCAGGGCATCCGCGACGTCACCCGCATCGCCGCCTCCGACCCGCGGATGTGGATCGACATCCTCTCCGCCAACCCCGGACCGGTCGCCGACCTGCTCGGCGCGCTCGCCGCCGACCTGGACGCCACCGTCGCCGCGCTGCGCGCCCTGGAGTCCGGCGACCCCGAGCGGCGGCGCGAGGGCGCCGAAGGCGTCGAGCGGCTGCTGCGCCGGGGCAACGCCGGGCAGATCCGGGTCCCCGGCAAGCACGGCGCCGCCCCCCGCACCTACGAGACCGTCGCCGTCCTCATCTCCGACCAGCCCGGCGAGCTGGCCCGGATCTTCGCCGACGCCGGACGCGTCGGCGTCAACATCGAGGACGTCCGCATCGAGCACGCCACCGGGCAGCAGGCCGGACTGGTCCAGCTCCTCGTGGAACCGGCCGCCGTCGGCGCGCTGCGGGTCGGCCTCAGCGAACGCGGCTGGTCGCTGCGCGCCTGAACGCCTACGCCCGCCGCCGTACCCCCGTCCGGGTGACCGGGCCGCCGCCGCCCCGCCGGACGGAAGGGGGCCCCGGACCCAGTAACCTGGGAGCATCGTGCAGCCATCCGTATCAGGAGACAGCGTGGAAACCGCCCCCCGGACCGTTCCGGCAGTCATCGTCGCCATCGACGGTCCCTCCGGTACGGGCAAGTCGAGCACCTCCAAGGCCGTCGCGGCCGCGCTGGGGCTCAGCTACCTCGACACCGGGGCCCAGTACCGGGCGATGACCTGGTGGATGGTGGAGAACGGCATCGACACCGCGGACGCCGAGGCGATCGCGGACGCGGCCGCCAAGCCGGAGATCGTCTCCGGCACCGACCCGCTGGCGCCGACCATCACCGTCGACGGCATCGACGTCTCCGGCCCGATCCGCACCCAGGAGGTCACCTCCAAGGTCTCCGCCGTCTCCGCGGTGCCCCGGGTGCGCACCCTGATCACCGAACTCCAGCGGACCATCGCCGCCGGAGCCGAGGGCGGCATCCTGGTCGAGGGGCGCGACATCGGCACCACCGTGCTCCCCGACGCCGACCTCAAGGTCTTCCTGACCGCCTCGCCCGAGGCCCGCGCGGCCCGCCGCAGCGGCGAGCTGAAGGGCAAGGAGGCCACCGACCTGGCGGCCACCCGCGAGGCGCTGATCCGGCGCGACGCGGCCGACTCCGGCCGCAAGACCTCGCCGCTCGCCAAGGCGGACGACGCGGTCGAGGTCGACACCAGCGACCTCACCCTCCAGCAGGTCATCGAGTGCGTCGTCACCCTCGTCGAGGAGAAGCGAGCGGTCCGGTGACGGCGGACACCCTCCCCTCGGAGCGCGGCGCTGCCGTCGGCCGGGGCATCGGCATCGGCCTGATGTACGGGCTGTGGCGGCCGCGCGTGCTCGGCGCCTGGCGGGTGCCGTCGGCGGGGCCGGTGATCCTCGCGGTCAACCACAGCCACATGATCGACGGCCCCATGCTGATGGGGACGGCACCGCGGCCGGTGCACTTCCTGATCAAGAAGGAAGCCTTCGTCGGCCCGCTCGACCCGTTCCTGCGGGGGATCGGCCAGCTCAAGGTCGACCGGGACACCACCGACCGCGCCGCCGTCACCGACGCCCTCGGTGTCCTCAAGGAGGGTGGCGTCCTCGGGATCTTTCCCGAGGGCTCCCGGGGCGAGGGCGACTTCGCCTCGCTCCGCGCGGGACTCGCGTACTTCGCGGTCCGCAGCGGCGCCCAGGTGGTCCCGGTGGCCGTCCTCGGCGGAGCCGACCGGGCCGGACGCCTGGTCAAGGCCCTGCCGCCGCTGCGCGCCCGGGTCGACGTGGTCTTCGGTGACCCGTTCGAGGCGGGCGACGGCAGCGGGCGCCGCACCCGCAAGGCGCTCGACGAGGCCACGGTGCGCATCCAGGGCGCGCTCCGGGCCCACCTGGAGAACGCCAGGCGTCTGACCGGACGCCAGGGGTGACCGGCACATCCCGCACAGCGCAGGATGTACCGGACATCCCAGGTAAGACTTGAAGCAGTGGTCCGCCCGAGGCGGTCCATCGACGACGCGGTCGGCGCGACGACGCGGCCGGCGCAGTACAGAGGAACGGACTTCATGAACGACCACCACATCTCCGACGACGAGCACGGAGAGCTTGGCGAAGCCGAGTACGCGCAGTTCATGGAGCTGGCCGCGGAAGAGGGCTTCGACATCGAGGACGTCGAGGGCGCCATCGAGGAGGCCGGCCACGGCCCCCTCCCGGTGCTCGCGGTCGTCGGACGGCCCAACGTCGGCAAGTCGACCCTGGTCAACCGGATCATCGGCCGCCGCGAGGCCGTCGTCGAGGACAAGCCGGGCGTCACCCGCGACCGCGTCACCTACGAGGCCGAATGGGCCGGGCGCCGCTTCAAGCTGGTCGACACCGGCGGCTGGGAGCAGGACGTCCTCGGCATCGACGCCTCCGTCGCCGTTCAGGCCGAGTACGCCATCGAGGCGGCCGACGCGGTCGTCTTCGTGGTCGACGCCACCGTCGGCGCCACCGACACCGACTCCGCCGTGGTGCGGCTGCTGCGCAAGGCCGGCAAGCCCGTCGTGCTCTGCGCCAACAAGGTCGACGGCCCCTCCGCCGAGGCCGACGCCGCCATGCTCTGGTCACTGGGTCTCGGCGAGCCGCACCCCGTCTCGGCGCTGCACGGCCGCGGCACCGGCGACATGCTGGACGCCGTGATCGAGGCGCTGCCCGACGCGCCCCCGCAGACCTTCGGCGGCGCCGCCCCCGGCGGCCCCCGCCGCATCGCGCTGATCGGCCGGCCCAACGTCGGCAAGTCCTCGCTGCTCAACAAGGTCGCCCGCGAGGACCGCGTCGTCGTCAACGAGCTGGCGGGCACCACCCGCGATCCGGTCGACGAGCTGATCGAACTCGGCGGCATCACCTGGAAGTTCGTGGACACCGCCGGTATCCGCAAGCGGGTCCACCTCCAGCAGGGCGCGGACTACTACGCCTCGCTGCGCACGGCCGCCGCCGTGGAGAAGGCCGAGGTCGCCGTCATCCTGATCGACGCCGGCGAGACGATCAGCGTCCAGGACCAGCGGATCGTCACCATGGCCGTCGAGGCGGGCCGCGCCATCGTCGTCGCCTACAACAAGTGGGACACCCTCGACGAGGAGCGCCGCTACTACCTGGAGCGGGAGATCGAGACGGAGCTGGCGCAGATCTCCTGGGCCCCCCGGGTCAACGTCTCCGCCACCACCGGCCGCCACATGGAGCGCCTGGTCCCCGCCATCGAGACCGCCCTGGCCGGCTGGGAGACGCGGGTGCCCACCGGGCGGCTCAACGCCTTCCTCGGCGAGCTGGTCTCCTCCCACCCGCACCCGGTGCGCGGCGGCAAGCAGCCCCGCATCCTCTTCGGCACCCAGGCGGGCACCAAGCCGCCCCGCTTCGTCCTCTTCGCCTCCGGCTTCATCGAGCACGGCTACCGCCGCTTCGTCGAGCGCCGCCTGCGCGAGGAGTTCGGCTTCGAGGGCACCCCGATCAAGATCTCGGTCCGGGTCCGCGAGAAGCGCGGCCGCAAGAAGTAGCCGTACCCCGGTCCCATGGGACCGGCAGCCGTGAGAGGGGCCCGCCGTGGTGGCGGGCCCCTCTCACGTGCTCTGCCGCCCGGACGGACGGGGGAACGGCCCTACTGGCGCTCCCAGCGCGGTGGAGCCGGCGGCAGCGCCGGAGCGGCGTGCCTGCGGGCCGACGGCGACCAGCTCCCGGCGGCCCTCTCCTCCGGGCGCGGATACGCGTCCTGGTGCGGGCGGCGAAAGCCGTGCGGCGACGTTCCGAACGCGTTGAAGCGGAGATCCTCCTCGCCGCTGCGGTCCCCGGGCAGCGCACGGAAGGACCGGCGGTACTCCGAGTACAGCGCGTCGTAGATCGGCGTGGACGAGCGGCCGTCGGTCAGATCCTGCGCGGGGCGCATGGACGGGATGGACGACGGCGGCAACGGCCGGGAGCGGGAGGGATCGTAAGCGTGCACACACGTCCAAACGACCCCGCGGCCCAGGAGATGCGGGCGCGGCCCGCGCTTCACCGTGGGCGGAAGGCTGGCCGCCCCGCCGGACCGGGACCCGGGGGCCCCGGGCCCGGGGCCAATCAGGTACCGGCGAGCGGCATCGCCGCGGCGACCAGGCGGCCCTGCGCCGCCGCGCGGTCCAGCGCGTCCCGCAGCAGATCCTCCCGGGGCTGCTGGCCGATGGAGCCCGCGGGCGCCGCGTAGACCAGGACGGTCTGGGTCTTGTTGGCCGCCGCGCGCCAGCTGTCCGCGACCTGGAGCGGCTGGTGGGCCTGCCACCAGGCGACCGGGGCGCCGTTCTCCGCCCCCGGCTGGAGGACCGCGTGGAGCTGGCCCACGGCGAGCAGCACCGACCAGCCGTGCAGCACCGGCGGGACCTCCTCCACCGTCGGGCAGGGCACGAAGCGCTGCTCGGCGAGGAGATCCAGGAAGGCGTCCTCGGTCCCGCCCGAACCGGGGCGGACGATCGGGCCGGTCGGCTCCACCACCAGCGCGGGGTGCAGCTCACCGTCGATCAGGACCAGCCCGCTGGTCACGCCGAGGACGGCCTGCTCCGGGGCGGGGTCGGCGCCCGAGCCGTCGGCGTTGATGGAGCGGACCGCCCCCTGCAACTGCTCCTCGGTGACCTTGACGATCTGCGAGGGCAGGCAGGTGGCGTGGGCGAAGGCCAGGACGGCTGTTTCGTCGCCGACGAACAGGACGGTGCTGGTGCGTTCCTGTTCCGAGTCGCCCGGGGTGCGGCACGACGTGCAGTCGTAGTGGCCCGGGGTGTTCTCTCCGGCGAGCAGCCGTTCGGCTTCTGCGTCGCCGATCTCGGCGCGTACGTCATCGCTGACGTCGAGCATGCGCGGCACGGGTGGCTCCTCGGAATTCGGTGCGTGAGCGAGTCCGGCGGGTCACCGGCTCAACGAGGACAACGGGTGACCCGGGGTGCAAGTCACGCGCCGGTTCGTACGGAAAACGCTTCCACGGAACACCCGTTCGCGCCGGGGTGGTGGCGCGGCGCGCGGGCGCACGGCGTGGCTCGCCGCGCGCCGTCCGCCGGGCGGCCTAGCGTGGCGCGGTGCCGCGCCTGCTCGCCGCCGCCGTCGCCGCCCTCGCGCTGCTCGCCCTCCCGCCGGCCCACCGCTCGGGGCGGCCCACAGGCTGCCGTCCCCCGAAGTCTGATGGGTCCTCCGGGCGAATGGTTCCCGACATCTGGCGTCAATACCGCATCCCTTGTGGCACAAGATGATGATGAGGCCAACCCATTCCGCACCCGCCCGGTCCTCCTCCCTGGACAGGCCGACACGACGCCGTGTGCGGGGAAGGACGGGACGGCACCGCCCATGCGCATCTCTTTCCTCATCCACAACGCCTACGGCATCGGCGGCACCATCCGCGCCACCCACAACCTCGCCGCCGGTCTCGCCGCCCACCACGAGGTCGAGATCGTCTCGGTCTTCCGCCACCGCGAGAAGCCGTTCCTCGGTCACCACCCCGGAGTGACGCTGCGCCACCTCGTCGACACCCGCGCGGGCACCCCCGGCTACGAGGGCGATCACCCCGAACACGCCGTCGCCGCCCAGCACTTCCCGCGCGAGGACGGCCAGTACAAGGCCTACAGCGTGCTCACCGACCGCCGCATCCGCGCACATCTCGCCACCGTCGGCGCCGACGTGGTCGTCACCACCCGGCCCGGGCTGACCCATCACCTCGCCCGCCAAGGGCACCGCGGCGCCGTCCGCGTCGGGCAGGAACACCTCGGCCTCGACGCCCACACCCCCGCTCTGCGGCGCCGGCTGCGGGCCGTCTACCCCCGCCTGGACGCGCTCACCACGGCCACCGAGGCCGACGCGCGGGCCCATCGCGGCCGACTCCGGCTGCCCGGTGTCCAGGTGGCGGTGCTGCCCAACGCCGTCCCCGCCCCGGTCGGCCCGCCCGCCGACCCCGCCGCCCGGCGCATCGTCGCGGCCGGCCGCCTCGTTCCGGTCAAGCGGTACGACCTGCTCATCCGGGCCTTCGCCCGGGTCCACGAACTCCACCCAGACTGGAGCCTGGACATCTGCGGCGGCGGGGAGCGGCGCGCCGCCCTCGCGGAGCTGGTCGACCGGCTGGGCCTCGCCGGTCACGTCCGCCTGCGCGGTGCCGTCCACCCCATGGAGGACGCCTGGACCAGCGGCTCCGTCGCGGCCGTCAGCTCCAGCTGGGAGGCGTTCGGCATGACGCTGGTCGAGGCGATGCGCTGCGGGGTGCCGGTGGTCGCCACCGATTGCCCGAACGGGCCCCGCGAGATCATCACCGACGGCGTCGACGGGCGCCTCGTCCCTCCCGGCGACCCCGACGCCCTCGCCGAAGGCCTGCTCCAACTCGTCGGCGACGAGAGCCTGCGGCGGTCCATGGGCAAGGCCGCCCTGGCCAACGCCGCCCGCTTCGACCCGGCCGCCGTCGCCGAACGCTGCTCCGACCTCTTCACCTCCCTCGTCGCCCGGCGCGGCCGGGCCGGGGGCGCCGCCCGACTGCGCGGCTCAGGCCACCGCGCCCGGGGCGCCGCGCTCAGCGCCGCCTTCACCGTGCGCGACACCGGACGCTCCCTGCGCTCCGCCGCCCGTGCCGCCACCCCGGGCGGCTCCGGTTGACCGCGCTCCTGCCCCGCCCCCCGTCCGACGGCACCGGGCCCCGCCCGGCCGCCGGGCCGCCGCGCGCCGACTGCGTGGCCGACACCGCGGGCGGGCTCACCTTCGACCTGGCCGGCCCCGGGGGCCGGGACACCGGCGGGGCCGCTCTGCTGCTGCGTCCGCGCGACCGGGGGACGGCCGCCGTGCCGCTGCCGCTCACCCCGGTCGGCGGCGGGCGCCTGCGCGCCGCCCTGCCCCGGACCGTGCCGCTGCCCGAGGGCCACTGGGACGCCTGGCTGCGGCTGCCGGGCACCGCCGACCGCCGGCTGGCGCCCGGCACCCGCCACCTGGGCCCGCTCACCGCCGCCCGGGCGGCCGACGCGGCGGCGGGACGGGTCGTCGCCCGGCTGCCCTACGCCACCCGCGGCGGGCGGCTCAGCCTCCGCAGTTGGCTGCGCGCCCCGCACGCCGAGGCCGTCGCGCTCCGCGCCGATGACAGGCGGTTCACGGTCACCGGCCGCCTCTACGGCGCCGTGGTGACCGCGCACGCCTACGGCGAGATACGCGCCGCCGACTCCAGCGCCCCGCGCTGCCGCGTCCCCCTGGCCGCCACCCCCGCACCGGCACACCCCCTGGCCGAGGGCACCCCCTTCACCCTGACCCTCCCGCACACCGCCCTCACCCCCGACACCCGCCCCCGCACCTGGTCGGTCTGGCTCCACCCCGCCGGAGAAACCGGCCCCGAGGCCCGCCTCTCCCGCCTCCTGGGTCCCGGCGGCGTCACCACCGCCCCCCGCCCCCACCCCGCCGTCACCCTCCCCGGCCCCCTACGCGCCGAACCCCACTACACCCCCACTCACGACCTCGCCCTCCGCCTCACCCCACCCCTTCCCGCACCCCGCCGAGGCTGAGCCGCGCCTGCGGGGGTGGGGTGGCCTCAGGCGCCGGCCGGGCTGGAGGGGGTGCTCGCTGCTCGCGTGCCCCTGTCACTGATGGCCTTTCGAGGTGGTCGAGGGCCCCGGGGGCGAGAAGAGCCTGCGGGCCGTCCACGGCCCGCTCGGCCGGGCGCTGGAGCGCGGCGAGCGGGCCAGAGGGGAGAACGCGGACTCCACCCGGGAATCCGAATAACCGATGAACGGGAATTCCGGCCCGTTCATCGCGCTGTCGCGGGCGGGTCGAAGAGCCGGAAAGAGTGAGGGCCCCGGCATCGGAATGGGGAATTCCAAGCGGCGGGCGGATAACCCTCCGTAAACCGGTGAGGAAAAAAACCTGGGCGGGAAACGGCCGTACGTGTGAACGAGTCCCCGGCAAACGCGTGTCGCGGTCCTGTGACAGAAGCGTGACCCGTGGCGGACTGAAGGGGCTACGGTGGCGCCATGGCTTCCCTTCCCACCCCGCCCCCCGACCCGCAGGACGACCCCGCCTCCTACGTCGGCCTGACCGCCGAGGACGCCGAACGCCAGGCAGGGGAACGCGGCTGGACGACCGTACGGACTCTGCCGCCCGGCGCCATGATCACCATGGAGTTCCTCTCCGGCCGGATCAACTTCGAGGTCACCGACGGCCGCGTCACCCGCGGCTGGAAGGGCTGAGACCCGCGTAGGCGGTACGAGAACGGGCCCGGCCCCCCGCATTCCGTGCGAGGGTCCGGGCCCGTTCCTGCGTCCGGTGTCCGGCTCAGCCGCCCGCTACCGGGCGGGGTGACGGCCCGCCGCGCTGGCCGCGGTCGCCGGTGTGCGGCGGGCGGCGTCCGGCCGGGGAGGGCTGCGGCGGCCGCTCGGCGCGGCCCGCGTGCGGGCGCTGCGCCCCGTGCGTCCGGCCGGGTCCGGGCCGCACCTGCTGCACCGACGGCTCCGCCACCGCCAGCCGCTCGGCCGGAGCAGGGGAAGAGGCGCCGGCGGCCGGGGGCGCTTGCGCGGACGTGGTCGCGACCGGGACCGCCGCGCCGGGGCGGGGGATCGGCAGCCGGTCGCCCCAGCGCGCCCAGAGCAGGTCGCGGGCGCTCAGGATGCGGGCCTCCGCCCAGTTGATCGCGGGCTCGAACCAGGGCAGGGCCAGCAGGATCAGCAGCCCCGCCGCCCAGCCCAGCAGGACGTCGCTCAGCCAGTGCGTACCGAGGTAGACCGTGGTCAGGCCGACACCGAGGGAGACCACCGCCGACAGCGCTGACAGGTGCCGCCTGGCCCGCGGCGTGGCGGCCAGGTAGGCGAGGATGCCCCAGGTCACCACGGCGTTGGCGGTGTGGCCGGAGGGGAATATGTCCCCGCCCTGCCACATCTCGTTGGCCCCGATCACGGTGGCGTAGTGCGGGCCGAGGCGGCCCATGCCGATCTTCGCGGCGCCCACCGTGACGTTCAGCAGCAGCAGCGAGGCGCCCAGCGCCAGCAGTGGCCGCAGCGTGTGCTGCCGCCAGGAGCGCCAGCCCAGCCAGGCCGCGACCATCACCGCCGTCGGGCCGCGCTGCCCCAGCACCACGTAGTAGTCGAGGAACGGGTGGATCTCGGGCCACTGCTGGTAGGGGCGGAAGAACATGAGCTGCCAGTCCAGCCGGACCAGCCAGCTCGTGGTGATCACGGCCACGACGATGGTGGCGTAGAACGCCAGCGTCGCGCCGAACAGCACGATCCTGTGCCGGCTCATGCGCGGCACATGGAGCTGCTCCGGCCGCTGCTGCTCACGGTCCAGCCGGGCGAACAGCCGGTCCAGACGGGTGAGGTTCGGTTCGGTACCCACTCAATCGACGTTACAGGGAGTGAGTGCTCGGCTCGCTCGCATCTTCGGCTTTGTGATGACCATGTGATGTGGCATAGCTCTCAGCGCGTCCTTTATCCCGGCATTACAGGGGCGGCGGCGGAAAGTGTTAGGGCGGCCCGGCCGTATTGTCCGGCCCGGTAATTCTTCCACTTTTCCATTCTTTCGCCGACCGGAATCCGGACACCTTCCCGGGCGCCACCTGGCCAGGGGCGGCGGGGCGGTCTCGCAGGTCAGGGCGGTCCTGAACCGTTCAGCCAGAAGCCCGCGTACCCGGCCGACAGAAGACCGACACCCGCCAGCACCATCCCCCGGCGGGCCGCGCTCCACCGGGCCAGAGTCACGGCGAGCGGCAGCAGCAGGGGGAAGGCCGGCAGCAGCAGCCGCGGCTTCGAGCCGAAGTACCCGGAGGCGCAGACCGCCAGCACCACCACGATCCCCGCGTAGACCAGCAGTACCGCGGGCTGCCCCTGTCGTACGCACCGCACGCAGAGCCAGGCCAGCAGTGCCAGCCCCACCACCAGCCCCAACCCGCCCCAGAGCCCCGGGCCGGTCAGCAGGGAGCCGATGAAACGGGCGAAGGCCACCCCGCCGTCGAAACCGTTGCCCCACCCCTCCTGCACGGACAGGTAGCCGAAGACCGGGTCGCCGGTCCGCGCTCCCACCCACACCACGTACGCGCCCGCGCCGAGCGGTGACAGCAGCGCGCCCGCCGCCATCGCCGGGGCGAGCCGCCCCCGGCGGCGCGCGGCCAGGACCACACCCACCACGACCGCCGCGGTCACCGCCATCCCCACCGGCCGGGTCAGCCCCGCCAGCGAGGCGAGCAGCCCCGCCGCGACCCACCGCTCCCGCAGCAGCGCGTACAGCGCCCACGCGGCCAGTGCGGTGAAGAGCGACTCGCTGTACGCCATCGACTGCACGATCCCGACCGGCAGCACCGCCCACAGCGTCACCGCCGCCACCCCGGCCGCCGTCCCGTACAGCCGCTCGGCGACCGCGAAGATCCCCCAGGCCGCCGCGAGCGAGGCGACCGCGCTCACCACCAGCCCCACGTCCGGCGCCGCCAGCGGCGTCAGCCAGGCCCCCAGCCGCTCCAGCCACGGCAGCAGCGGGAAGAAGGCCAGGTCGGAGTGGACGGCCCCGTCGGGGAGCACCACCTTCCAGCCGTAGCCCTGCTCGGCGACGCGCGCGTACCAGAGCGAGTCCCAGCGGCGGGAGAGCAGCCGGTGGGCGTCGTTGCCCGCCGCGGCGCTCCAGAAGGCGAGGACGGCCAGCCCCGTCAGCCGCACCGCCGCGTACACCGCGAGGGCGAGTCCGGCGCGGCGGAGGCCCGGAGGGCCTGGGTCGGCCCCCATGGCCGGGGAGAACGGGCGGATTTGATCAGAAGCGGTCACCGGGTGATTATCCGTGCGGAGACCGAGCCGCTGGGGAGGGGCCTGTGAGCGAGCGCGCACCGCACGTGGCGCACACCACATTCCGAGGTCGCAACGGTGGGAGCCACGCCACCCTCCAGCCGGGGGTACTCACGTACGCTGTCGGCTCACTCGTTCGTCGTCGTGGCCCGGGCCGGGAGTCCGTACCCCGCCGAAGTGAGACGCACGAGGCTCACTGGGAGGTACGCGCATGACCGGGACGCCCCACGCTGCCCCGCCCGAGGGCTCCGAGGCCCCGGCCCGCCGCTGGATGATCCTCGTCGTGCTCTGCGCCAGCCTGCTGCTGGTCGCCGTCGACGCCACCGTGCTCCACGTGGCCATCCCCGCCGTCAGCGAGGACCTGCGCCCCGGGCAGGTCCAGTTGCTCTGGATCGTCGACAGCTACCCGCTGATCTGCGCCTCGCTGCTCATCCTCTTCGGCACCCTCGGCGACCGCGTGGGCCGCCGCCGCATCCTGCTGCTGGGCTACGCCCTCTTCGGTGTCGCCTCGGCGCTCGCGGCCGCCGCCGAGACGGCCCAGCTCCTCATCGCCGCCCGGGCGCTGCTCGGCGTGGGCGGCGCCATGATCATGCCCGCCACCCTGTCGATCCTGCGCCAGGTCTTCCCCGACCGGCGCGAGCGGGCGCTGGCCATCGGCGTGTGGAGCGCGGTCGCCGGCATCGGCGCGGCCGGCGGTCCGCTGCTCGGCGGTTTCCTGCTGGAGCACTTCTGGTGGGGCGCGGTCTTCCTCATCAACATCCCGCTGATGCTCGTCTCGCTGCCCGTCGGCCGCTGGCTGCTGCCGGAGTCGACCGGCGACGGGCAGGGGCCCTGGGACGCGGTCGGCGCCCTGCTGGCGGCGGCGGGGCTCTTCGGCGTCGTCCTCGGCGTCAAGCAGGCCGGCAGCGGCGAGGTCTCCGCCCTCGCCACCTTCGTCCCGCTGGTCGTGGGCGCCACCCTGCTGACCGTCTTCGTACGGCGGCAGCGGGGCCGCCCGCATCCGCTGGTCGACCTCGCGCTGTTCGCCCGGCCCGCCTTCGGGACCTCGGTGGGGTGCATCGTCCTGGCCATGCTCGCCCTGGTCGGCCTGGAGTTGATCGCCGCGCAGTACCTCCAGCTCGTCCTCGGCCTCTCCCCGCTGGAGACCGGCCTGCGTCTGCTGCCGCTGACCTTCGCGGCGATGGCGGCCGGGCTCGCCGGCTCACGGCTGCTCGGCCGGTTCGGGCCGCGCGCCATGGTCGGCTCGGGGTTCACGCTCACCGCCGTCGCCGTGCTCGTCCTCACCGGCATGGGCGACCACGACAACCCGCCGCTGCTGATCGGCGGCTTCGTCCTGCTCGGCCTCGGCCTGCAGACGACGCTCTTCAGCTCGTACGAGTCGATGCTCAGCGATGCGCCCAAGGACGAGGCCGGCGGGGCCGCCGCGATCGGCGAGACCTCCTACCAGCTCGGCGCGGGCATCGGCATAGCCCTGCTCGGCAGCGTCATGAACGCCGCCTACGGCCCGGGGCTGCGGCACGTGGAGGGCGTCCCCGAGGCGGCCGCGGCCGACGCCCGCCACTCGCTCGGCGAGGCGTACGACGTGGCACGGGAGCTGGGCGGGTCGGCGGGGGCCGCCCTGCGGGCCGCCGCCAAGGACTCCTTCGTGCACGGTCTGCACGTCACGCTGGTCGTCAGCGCCGTCCTGCTGCTGCTCGGCGCGCTGGCCGCGCTGCGGCTGCCCCGGTCGATGGATCCCGTACAGGCGGAACCCGGCGACCCGGGCCCCGGGCCGGCCGGGGGCTCCGAGCATCTGACGCCGGGGCTCCGCAAGACCGAGGCGCCCGCGGACGGGCCTCGCCGCCCGGCACCGCCCCGCCCGCGTTCCGGGAAGGACGCCGACCGGGCCGTGCCCGGCGGTGAGCGGGGAACCGTCGCCGACGGGCGGCAGCCCCGGGACTCCGCGCCGGTGAGCGGACCGGTCAGCTCTGGTTGAAGAAGCCGTTGTCCGTGCGGTGGGCGGCGCCGCCGTCGACGATCTGGGTGTCCGGCGGCGAGAGCAGGAAGACCCGGGTGGCGATCCGCTCGATGGAGCCCCGCAGTCCGAAGATGAGCCCGGCCGCGAAGTCCACGACGCGCTTGGCGTCGCCGGGGTCCATGGCGGTCAGGTTGATGATGACGGGCACCCCGTCCCGGAACAGCTCGCCGATCCGCCGGGCGTCCCGGAAGCTCTCCGGCGTGACCGTGCCGATCCGGCGGCCCTGTTCGTGGGCGGACTCCGAGGCGACCTGGACCCGGGGGTCCGTCACCCAGGCGTCGCCGGGCTCCGGGCCCTCGGCAGCCTCGTCGGCATAGCCGTCGTAGTAGCGCTCGTCGTTGTCGTCGACGAGGCCAAGCCAGGCACTCGCCTTGCGCACCGATCCCATGGACGCCTCCTCTCGCAGCGGTTTCCCTGTTTTCCGCTCCCCTATCGTCGTCCATCATGCTGACAACGCGCCAAGGGGATAGGCGGCGCGCGGGGCTTTCGTGACGGTACTGGTGCACGCTATGACCGCATTCCCCAAGGACCGTGCGGTATCACTGTGCTGACAGCGAGTGAAAAGACGATGATCGGCGCCCGTCGCGCCGTCCGGGTGACGGACGGCGGCGTCCGGGTGACGCCGAGCGGCCCGTGCCGCCGTGCGCCGACGTCAAGGGGGGAAGGCAGCGGATGTTCGGAATGGTCCGGCCGTGCACGCACCGGCTGGGGGAGCGGCTGACCGCTCAGTGGATGGCTCACCTGTGCGGTCTCTGCCTCGCGCTGCGGGGACAGGCCGGCCAGTTCGCCCGGGTGGTCACCAACTACGACGGGCTCGTCATCTCCGTGCTGACGGAGGCTCAGGCCGGGGCCGAGCGTGCCGGAAGGCGCCGCGCGGGACCCTGCGCGCTGCGCGGCATGCGGCGCGCCTCGGTGGCTCAGGGTGACGGTGCGCGGCTCGCGGCCGCCGTCTCGCTCATCCTCGCCTCGGCGAAAACCCGTGACCATGTCACAGACCGGGACGGCCTGCTGGCACGCCGTCCGGTCGCCGCGGCGGCCCGCCGCGTCGCGGGCGTATGGGACAAAGAGGGCGCCCGGGCCGGTGCCGGGGTCGGGTTCGACACCGCGCTCCTCGTCGGCGCGGTGGAGCGTCAGCCCGAAGTGGAGGCGCTCGCCGGCCCCGGAACGCCGCTGCTGGCCGTGACCGAGCCGACCGAGACGGCGACCGCGGCGGCCTTCGCGCACACCGCGCGCCTCGCGGGCGTCCCCGCCAACGCGGCGCCGCTCGCCGAGGCCGGCCGCCTCTTCGGTCGCCTCGCCCATCTGCTGGACGCCGTCGAGGACCAGGAGAAGGACGCCGCGAGCGGAGCGTGGAACCCGCTCACAGCGACCGGCACCCCGCGCGCGGAGGCCCGCCGGCTCGCCGCCGACGCGCTGCACGGCATCCGCCTCGCCCTGGACGAGGCCGAGTTCGCCGACGGGCGGCTCGCCCACGTCCTCCTCGTCCACGAACTGGGCCGCTCGGTGGAGCGGGCGTTCGGCGAGGAGCGGCACCGGCACGGCCCGGAAGGGTCCGGCCCGGCGCCGGGCAATCCGTACGCCCCGGGGGCGCCGCCGCAGCCCGGCGGCCCCGGCGACCTCCCGCCCCCGCCGCCCAGGAGTCCGCGCGGACTGATACCCGGCTGCCTGGTCTTCGTCGGCCTCGCCTGCACCTGCCAGATGTGCTGCGGGACCTACGACGGGCCGTGGAGCCGTCGCCGCCGGGACGGCCTGTGCAAGGGGTGCGACAGGTGGTGCGACTGCTGCGACTGCTGCAGTGAGGGGTGCAGTTGCTGCGGGGACGGCTGCTGCTGCGACGGCTGCTGCTGCGACTGCGGCGCCTGACGGTCCGGTGCAAAGACGGCCGCCCGGTGGTGTGAGGCCACCGGGCGGCTCGCCTCGCGGAAGCCGCCCCGGCGTCAGTTCTTCAGCTCCGGCGGTGAGATGCGGGACTCCTTCAGGGCCGAGCCCGTCACGCCCCACTTCTTCAGGATGCGGGCGTACGTCCCGTCCTCGATGAGACGGTCGACCGCCGCCCGGAACGCCGGGGCGAGCGGGGTGCCCTTCTTGAAGGCGAGGCCCACGTCCAGGCGCTGGAACTCGTTGAGGAACCGCAGCCCGGGCTGCTGGTCCACGGCGTACCGCAGGCCGTTGATGGTGCTCATCACGATGTCGCTGCGGCCCTGCTGGAGCGAGGCCCACAGGGCGCCCTGCTCGGCGTAGGTGCGGACCTCGTACGGCTTCTCGCCCTTCTCGGCGCAGCGGGAGCGATTCTCCTCCAGGGTGACCTCGAAGGTGGTGCCGGCGCCGGTGGCGACGTTCAGGCCGCAGAGCTGGGTGAGGTCGGTGACCTTCTTCAGGGTGCTGTCCTCGCGGACGGCGAAGCCCTGCCCGTCGTTGATGTAGGTGACGAAGTCCAAGGTGGCGCGGCGGTCGTCGGTGACGCCGAAGTTGCCGGTGCCCACCTCGTACTTGCCGCTGCCCAGCGCCGGGAGGATCGCCTCGAAGCTGGCCACCTCGCGCTTGACGTCGAGGCCGAGGACCTTCGCGGCGGCGTCGGCCACGTCGCGGTCCAGCCCCACGACGGTCCTGCCGTCGTCCAGGTAGGTGGAGGACGGGGGTGAGCCCACGCTGCCGGCCAGGGATATCTCGCCGCCGTCGCGCAGGGCGGCCGGGAGCAGTTTCACCGCGGCGGGGTCCTTCCGCACCCCGGAGACCACGTCCTCGGTGGGCAGGGAGGCGGCGGCCCCGGCCTTGGTGCCGGACAGGTCCTCGCCGCCCGCGTCGGCCGGGCCCTGCCCGCCGCAGGCGGTGAGGGTGAGGGCGCCGGCGGTCACCAGGGCGAACAGCCCCGTCTGGCGGCGGGCGGTCCGCCGCGCGGAACCGGGCGGCAGGGGGCTGCTCATGGCGGGGTGTCTCCTGGCGTGTCTCGGTGGATGGTATGGGTGTCCCGGCATGCGGGACGTCCAGTAAGGCGTAATCAACCGCCCCTGAAAAAAGCGGAGTTGGGAACGGTGCGAGGGGAGGGGGCGCCCGGGGCGGACGGGCGGGTGCGGAGTGTGAGCGGTGGCGCGAACCCGTGCGGGGACGGGGTGCGGGAAGGGTGCGCGCACCGGCCCCAGGGGGCCGCGAAGGCGGCCGCGCCGGGGGACGGCGGCGGTGCGAAAGACGGGAAGGCCCACGAGAAACGCCCTTGAACAGGGCAGACGCGGCGCGGAACGGCTCAGTGGCCGGGGCGGCTCAACAGGAGGAGGACCACACGCGACCGAAGTCGATGTGGGAGCGCGTCACCAGTCGCCGGGTCGGATGCATGGGCTCAGTGGACCAGGCATCCCGCACGGCGTCAACTGTCCTGAGACGGAGTGCCCATGATGCGGACAGCCTTGACAGCGGGCGTCCGCGCCGCCGTAATCTCGACGGCGGACCGCGCTGAGGGGCGCGGCCCGGGTGCAGTGCCGAGCGACGCGAACCGTGCTCCGACCCTGGAGTCACGGAGTCCGCCATGCCCCCGACACCCTCCGCCGCCCCGGCCCCCTCTCCGGCGCCTCCCCCCGCCGAGGGCGCCCCCGCCGGCCCGGTCCTCACCAAGGAGCCGGAGCCCGCCCCGCTCCGCGTGGTCCCCGTACGCCGCACCGGCCAGTGGGCAGCCGCCGCCGCGGTCCTGCTGCTGCTGGCGATGGCCCTCAACTCGGTGATCCGTAACGAGGCCTTCCAATGGGGCGTCGTCGCCGACTACTTCACCACCCCGGCGATCCTGCGCGGCCTCGGCCTCACCCTCTGGCTGACCGCGCTGGTGATGGTCCTCGGCTTCGTCCTCGGCGCCCTGCTCGCCGTCGCCAGGATGTCGGCCAACCCGGTGCTCAAGAGCGTCAGCTGGGGCTACATCTGGTTCTTCCGCTCCACGCCGGTCCTGGTCCAGCTGCTGTTCTGGTTCAACATCGGCGCGCTCTACCCGCAGCTCGGCCTCGGCATCCCCTTCGGCCCCGAGTTCCTCACCGTCAAGACGGTCAACCTGCTCGGCCCGCTCACCGTCGCCCTCCTCGGCCTCACCCTCCACGAGGCCGCCTACGCCGCCGAGGTGGTCCGCGGCGGCCTGCTCTCCGTCGACCGGGGCCAGACCGAGGCGGCCCAGTCGCTCGGCCTCGGCCGGTGGCGGCGGCTGCGGCGGATCGTCCTGCCGCAGGCTATGCGCGCCATCGTGCCGCCCGCAGGGAACATGCTGATCGGCACCCTCAAGGGCACCTCCATCGTCAGCGTCATCGCCGTCCAGGACCTGCTCTACTCCGTGCAGCTGGTCTACCACCGCACCTACCAGGTCATCCCGCTGCTGCTGGTCGCCACCGTCTGGTACGCCCTGGTCACCACCGTCCTGACCGTCGGCCAGCACTACGTGGAGCGCCACTACGGCCGCTCGGAGCGCGACCGGTGACCCCCGCCCTCGTCGTCGTCGGCGCCGGGCCGCGCGGCACCGGCGTACTGGAGCGGATCGCCGCCAACCTCGCCGAGGTGTACGGCGAGCACCCCCTCGACGTGCACCTGGTCGACCCGCACCCGCCCGGCGGGGGACGGATATGGCGCCGCGACCAGTCGCCGCTGCTCTGGATGAACTCGCACGCCGAGGACGTCACCCTCTTCACCGACGACACCGTGGAGATGGCCGGACCCGTCACCCCGGGCCCCGACCTCGCCGCCTGGGCGGCCGGGTACCGCGAGGGCACCCTGCCGCCGCCCGCCGTCACCCCCGACCCGGAACTCGACCGAGAGATACGCGGCCTGGCCCCGGCCGGCTTCGCCTCCCGGCGGCTGCAGAGCGCCTACCTCGGCTGGGTCCACGCCCGGGCCCGCGCCGCCCTGCCACCGCGGGTCACCGTCCACGAGCACCGGCGCGCCGCCGTCCGCGTCGAAGGCGGCCCGGACGGCGCCCAACGGGTCTGGCTGGAAGGCTCGGACACCCCGCTCACCGCCGACGCCGTCCTGCTCACCCTCGGCCACCTCGACACCGGCCCCGACGCCGGGCAGCGGGAACTGACCGCCTTCGCCGCCCGCCACGGCCTGGCCCACCTGCTGCCCGCCTACACCGCCGACAGCGACCTGGACGCCCTCGCGCCCGGCGAGCCGGTCCTCGTCAGGGGGCTCGGGCTCGCCTTCATCGACCTCATGGTGCTGGTCACCGAGGGACGCGGCGGACGCTGGACCGCCGGGGGCGACGGCCGGCTCGTCTACCACCCCTCCGGCGACGAACCCGTCCTGTACGCGGGCTCCCGCCGGGGCGTCCCCTACCGCTCCAAGATCGGTTACGGCTGGGAGGGCGAGCCGCCGCCGCTGCCCCGCTTCCTCACCGCCGAGGTGGTCGACACCCTGCGCGCGACGGCAGGAGCCGGCGGCGTCGACTTCGCCCGCGACCTGTGGCCGCTGATCGACAAGGAACTCGGCTGGGCCCACTACCACCGCCTCTTCACCACCCGGCCCGGCGCGACCCGCGTCGCCTGGGCCGACTTCGCCGAGAAGTACGCCGCCGCCGCACCGCTCAGCGAGGAACTGCGGACCCTGGTCGCCACCGCCGTCCCCGACCCCGCCGACCGCCTCGACCTCACCGCCCTCGACCGCCCGCTGGCCGGCACCGTCCACCCCGGCCCCGCCGCGCTCCAGGCGGCGCTGCGCCGCCACATCGCCGCCGACCTCGACCGCCGCCACGACCCCGCGCACAGCCCCGACCTGGCCGTCTTCCTCGGACTGCTCTCCGTCTACGGGCAGTTGCTGCGGCTCGGCGACAGCGGTCAGCGCTGGCACGGCTTCTTCAGCCACCTCGCCTCCGGGCCACCGGGCCCCCGGCTGCGCCAGCTCGCCGCCCTCTCCGAGGCGGGAATCGTCCACTTCCTCGGCCCCGGCACCGAGTTCACCGCCGACGAGGAGACCGGGCTCTTCCGCGCCGCCTCACCCGCCGTACCCGGACACCACGTGGAGGCCCGGGTGCTGGTCGAGGCCCGCCTGCCCGACGCCGTCGCCGTCCGCTCCACCGACCCGCTGCCGCGCGCCCTGCTCCGCGACGGGGCCGCCACCGGCGCCGACGGCCTGCTCTCCGTCGACCCCGCCGACGGCCGTCTGCTCGGCCCCGGCGGAACACCCCACCCGCGCCGCTTCGCGCTCGGCCCGCACACCGGCGCCCGGGGCGCCGGGGCCTTCACCCGGCCCCGTACCAACAGCTCCTCCTTCCGCCAGAACGACGCCACCGCCCGCGCCCTGCTCACGCTGCTGCGCGGGGCGGGGGAGCGCGGCGGCGGACGCGGCGGCACGGCGCGTACGGAGAGCGGCGGGCCGGGGACGGCCGACGCCGACTGTCGGCCGGGGCCCTCGCGGCGGAGTTCTCCCGCCGCCGCGAGCCCCCTGTCTCCGCCCCGTACCGTCCCTTCCTGAGGAAGTCATGTCCCTGACCAGTGACCCACCGCGCGGCGGCCCGGCCGTCCCGCCGGCGGCGCCCGCCGCCGCCGAACCCGCCGCCGACGAGGCCGACCGCCTGACCGTCGTCCCCGTCCGCCATCCCTGGCGCCGGCTGGCGGTGGCCGCCACCGCGGTGCTGCTGCTCCAGTTCGCCCACGGCCTCACCACCAACCCCGGCTGGGAGTGGGAGGTGTTCGCCGAGTTCTTCACCGCCATGCGGTCGATCCTGCCCAACGCCGCCAACGAGATCATCTCGCTCTTCAAGGGCACCTCGATCGTCTCCGTCATGGCGATCGGCGAACTCTTCCACCAGGTCCAGGTCGTCTACGGCCGCAACGGCCGCGTCGTGCCGCTGCTCATGGTCGCCACCCTCTGGTACGTCCCGCTCACCACCGTGCTCTCCGTCGTCCAGCACTACGTCGAGAAGCGCTTCGCGAAAGGGGCCACGCCATGAGCGCGATGGTCGAGATCCGTTCCGTCCGCAAGAGCTTCGGCGGCCAGGAGGTGCTGCGCGGCATCGACCTGGAGGTACGCACCGGTGAGGTCACCGTCGTCCTCGGCCCGTCCGGCTCCGGCAAGTCGACGCTGCTGCGGACCGTCAATCACCTGGAGAAGGTCGACAGCGGCCGGATCACCGTCGACGGCAAGCTCGTCGGCTACCGCCGCTCCGGCGACAAGCTGTACCAACTGCGCGAGCGGGAGGTGCTGCGGCAGCGCAGGCAGATCGGCTTCGTCTTCCAGAACTTCCACCTCTTCCCGCATCTGACGGTCCTGGAGAACATCGTGGAGGCGCCGATCTCCGCGCTGAAGCGGCCCCGCGCCGAAGCCGTCGCCGCCGCCCACACCCTGCTGGAGCGGGTCGGCCTCACCGAGAAGGCCGACGCCTACCCCGGCCACCTCTCCGGCGGGCAGCAGCAGCGCGTCGCCATCGCCCGCGCGCTCGCCCTCGAACCCAAGCTGCTCCTCTTCGACGAGCCGACCTCCGCCCTCGACCCGGAACTGGTCGGTGAGGTCCTCGACGTCATCAAGGACCTCGCCCGGCAGGGCACCACCATGATCGTCGTCACCCATGAGATCGGCTTCGCCCGCGAGGTCGCCGACACCGTCGTCTTCATGGACGAGGGGGTCGTCGTCGAACAGGGCCCGCCCGCCGAGGTGCTGGACCGCCCGCGGCAGGACCGCACCCGCGCTTTCCTCTCCAAGGTGCTCTGAGCCGTGCCCGCCCGCCCGGGCCCCCGCCTCCCCGCTCGCCCCGACGCCCCGTCAGCTGAGCCCCAGGAGCACCCCCGTGTCCCGTACCGCCCTCGCCGCCCGGCCCCGCAGAAGCCTCCGCGCCCCTGGTCGACGCCTACGCCGCCGCGCTCGACAAGGTCATCGCCGACGGCACGTACGCCGAGGTGCTCAAGCGGTGGAACCTCGGCGAAGAAGCCGTCGAGAAGTCCGAGATCAACCCGCCCGGCCTGCCCAAGCCCTGACGCGTACCCGGGGGCGGGCCGGCCGACCGCCCGTCCCCGGCCGCCGGACCGCCCCGTCGTACGGAAGGCACCGCCACCCATGCCGGAACCCCACAAGCCGACCACCCTGCACCTGGCCGCCGCGCTCAGCGCGCCCGGCGCCCCGCGGCCGTACACCGCCGCCGACTGGACCCGCCGGGCCCGCCTCGCCGAGGACGGCTCCCTGGACTTCGTCACCCTCACCGACGCCTTCGGCGAGCGTGGCCCCGACGCCCTCCAGGCGCTCACCGTCACCGCGCCCGCCACCGCCCGCGTCGGGCTGGTCCCGGCCGTCACCACCACCCACACCGAGCCGTTCCACCTCCAGGCCGCCGTCGCCACCCTCGACTGGGTCAGCGGCGGCCGCGCGGGATGGCTGCCCGCCGTCTCCACCACCGAGGCCGAGGCCCGCCTCTTCGGGCGCCGCCCCGCCGCCCCCGCCGCCGACCTGTGGCACGAGGCGGGTGAGGTCGCCGAGGCGGCCGGGCTGCTCTGGGACAGCTGGGAGGACGACGCGGAGATCCGCGACCTCGACACCGGCCGCTTCGTCGACCGCGACAAGCTCCACTACGCCGACTTCACCGGCCGCACCTTCAGCGTCCGGGGGCCCTCGATCGTGCCCAGGCCGCCGCAGGGCCGGCCCGTCGTCGTGGTCGACACCGCGAGCCCGCACGCCCGCGACACCGCCGCCCGCCACGCCGGCGTCGCCCTCGTCCACGCCCAGGGCCCGGCCGCCGCGGCGGCCGCCCGCGAGGAGCTGCTCTCCCGCGCCGCCGACGCGGGCCGCGACCCGGGCGCCCTGCGGGTCCTGGCCGCGCTCACCGTCGACCTCGGCGGCGGGGAGCACGCGGCCGTCCCCTCGCACGGCGGCGGCGGACCCCGGGCGGGCGGCGCCGGGTCCCCCGCGGTCTACCGGGGCGGCCCCGTCGACCTCGCCGAACTCGTCACCGCCTGGCACGGCACGGGGGCCGTCGACGGCTTCCACTTCACCCCGGCCGACCCGGACCGCGACCTGGAGCGCCTCATCAACGGCACCGTCGCCCTGCTCCAGCACCGGGGCCGGTTCCGCACCTTCTATCCCGGCGCCACCCTCCGCGACCACCTGGGCCTGGCCCGGCCCGCGAGCCGGTACGCCGCCGGCCGATCCGCGACCACTCCGGGGGAGCCCGCATGACCAGCCGACCGATGCACCTCGCCGCCCACTTCCCGGGCGTCAACAACACCACCGTCTGGGCCGACGACGTCCAGACCTCACCGCCGCCCACCGGACCCGGCGGACGGCAGATCGCCTTCTCCTCCTTCACCCACCTGGCCAGGACCGCCGAACGCGGCCTCTTCGACTTCTTCTTCCTCGCCGAGGGGCTGCGGCTCCGCGAGCACCAGGGACGCATCCACGATCTCGACGTGGTCGGCCGCCCCGAGTCGCTGACCGTCCTCACCGCGCTGGCCGCCACCACCGAACGGCTCGGCCTCGCCGCCACCGTCAACGCCACCTTCAACGAGCCCTACGAACTGGCCCGCCGCCTCGCCACCCTGGACCACCTCAGCGCGGGCCGGGCCGCCTGGAACGTCGTCACCTCCTTCGACGCGTTCACCGGCGAGAACTTCCGGCGCGGCGGCTTCCTCGACCGGGCCGACCGCTACACCCGCGCCGCCGAGTTCGTCGCCACCGCCCGCGAACTGTGGGACGCCGCCGCCCCGGACGGCGCCGGGCAGCCGGTCACCCACGAGGGCCGGCACTTCCGGATCGAGGGGCGGTTCGGACTGCCCCGCTCCCCGCAGGGCCACCCCGTCGTCATCCAGGCCGGCGACTCGCCGCAGGGCCGGGACTTCGCCGCCTCGGCGGCCGACGTCGTCTTCACCCGGCACGGCACGCTGGAGGCGGGCCGCGCCTTCTACGCCGACGTGAAGGACCGGCTCCCCGCCCACGGGCGGCAGCCTGACGACCTCAAGATCATGCCCGGTGCCACCTTCGTCCTCGGCGACACCGACGCCGAGGCGCAGGAGAACGCGGTGGAGATCCGGCGCCGCCAGATCTCCCCGCAGAACGCCCTGTACGCCCTGGAGCAGGTCTGGGGCGTCGACCTCTCCGGGCACGACCCGGACGGCCCGCTGCCCGAGGCCGACCCCGACGTCGACTCGGCCTTCGTACAGGGCCGGGTGAAGCACGGCGACCCGCGCGAGCTCGCCGAGAAGTGGCGGGCGCTCTCCGCCGAGAAGGGGCTCAGCAGCCGCGAGACGGTCATCGAGGCCACCGGCAGGCAGTCCTTCATCGGCACGCCAGCGGCCGTCGCCGAGCAGATGACCTCCTTCGTCGACCGGCGGGCCGCCGACGGCTTCATCCTCGTCCCGCACCTGACGCCGGACGGGCTCGACCCGTTCGTCGACCAGGTCGTGCCGATCCTCCAGGAGCGCGGTGCCTTCCGTACCGAGTACACCGGCACCACCCTCCGCGACCACCTCGGCCTGCCCGCGCCGCGTCCGCGGACGGAGGCCGGCCGTGGCTGAGACGACCGGGGAGCGGGCGGCGGCCGGGAGCCGGACCGCCGCCGAGGAGTGGCACCGCCGCCGCACGGCCTGGCTCACCGCTCCCCACGGCCCGCTCTCCGCCACCGGTGTCCACTGGCTGGACGATTTTCCGGAAGGACGACTTCCGGCCATCCCGGGGCGGTGGACGGCCGACGAGGACCGGGCCCTGGTGACCGCCGCCCCCGCCGACGGGCTCGCCGTCGACGGCCGCCCGCTGGACGGCACCGCCCGCCTCGACGCCGACCAGGGAGCGCCCGGAAAGGCCCGCGCCGGGCAGGGCGGGCGACGCTTCGCGGTGCTCCGGCGCGAGGGCCTCTGGGCGGTCCGCGCCCACGATCCCGACGCCGGACGGCGCCGCGCATCGCACTCTGGCCCGACGATCCGGCGGCCCGGAGCACCGGGACGTTCACCCCGTACCCGGACACCGGGACAGCGCGGGTGGAGAACGCCGACGGGCACCACCGGGGCCTCGGCCTCGGCGGTGAACTCGCCCTCACCCTGGGTGGCGAGGCGGTGACCCTGCAGGTCACGGTGGAGGCGGGCGGCGGGCTGTGGGCCGTCTTCGCGGACGCCACCGGCGCCGGACCGGACGCCGCGGCCGAGGGCGGGCACCGGTTCCGCTTCCTGCGCACCGCGGCGCCGGCCGCGGACGGCTCGGTCGCCGTCGACCTCAACCGGGCCGAGCTGCCGCCGTGCGCCTTCTCGCCGTACTTCCTCTGCCCCTTCCCGCCGCCGGGCAACGCCCTGGCGGCCCCCGTCCGGGCGGGGGAGCGGAACCTCGCGGCGGCCTGAGGCGTCCCACACCACAGCGCAGCCCCGGGAGATCCGACTCCCGGGGCCATGCGCGCGGCATCAGGCAGCAGGCCGAAAGCCGCCCTTGTGCGCCGTGAGCGGTCCCCGAATACTCCCGTCCAGCGCTTGTCAGGGGCACGTCGCATCCGGAATGCGGACGCTCCCCCGACTGCGCCTCACCGGGCCCCGACCCCACGCGGCCCTCGGTTCCTTTCGGGAGGAAACACCAGTGAGGATCAAGCGCACCACCCCCCGCAGCGGCGTCGCGAGACGCACCCGTCTGATCGCGCTCGCCGCCGGCCTCGCCGCCGTCGGCGCGTTCGCGACTCCGACGGCCCACGCAGGCGAGAGCTCCGCCTACAGCTCGGCGCAGCTCACCAGTGCCGCCGAGGCGGTGCTCGACACCGACGTCGCCGGCACCGCCTGGTACGTCGACAAGGCGGCCGGCAAGGTCGTCGTCACCGCCGACTCCACCGTCTCCAAGGCCGAGATCGCCAAGATCCAGAAGGCGGCGGGCGGTGAGGCCGGCGCCCTGGAGATCAACCGCACCGAGGGCACCTTCAGCCCGCTGCTCTCCGGCGGCGACGCCATCTACAGCAGCGGCTCCCGCTGCTCCCTCGGCTTCAACGTGCGCAGCGGCAGCACCTACTACGCGCTGACCGCCGGGCACTGCACCAGCGGCACCAGCACCTGGTACACCAACTCGTCGGGCACCACGGCCTTCGGCACGGTCTCCGGATCGAGCTTCCCGAACAACGACTACGGCATCATCCGCTACACCAACTCCTCCGTGCCGGTCTCCGGCACCGTGGGCAGCGTCGACATCACCCGGGCCGCCAACCCGACGGTCGGCCAGTCGGTGACCCGCCGCGGCTCCACCACCGGCATCCACAGCGGCACGGTCACCGGCCTCAACGCCACCGTGAACTACGGCAGCGGCCAGGTCGTCTACGGCATGATCCAGACCAACGTCTGCGCCGAGCCCGGCGACTCCGGCGGCGCCCTCTACTCCGGGTCGACCGCGCTCGGTCTGACCTCCGGCGGCAGCGGCAACTGCTCCTCGGGCGGCACGACCTTCTTCCAGCCGGTCGTCGAGGCCCTGAACGCCTACGGCGTCAGCGTCTTCTAGGCCCGCCCCACCCCGCGGACCCGCCAGGGTCCCCCGCACCTCGGGTCCCGTACGGAGCGCGGACGCGCGCCCCGTACGGGACGGCCCCCGGGCGAACCGGTCGCGAACGGTTCCCCGGGGGCGGCCCCCGTTCACGACCGGCCCTCCCCGCCGGGCCGTCGAACGCGTTACCGTCGGAAGTGACGCGCATCACTTTCCTACGGGACCCTGGGGGCCGTCATGATCGAGGAGCTGGTGACCGCGGGCGCGGCCACGGCGTCCGCCGGAGCGCTGTACGTGATGGCCGCGGCCCGGGTGGTGAAGCAGTACGAACGGGGTGTGGTCTTCCGCCTCGGGCGGCTGCTGCCGGAAGTGCGCAGGCCGGGCTTCACCCTGGTGGTGCCGATCGTCGACCGGCTGCACAAGGTGAGCCTCCAGATCATCACGCTGCCCATCCCGGCACAGGAGGGCATCACCCGCGACAACGTCACCGTCCGCGTCGACGCCGTCGTCTACTTCAAGGTCGTCAGCCCCGCCGACGCGCTGGTCCGCGTAGAGGACTACCGCTTCGCCGTCTCGCAGATGGCGCAGACCTCGCTCCGCTCCATCATCGGCAAGAGCGAGCTGGACGACCTCCTCTCCAACCGGGAGAAGCTCAACCAGGGCCTGGAGCTGATGATCGACAACCCCGCCGTCGAGTGGGGTGTCACCATCGACCGGGTCGAGATCAAGGACGTCTCCCTGCCAGAGACGATGAAGCGGTCCATGGCCCGGCAGGCCGAGGCCGACCGTGAGCGCCGGGCCCGGGTCATCAACGCCGACGCCGAGCTCCAGGCGTCGAAGAAGCTCGCGGGCGCCGCCAAGGTGATGTCCGAGCAGCCGGCCGCGCTCCAGCTGCGGCTGCTCCAGACCGTGGTCGCGGTCGCCGCCGAGAAGAACTCCACCCTCGTCCTGCCGTTCCCGGTCGAGCTGCTGCGGTTCCTGGAGCGGGCCGCGCCGCTCCCGGGCGCCCAGGTCGCCGGCGGCTCCCCGGCGCCGGACGGGCAGGGGGCCGCCGCGGCCTCCTCCGTGGCCGCCGGGGAGGAGACCGACCCGGAGGCCGTCGCCGCCCAGGCCCAGGAACTGTCCGGGGAGTTCCCGCCGGGGATGCCCGGGGGAGTGGTGCGGCAACTGCTGGAAGGGCTGGGGGAGAAGGGCGTGCCAGGGCTGGTGGGGGAGCGGGCGGTGTCGGCGACGGAGCCTGGCGCTGCTGACATGCCGGACGTCCTCGCCGACCCGGATGCCGACGCCGGCACCGGTACCGGTACGGAGGGCGCCGCAGGGGAGTTCGGTGAGCCCGGGGAGCCCCCGGGTGAGGGTGGCGCGTCGCGGGGCTGAAACCGTTCGCACGGCTGAGGGGCCGCCCGGAAAGGGCGGACGAGGAGGCCGACAAGTGAGGACCGGCCGGGATCTCCCGGCCGGTCCCTCGTGTGTGCGGAGCCGCGGGGGCCGGGCGGAGGGAACGGCGGACCCGTGCCGTCCGTCTCAGGCGCCGTATGGGCGAGGGGAGTTGGGGAGGTTCCGTGACCGGGGTGCGGCCGGGGCGTGAGCAGGATGCGGGCAGACTGGGAACGCCTGATTCCGGTGGGGCGGAAACCAGACTGGACTAGTCCTCACCCCGGGCGGCGAGACGACTGCGGAGGGTGGGACCTCGCATGTGCGAGCTGGGGTGACGGGGTGCGGGCGGGGGTGCGGTGCGGCGTACACGGGCCGTACGGGAGGCCGGAAGTCGACCTTGTGTGCTGACTCACGGCCTCGCAATAGTTGCTGCCACGCAGGGCCCGGAAGCGACGGGGCCGGTCACCGCCGGCCCTTTTCCTCCGAGCCCGTTCCTTCCGGCTGCCCGACCGACCCCCACACGCGGTCCGGCGGCCGAACCCCCCACAGGAGGACGTTACGTGAACCACCGACGCATACCCAAGCGGCGGGTCGCCGTGACCGGTGCGGGCATCGCCGCACTCGTCGCCGCCGGGCTGAGCTTCCAGACGGCCAACGCCAGCGAACCGCAGACCGCCGAGCCGCGCACCCTCTCGGTCGCCTCCGCGGACAAGCTCGCCACCACCCTCGCCGACGACCTCGGCAAGGCGGCCGCCGGGACGTACTACGACGCCAAGGCGAAGAACCTGGTGGTGAACGTCCTCGACAAGGCCGCCGCCACCGAGGTCGAGGCGTCCGGTGCCAAGGCCAGAATCGTCCAGCACTCGCTCACCGCGCTGAACGACGCCCGCGCCACCCTCAAGGACCGTGCCAGCATCGCGGGCACCTCGTGGGCGATCGACCCGACCAGCAACAAGGTCGTCGTCACCGCCGACCGCACCGTCGAGGGCAAGAAGCTCGCGCAGCTCACCAAGGTGGTCGACGGACTCGGCTCCAAGGCCGAACTCAAGCGCACCAACGGAGAGTTCAAGCGGTTCATCGCGGGTGGCGACGCCATCCACGGCAACGGCGGCCGCTGCTCGCTCGGCTTCAACGTGGTGAAGGGCGGCGAGCCGTACTTCCTCACCGCCGGACACTGCACCGAGGGCATCTCCAGCTGGTCCGAGACCTCCGGCGGCGCCGAGATCGGCACCACGGTCGAGTCGAACTTCCCCGGCGACGACTACGGCCTGGTCAAGTACACCGGCTCCACCGCGCACCCCAGCGAGGTGAACCTGTACGACGGCAGCACCCAGGCCATCACCGGCGCCGGCGACGCCACCGTCGGCCAGTCGGTGACCCGCTCCGGCTCCACCACGCAGGTCTCCACCGGAGAGGTGACGGCGCTCGACGCCACCGTGAACTACGGCGGCGGCGACATCGTCGAGGGCCTGATCCAGACCACCGTCTGCGCCGAGCCCGGCGACAGCGGCGGCTCGCTCTTCGCCGGTTCCACGGCGCTGGGCCTCACCTCCGGCGGCAGCGGCGACTGCTCCTCGGGCGGCGAGACCTTCTTCCAGCCGGTGCCGGAAGCGCTCTCCGCGTACGGCGTCGAGATCGGCTGACGCCCCGCTGAACCGAACCCCGGCCGGAGTCCCAGCCCGGCCGGGGTTTCGCGCGTCCGGGCGGCCGTCCCCCGCGGGTGGGGGCGCCGCCCGCCGGGGCGTGCTCCCCGGCTCCGGCTCACTCCGGCAGGCCCCGCGAGCGCTCCCGGTCCCCGCGGTACAGGGAGGCCGCCACGGTCACCAGGATGCCGCCCGCCGCCCAGGCCGCCAGCACCAGCAGCGAACCGGTGAGCGCCCGCCCGTCGAAATACGCGATCGAACGCGCCGCCCAGGTCCCGGCCCCGGGCTGGAGGGCCGGGCCGATCGCCTCCCAGAACGGCGGCAGCATCGGCAGCGGGAAGGCGCCGCCCGCGCTCGGGTTGCCGCCGACCACCACAATCAGCACGGCCAGGCCGATGCCGACGACGCCGGTCGCCGCCTCCAGGGCCAGCGTCAGCGAGCCGACCGAGAAGACCACCAGGGCGCCCAGCCCCCACAGGCCCCACAGGCTGCCGGGCAGGGCGCCGAGGACCGGCCCGACCACCACCGCGCCGCCGAGGCCGCCCGCGATCGCGTACAGCGCCATGGTGGCGAGCCGGATCACGGCGCGCCGCCCGTTGGCCGGGCGGGTGCCCGCGCTGATCGCCAGCAGCGAGGCGGTCAGGTAGCCGCCCACGCACCAGCCGACGACCAGGTAGAAGGAGGAGAGGCCGTTGAAGTCGTCGCCGGAGGCGGGGGCGACGTCCACCGTCCGGACCTGGCGGTCCTCGGTGGCGTCGGCCTCGGAGACGATCCGCTCCAGCGCCTCGGCCAGTACGGTGCCGCCGCCCGAGGCGACCAGCAGCCGGTCGGTGGTGCCCCGCGGGTCCACCACCAGGGCCCCGTCGATCTCCCGCTCCATGATCTGGTGGCGGGCCTCCGCCTCGTCGGCGACCGTCCGCGCGTCCAGCGGCTCCCCGGGGAGCCCGCCCAGCCGGGAGACCAGCTCCTCGCTCTGCCCGGCGGAGCCCGGCACGGCCACCCCGAAGGGGACGTGGCTCGGCTTCGGGTCGTGCAGCGCGCCCACGTAGCTGGCGATGAACAGGAGCTGGAGGGCGAGGGCGCCGATGACGAGCAGCGTGGTCCGCGGGGTGACCGCGTCCCGCAGCTCGGCACCGAGGCCACGGGGCGTGGCGGGTCCGGCGGAGTGCGACATTCCCCCACGCTGTCGCCGCCCGTCCGGACCCGCAGTCGGGACCGGTCCGAATGGCTGACCGGGCGGGCCCCTGTCCGGGTGTGAGAAGAAGCGCAGGTCACGAGGGGCCGCGTGCGGGGCGGGGCAGGCCGCGTACGGTTATCGTACGAGTGTTCGAAACCTGGTCTATGGTGGAGAGCGGGGGGTGAGTGGAAGCCGAGATTCCGGAGGTGTGCGCGGTGGGGTTCACACATCTGCACACCGTCTCGGGCTACTCCCTGCGGTACGGCGCCTCGCACCCCGAGCGGCTCGCCGAGCGCGCCTCCGAGCGCGGCATGGACGCCGTCGCCCTCACCGACCGGGACACCCTCGCCGGAGCCGTCCGCTTCGCCAAGGCGTGCGCCACGGCCGGGGTGCGACCCCTCTTCGGCGTCGAACTCGCCGTCGGCGAGCGCCCCCGCCCGCAGGGCCGGGTCCCGGTGCGCGGCGGCGCCTTCATCGACGAGTCCGCCGCCCGCGTCACCTACCTCGCCCGGGACGGCGCCACCGGCTGGGCCACCCTCTGCCGCCTGGTCACCGCCGCCCATGCCGCCGGCGCCGACCAGCCCCTGCTGCCCTGGCGGGAGAACCACGGTGAGGGCGTCACCGTCCTGCTCGGCCCCGCCTCCGACGTCGGCCGCGCCCTCGCCGCGGGCCGCCCCGACCGGGCCGCGCGGCTCCTCGCCCCCTGGCGCGAGGTGTACGGCGACGCGCTGCGCCTGGAAGCCGTCCACCACGGGCTGAGCGGCACCGGCCCCGGCTCGCTCCGCCTCGCCGCCCGCACCGCCGGCTTCGCCGCCGACCAGGGCGTCCCCGCCGTCCTCACCAACGCCGTCCGCTACGCCGACCCCGGCTCGGGCCCGGCCGCCGACGTCCTGGACGCCGCCCGCAGGCTGGTCCCGGTCGACCCGCGCCGGGGCCTGGACAGCGGTGAGCGGTGGCTGAAGGACGCCGACGCCATGGCCCGTACCGCCGAGCGGATCGCCGAGGCCGCCGGGCTCGGCCCCGAGGGCGCCGCCCGGCTCCTCGCCGAGACCCGCCGCACCGCCGACGCCTGCCTCGTCGACCCCGAGGACGACCTCGGTATCGGCGCGGTCCGCTTCCCCGAGGCCGCCCTGGTCGGCGCCGGGCGCCGCACCGCGCAGCGGGTGCTCGCCTCCCGGGCCGCGGCGGGCATGGTCCGCCTCGGCCACGAGCGGAAGGCCGCGTACTGGGACCGCCTCCATCACGAGCTGGACATCATCGCCCACCACGGCTTCGCCACGTACTTCCTCACCGTCGCCCAGGTCGTGGACGACGTCCGCGACCTCGGCGTCCGGGTCGCCGCCCGGGGCTCCGGCGCCGGGTCCCTCGTCAACCACCTGCTGGGCATCGCCCACGCCGACCCCGTCGAGCACGGGCTGCTCATGGAGCGGTTCCTCTCCAAGCGCCGGGCCGTCCTGCCCGACATCGACATCGACGTGGAGTCCGCCCGCCGCCTGGAGGTGTACCGGGCGATCCTCGGGCGTTTCGGCGCCGAGCGCGTCGCCACCGTCGCCATGCCCGAGACCTACCGGGTCCGGCACGCCGTCCGCGACGTGGGCGCCGCCCTGTCCATGGACCCCGCCGACATCGACCGGATCGCCAAGGCGTTCCCGCACATCCGGGCCCGCGACGCCCGCGCGGCCCTCGCCGAACTGCCCGAACTGAAGCAGATCAACGAGGAGTTCGGCGGCCGCGACCGGCTCTGGCAACTGGTCGAGGAGCTGGACGCGCTGCCGCGCGGCGTCGCCATGCACCCGTGCGGCGTCCTCCTCTCCGACGCCTCCCTCACCGCCCGCACCCCCGTCGTCCCCACCAGCGGCGAGCAACTGCCGATGTCCCAGTTCGACAAGGAGGACGTGGAGGACCTCGGCCTGCTCAAACTCGACGTCCTCGGCGTCCGCATGCAGTCCGCGATGGCCCACGCCACCGCCGAGGTCGAACGCGCCACCGGCGAGCCGCTCGACCTCGACCGTGAGGCCGACCCGGGCCGCGCCGACCCCGGGACCTACGAACTGATCCGCTCCGCCGAGACCCTCGGCTGCTTCCAGATCGAGTCGCCCGGCCAGCGCGACCTGGTCGGACGGCTCCAGCCGGACAGCTTCCACGACCTGGTCGTGGACATCTCGCTGTTCCGCCCCGGGCCGGTCGCCGCCGACATGGTCCGCCCCTTCATCGAGGCCCGGCACGGCCGCGCCCCCGTCCGCCACCCCCACCCCGACCTGGAGGGCGCCCTCCGCGAGACCTACGGCGTCGTCGTCTTCCACGAGCAGATCATCGAGATCGTCTCCGTCCTCACCGGCTGCGGTCGCGACCGCGCCGACCAGGTGCGGCGCGCCCTCTCCGACCCCGAGGCCCAGGGCCGGCTGCGGGTCTGGTTCGCCCAGCACGCCGCCGCCCGCGGCTACACCGCCGAGGTGATCGCCCGTACCTGGGAGATCGTCGAGGCCTTCGGCAGCTACGGCTTCTGCAAGGCGCACGCCGTCGCCTTCGCCGTCCCCACCTACCAGTCGGCCTGGCTCAAGGCCCACCACCCCGCCGCCTTCTACGCCGGGCTGCTCACCCACGACCCCGGCATGTACCCCAAGCGGCTGCTGCTCGCCGACGCTCGCAGGCGCGGGGTGCCGGTGCTGCCGCTCGACGTGAACCGGTCCGGCGCCACCCATCGGATCGAACTGGTGTCCGGTGACGGGGAGCGGCCCGGGCGGTGGGGCGTACGCCTCGCCCTCAGCGACGTCCACGGCATCAGCGAGGCCGAGGCCGCCCGGATCGAGGAGCACGCCCCGTACGCCTCGCTCCTCGACTTCTGGCAGCGCGCCCGGCCCGGCCGCCCCGTCGCCGAACGGCTCGCCCAGGTCGGCGCGCTCGACGCGTTCGGCGCCAACCGCCGCGACCTCCTGCTCCACCTCACCGAACTCCACCGGGGCCGCCCGCGGGGCGCCGCCGCCCAGCCCACCCTGCTCGGCGCCGACTCCGCCCCCGGCGCCCGCCGCGTCCCCTCCGCCGGCCTGCCCGACCTGGACGAGACCGAACGGCTCAGCGCCGAGCTGGGCGTCCTCGGCATGGACGCCTCCCGCAACCTCATGGACGACCACCGGGACTTCCTCGAAGAGCTGCGGGTCACCTCCGCCCGGGCGCTGCGCGGCGCCTCGCACGGCAGCACCGTGCTGGTCGCCGGGGCCAAGGTCGCCACCCAGACCCCGCCGGTCCGCTCCGGGCGCCGCGTCGTCTTCACCACCCTCGACGACTCCACCGGCCTGGTCGACCTCGCCTTCTTCGACGACAGCCACGAGGCGTGCGCCCACACCGTCTTCCACTCCTGGCTGCTACTGGTCCGCGGCACCGTGCAGCGCCGGGGCGCGCGCAGCCTCAGCGTGGTCGGCACCGCCGCCTGGAACCTCGCCGACCTCATCGAACTCCGCCGCGACCAGGGCCTGGAGGCGGTCGCCGCCCACCTCGCCCCGGGCGCGGACCACGCCCCGGCGGGCGCGCCGGGCCGCCGCATCCGGATGAGCACCGGGTACGAGATGAACGCCTGGGCCGACCTCCGCCCGGCCGGTCCCGGCGCCACCACCACCGGGGCGCTGCCCGCGCCCGCCGGGGAACGGGTGGACGCCCCCGAGGGTCAGGCGACCCCGGACGCCGAGAACCCCGCCCGGCCGCCCGCCGGGATCACCCGTGCCGAGACCGCCGGGAACGGGCGGCTGTGGCACCGGAGCCAGGGGAGTGCCGGATGATCCTCTGTATACGGTTCCGCCTCGGCGCGGAGCGCGAAGCGGCACTGCCGGAGCTGGCCCGGCTCGCCGAGGACATCAGCCCCGTCGTGCAGGCCGCCCCGCCCGACACCCTCCTGGTCGACGTGGGCGGCGCGCTGCGCTACTTCGGACAGGACGCGGCCCGCCTCGCCGCCGTCCTCAGGGTCCGCGCCCTCGCCCACACCGGCACCGCCTGCACCATCGGCGTGGCCGCCAACCCGCTGCTCGCCAGGATGGCCGCCCGGCAGGCGGAGTCCGGCACGACCCTGCTGGTCCCCGACACCCCGGAGGCCGTGGTGGAGTTCCTCCACCCGCGCCCGGTCGTCGCCCTGCCCGGCGTGGGCCCCGGCACCGCGCGCGCCCTCTGCGCGTACGGCCTGGACACCGTCGGCCGCCTCGCCACCGCCCCGCTCGGCACCCTCCAGCGGCTCACCACCGCCCGCACCGGGCGCGAGCTGTACGAGAAGGCGCGCGGCATCGACCGGACGCCGGTCGTCCGCAACGCCGCCGCCCAGTCGCTCGCCGCCGAACGGGTCTTCGGCCGCGACGAGCTGGACCGGGACACCCAGCGCCGCGCGCTGCTCTCCCTCACCACCGAGCTCGGCCTCCGGATGCGCGACGCGGGCCAGGTGGGGCGGGTTCTCGCCCTGACCGTCCGGTACGCCGACCGGTCCACGACGACCCGCAGCCGGACCCTCGCGGAGCCGACCGCGCACACCGCCGCCCTCACCGGCGCCGCCTACGCCCTGCACGACGCGCTCGGCCTCCAGCGGGCCCGGGTCCGCGCCGTCGCGCTGCGCGCCGAAGGGCTCACCGCGGCCGAGCACGCCGCCCACCAGCTGACCTTCGACCCCACCGACGACAAACTCCGCCGCCTGGAGGCCGCCGCGGACCGGGCTCGCGCCCGGTTCGGGCCGAGGGTCGTGGTCCCGGGAACCCTCGCGGCCTGACGCCCGCCTCGGGATCGGCCTCAAGCGCCGGTCACCGATGGCCTCAAACGCCGGCCGGGCTGAAAGGTGGCCTCAAACGCCGGCCGGGCTGGAGTTTCGGCGGGGGCTCAGGCCGACACCCCAGCCCGGCCGG
>NZ_JBHXJE010000035.1:37205-70933 GCF_042723275.1 Streptomyces sp. NPDC058373 | reverse complement strand
GTGAGGAGCCCCGCACCGGGCACGTCGCCGGTGCGGGGCTCCTCACTGCGCGGGTCTCGCCCGGGCGGTTCCGCCGCCGTGATCGCGGGGCGGCCGGGCGGGGGCCGTGCAGGGCCGGTCAGTCGCCGATCAGGGCGTCGACGAAGGCCTCCGGGTCGAACGGGGCGAGGTCGTCGGGACCCTCGCCGAGGCCGATCAGCTTGACAGGGACGCCCAGTTCACGCTGGACCGCGACGACGATGCCGCCCTTGGCGGTGCCGTCGAGCTTGGTCAGCACGATGCCGGTGATGTCGACCACCTCGGCGAAGACCCGAGCCTGGACGAGGCCGTTCTGACCGGTGGTGGCGTCGAGGACCAGCAGCACCTCGTCGAGCGGGGCCTGCTTCTCCACGACGCGCTTGACCTTGCCGAGCTCGTCCATGAGCCCGGCCTTGGTGTGCAGCCGGCCGGCCGTGTCGATGAGGACGACGTCGGCGTGCTCGGCGATGCCCTCCTTGACCGCGTCGAAGGCGATGGAGGCGGGGTCGCCGCCCTCGGGGCCGCGCACGGTGCGCGCCCCGACCCGCTCGCCCCAGGTCTGGAGCTGGTCGGCGGCGGCGGCGCGGAAGGTGTCCGCGGCGCCCAGCAGGACCGACTTGCCGTCGGCGACCAGGACCCGGGCGAGCTTGCCCGTGGTGGTGGTCTTGCCGGTGCCGTTGACGCCGACGACCATGACGACGGCGGGCGTCTCCAGGCCGTTCTCGGTCTTCACGGCGCGCGGGGCGTCAGTGGTGACGAGGTTCAGCAGCTCCTCGCGGAGCAGGGTGCGCAGCTCCTGCGGGGTCCGCGTGCCGAGCACCCGGACGCGCTCCCGGAGCCGCTCGACCAGTTCCTGGGTGGGTACGACGCCGACGTCGGCGGTGAGGAGGGTGTCCTCGATCTCCTCCCAGGTGTCCTCGTCGAGGTGCTCGCGGGAGAGCAGCGTGAGCAGTCCCTTGCCCAGCGCGTTCTGCGAACGGGCCAGACGGGCCCGGAGCCGGACCAGGCGGCCCTCGGTGGGCTCGGGCACCTCCACCTCGGGGGCGGCTGGTGCGGGCTCGGCTTCGACCGGCGGGGCCGCGGGGGCCTCGGCGGTCGGAAGATCCACCTCCTCGATGGTGCGGCGCGACTCGTCGCGCGGCGTCTCGGCCTCGTCGCCGACACGCGGCTCGGCCGGGGGGGTGGTGATGGTCGGGGTGGCGCTCGGGCGCTCGGCAGGCGGCAGCTGCTTCTTCCTGCGGCCGCCGATCACGAGCCCGCTGACCGCACCGACCAGAACCACGGCGATGACTACAGCAAGGATGACGATTTCCATAACCCGACCAGTATCAGCCATGGGGGTGGGGCGGGGAGGGAGCGCGGGCGGGGCGGCGTCGGTGTGGGGCGCGAGGTTGGGGCTGGGCGTCGGGGCGGGCGGCGGGCGGGGCGGGCGCCGGGGGTGGGACGGGCGGGCTCCGAGGCGTACGGGGCGGGCACGCGGGCGAGCCCCGGAGTGACGGGCCGCGTAGGGCCGGGCAGGCACCGGGGCGGGGGCTGGGCAGCGGCGGGGCGGGTGGGCGGGCAGGTGCTGCGTATGCGGCGTACGTCGCGCGCCACCTGCGGAAACACCGGGCGCGCCCCGTCGGGCCCCGCGGCTACGGGGCGCGCCCCGGGCCCGCGCCGCAGCGCCGGGCCCAGCCACGCCGCGCGCCCCGCGCCGTGAGCAACGGGGCCGGAGGTTGACGAGGCGCGGGGCACCGTACGGGGCGGCCCACCCGCGCTCCGTGAACGCCCCGTACGTCGCGCGCGACCTGCGGAAACACCGCCGGCGGGGCGCGCCCCGCCGCAACCCACGGGGCGCGCCCCGCATACCGCCCCCGCCGCCCCGCGCGCTCCCTATCGAGTGACCCGCCCCGCCCCCGCCCCCTGACGAGCCAAACCGACCCACCCGCCGAACGCCCCGCCTCCCCCAACCACAACGGGGCGCCGCCCCCCGCAGGCAGCGACGCCCCGTCCTCCGGCCCGGGCGACACCGCGCCCGGACCCAGCTGTCAGCCCATCTCCTCCAGGGCCTTGCCCTTCGTCTCCTTGACGAACTTCAAGGTGAACGGGATCGACAGCACCGCGAAGCAGGCGTAGATCACGTAGGTGCCGGAGAGGTTCCAGTCGGCGAGACTCGGGAAGCTGGCGGTGATGGCCCAGTTGGCGATCCACTGGGCGGAGGCGGCCACACCGAGCGCGGCGGCGCGGATGCGGTTCGGGAACATCTCGCCGAGGAAGACCCAGACGACGACGCCCCACGACAGGGCGAAGAAGAGCACGAAGACGTGGGCGGCGATCAGCGCGGTGGTGCCCTCGGTGCTGGGCAGCTTGCCGTCGACCAGCGGGGCGGAGAACGCCCACGCCTCGACGGCCAGCGCGATCGCCATACCGACGGAGCCGATGAGAGCCAGCGGACGCCGTCCGATCCGGTCGACGAAGATCATCGCGATGACCGTACCGATGATGTTGATGATCGACGTGGTGAAGGAGTAGAAGAACGAGCCCTCCGGGTCGATGCCGACGGACTGCCAGAGAGTCGTGGAGTAGTAGAACGCCACGTTGATGCCGACGAGCTGCTGGAACATCGACAGGCCGATACCGACCCAGACGATCGGCAGGAACCAGAACCGCCCGCCCAGCAGGTCCTTGAAGGACGGCTTGTGCTCGCGGCGCATCTTCTCGTCGATCTCAGCGACCCGGGCGTCCAGGTCGATCTTGGTGCCCTCCACCTCGGCCAGCACCTTGCGGGCCTTGTCCTTGCGGCCCACCGAGATCAGGTACCGGGGGGACTCCGGGATCACGAAGGACAGCATCCCGTAGAGGATCGCGGGGATGACCATGACGCCCAGCATCAGCTGCCAGGCCTCCAGGCCCATGAGCTTGCCGCGCTGGTCGCCGTCGGCGGCGGTGAGGATGCCGTAGTTGACGAGCTGGGAGATGGCGATGCCGATGACGATGGCGGCCTGCTGGAAGGAGCCGAGCCGGCCGCGGTAGGCGGGCGGGGCGACCTCGGCGATATAGGCGGGGCCGATGACGGAGGCCATGCCGATGGCGAAGCCGCCGATGCAGCGCCACATCGCCAGGTCCCACAGGGCGAAGGGCAGCGCCGAGCCGATGGCACTGGCGGTGAAGAGGACCGCGGCGATCCGCATGCAGTTGATGCGGCCGATGCGGTCGGCGATGCGGCCCGCGGTGGCGGCGCCGATGGCGCAGCCGATCAGGGCGATGGCGATGACCTGGGCGAGCGTCGCCGAACCGACGTCGTACCGGTCCCGGATGGCCTCGACGGCGCCGTTGATGACGGAGCTGTCGTAGCCGAACAGGAAGCCGCCCATCGCGGCGGACGCCGCGATGAAGATGACGTGCCCGAGGTGGTCGGGGTGCGCCTCCCTCGCTCCTGAGCGGGGCGGCGTGGCGTCGTTCGTCACAAAACTCCTCCTCAAGCCCCGTCGTCCTGCCGGGCCTAGGGGAACCGGACGTTGGGGCGGACGGCGGTCTGTTCCAGTGGCGCACACCCGGCTTGGCGCCGCCTGCCCGGAAGCCGCCGACTCACCCGTTCGAGTCGGGGCGGGATCGCCGGACCGTTCAGCGCAGCCGCTGGCTGATCACCTTGGAGACACCGTCGCCCTGCATGGAGACGCCGTACAGCGCGTCGGCGACCTCCATGGTGCGCTTCTGATGGGTGATGACGATCAGCTGGGACGCCTCCTGGAGCTCCTGCATGATGCGGATGAGCCGCTGGAGGTTGGTGTCGTCGAGCGCCGCCTCCACCTCGTCCATGACGTAGAACGGGCTGGGCCGCGCCTTGAAGATGGAGACCAGCAGGGCGACGGCGGTGAGGGAGCGTTCGCCGCCGGAGAGCAGCGACAGCCGCTTGACCTTCTTGCCGGGTGGGCGGGCCTCGACGTCGACCCCGGTGGTCAGCATGTGCTCGGGGTCGGTCAGGATCAGCCGCCCCTCACCGCCGGGGAAGAGCCGCGAGAAGACGCCTTCGAACTCGCGCGCGGTGTCGTGGTACGCCTCGGTGAAGACCTGCTCGACGCGTTCGTCCACCTCCTTGACGACCTGGAGGAGGTCGGCGCGGGTCCGGCGGAGGTCGTCCAACTGCTCGGAGAGGAACTGGTGCCGCTCCTCCAGCGCGGCGAACTCCTCCAGCGCCAGTGGGTTGACCTTCCCCAGCTGCTGGTACGCGCGTTCGGCGGCCCGCAGCCGCTTCTCCTGCTCCGCCCGGTGGAAAGACCTGGGCCGGTTGCGCGGGTGGCCGGGGTCCTCGGGCAGCTCCTCGCCCTCGGCGGGCGGCGACGGCGGTACGGGCTGTTCGGGCCCGTACTCGGCGACCAGCCCCGCCGGCTCGACGCCCAGCTCCTCCAGGGCACGGGTCTCCAGCTGCTCGATGCGCAGGCGCTTCTCCGCGCCGAGGACCTCGCCCCGGTGGACGGAGTCGGTGAGCTTGTCGAGCTCGGCCTTGAGGTCGCGGCCGCGGCCCCGTTCGGCGTCCAGCTCGGCCTCGCGTGCCGCCTTGGCGTGCTCCGCGGCGGTGCGCTCGGCGGCGGCCCGCTCCACGGAGACCTCGATGTGCGCCAGCAGCTGCCGCGCCCCGGACGCCACCGCCGCCGCGACGCGCGCCTCGTGGCGCAGCCGGGCGCGGCGCCGCTCGGCGCGCGCCCGGGTCTCGCGCTCGGCGCGGGCCGCGCGGTCGAGCCCGTCGGCGCGCCCGGCGAGCGCCTTGACCCGCTCCTCGTGGGTACGCAACTGGAGCCGGGCCTCCATCTCGGTCTGACGGGCGTTGGCCCCGTCGGCGGAGAGCCGGTCGCGTACGGCGGTGTCGGGCTCCTCCTCGGCGGGCGCCTCCTCGGCCACGGCCAGCCGCTCGGCCAGCTCCTCGGCGTCGGCGACGGCCCGGTCGAGGGCCTCCTGCGCCCGGGCGGTGGCGGCCGTGGACCGCTCGGCCTCGCCCGCCGCCGCGCGGGCCTGCCCCGCGAGGCCCCCCAGTCGCTGGGCGACGGCGGACTTCTCCCGGTCGGCGCGGCGCCGCTGCTCGGCCAGTTCCTCGGTGAGCGTCGCCTGTTCGGCGCGGAGCCGCGCGGCGTCGCGCTGGGCGTCGGCGAGGTCGGCGCACCGCCGGTCGAGAGCGGCGAGTTCGGCGGCGGCCTCGTCGACCTGCGCCTGGACCTCCAGCAGGCTGGGCGCCCCGGCGGAGCCGCCGTGGGCGAAGTGCGGGCCCAGCACGTCGCCGTCCCGGGTGACCGCGACGGTCGCCCCGCCGCCCGCCCCGACCACGGCCTCCGCCTCGGCCAGCCCGTCCACGACGACCATGCCGCCGAGGAGCGCGCGGAGCGCGGGGGCCAGGTCGGCGGGGGCCCGGACCAGGTCGACCAGGCGGGGCGGGTGCGGGGCGGCGTGCGCGGGGCGCGCGCCGCTGTCCGGGACGGGCTCGGCGAGGGAGCCCGGGGCGCGCTCCGTGGTGTGCGGCGCGCCTGGCGCGACGCGTTCCTGCGCCGCGCCGGGGGCGGCACCGGACGCCGCGCCGTACGAGGCCTGCTCCGCCCCGTCGCGGGCGTCCTCCACGGCCGCCCCGTCGCGCGGTGCCGGTGCGTACGCCCCGCGCCCCGCCGCCCCGTCGCCGTGCGCCGCGCGCCCGCCGGCACCGCGCCCCGTCGCCCCGTCCGGTCCCAGGTCATCCGCCCCGTCGTCGTCCCCCGCCCTGGCCGGCGCGGGCACCGAGGCCGCCGGCGGCGCGTCGTCCTGCGCCCCGGCCGGCCGCGCCCCGTCGGACCCCGCCCGTCCCAGCACCAGCGCCGCCCGCCCCGCGTCCCGTTCGCGGAGCAGCCGGAGCGCCTCGGCGGCCGCGTGCGGACCTGCGGCGGCCAGCGCGTCGGCGGCGGCGCCCAGCGCGGCCGCCACGGGTACCTCGTAGCCGGGGGCGACGTCCAGCAGGGCGGCGACGGGCCCGGCCACGCCGTCGAGGAGGTCGCGGGCGGCGAGCAGTTCCCCTGTGCCGTCCTTGCGCAGCAGCCCCTGGGCCAGGACTTCGTGGCGGGCCGCGAGCGCGGCGCGGCTGCGTTCGGCGGCGGTGGCCTCGTCGCGGGCCTCGGTGAGGGCGGTCTCGGCCTCGGTGAGCGCGGCGCGGGCCGCGTCGTGCCGGGTGCCGAGGTCGGTGTCGGCGGCGTCCAGGCCCTCGACCTCGGCGCGGAGCTGCTCGTACTCCTCCTGCGCGGTGACGGCGCGTCCGGCGGCCTCGTCGCGGGCGGCGGCGAGGCGGTCGATCTCCTCCTGGGCGGAGGCGGCGCGGCTGCGCGCGGCGTTGACCTGGCCGTGGAGGCGGGCCAGCCCTTCGCGCCGGTCGGCGATGGCGCGGGCGACGTCCTTGAGGCGGCGTTCCTCGGCGGCGAGCGCGCGTTCCAGTTCGGCGCGGTGCTCGACGGTGTCCTCCAGCGCGTGGTGGGCCGCTTCGAGGGAGGCGGCCAGTTCGGCCTCCTGCTCCCGGATGCGGGCGGCCTCGCGTTCCATCTCCTCGGGGTCGCGGCCGCGCCGCTCCTCGACGGGCTCGGCACGGGCGCTGCGGACCCGGGCGTCGGCCAGGCCGATGGTGCCGCGGACGCGTTCGGCGAGCTGGGAGAGGGCGTACCAGGTGTCCTGGGCGTGCTGGAGGCGCGGCGCGAGGCGGCGTACGTGGCCTTCGAGCTCGGCCTCGCGCCGCTGGGCGGCTTTGAGTTCCGCCTCGGCGGCGTCGCGGCGCCGCTTCAGTTCGGCCTCGTCGGCGACCTCCGCGCTGAGCGCCCGGCTGAGGGTGACGAGGTCGTCGGCGAGGACGCGGAGCCGGGCGTCGCGCAGGTCGGCCTGGATGACGGCGGCGCGCCGGGCGACGGCGGCCTGGCGGCCGAGCGGCTTGAGCTGGCGGCGCAATTCCTCGGTGAGGTCCTGGACGCGGGCGAGGTTGGCCTGCATCGCGTCGAGTTTCCGCAGCGCCTTCTCCTTGCGCTTGCGGTGTTTGAGGACGCCGGCGGCCTCTTCGATGAAGGCGCGCCGCCCCGTGGGGTCGGCGTGAAGCACGGAGTCGAGTTGGCCCTGGCCGACGATGACGTGCATCTCCCGGCCGATTCCGGAGTCCGAGAGGAGTTCCTGGATGTCGAGGAGCCGGCAGGTGTCGCCGTTGATCTGGTATTCGCTGCCGCCGTTGCGGAACATGATCCGCGTGAGGGTGACCTCGGCGTATTCGATGGGCAGGGCGCCGTCGGAGTTGTCGATGGTGAGGGAGACCTCGGCCCGGCCCAGCGGGGGCCGCCCGGTCGTTCCGGCGAAGATGACGTCTTCCATCTTCCCTCCGCGCAGGGATTTGGCACCCTGTTCGCCCATGACCCAGGAGAGCGCGTCGACGACATTGGATTTGCCGGAGCCGTTGGGGCCCACGACGCAGGTGATGCCGGGTTCGAAACGCAGGGTCGTGGCGGAGGCGAAGGATTTGAACCCGCGCAGGGTCATGGCCTTGAGGTGCACGCCGTGGGACTTTACCGCCCGGCGGGCGGACCGGGCGGGTGCGGAGTCGCCTCTCCCGGTTGCGGTCCGGCGGTTTCGCCGGGGAGAGCGGAGGGCAGATCAGACGGTAATGACCGTGCGGCAGACGGCTGATCTTGAGGGGGAAAAGGAAAAAGGGACGCCGAGGCGTCCCTTGCACTGCGGCTTACTGTCCACCGGCGCGCCGTGTGCGCCTAGCGGCGGACGGACGGCGGCGGAAGTGCTGACCGGTGCTGTTTCCTGAATTCGATCTTTCCCGGACTGAACCGACCCGGACTCCGATATCCGTGCGCGCAGGCACAGAGGACGGAGGTGAATCGCGTGACGACGATTGTCGAAGACGCGACGTCACGACGGGGTCGGTCTCCTGGAACTCCTGGAAGGATTCCGGGACTGGAGATCGTGTTCGCTGACGGATGGGCGACTGCGTACCTGGGCACGTCCGGCTGCTACCTGGCTGCGGACTCGGCCCTGCTCGCGGGTGACCGCGGAGCGGACGTCAGTCAGGTGAGCGCAGGCTCCGCCTTGGATACGTCGAGGCTGTCGAGGAGCGCGTCGCTGTGGTGAGAAGCGGCAGCCGCGAGCGCGTCGTTCTCGGCCTGGATCCGAACGATCTCGGATTCGAGGTCCTGGACGCGCTGCTGGAGCCGTCGCATCTCGGCGAGGAGCCGCGGGTCGGAACCGCCGACGTAACCGAGAAGCGCCTTTGCCATGATGGATGGTCCTCCACACTGAGTTACCGAACGAATCGGTGTGGGTCGTGAGGGAATCGCACCCGCGTTGCCTGGCAATGCTGAATTTTTCTTGGCTCTCACATGCCAAACATCTGTGGGGCGCGGGGATTCCAGCGTCTCACCAAAAAGTTTGACGGTCAACACGATCACAGCCCGTATCGACGGAGCCCCGGCGGCCCAGGCGCGGCCATGCGGCGGCGCGGCCGAATCTGCGGAGCCCGGCGGGCGCGGCGATCATCGTCGTCGGGGCAGCCTCGCACGACGTCGCGTTCTTGGCAACCACCAGGTCATAGCGGTGCGGGAGGCCGGATACGCGGCCGCCCGCCCCTCCCGGTGAGCCGTCTCGGAGACGGCGGGCCGAGACCCTGTCAGCGGGTCGCGAAGGTGTCGTAGCCGCCGCGAGGCGTGTCCCAGATCTCAGTGACTCCGTCGACCCGGCCGGGTGTGTCGCCCTCGGCGAGCCAGTCGAGGAGGGCCTGGCAGTGGTCGCGCGCTCCTTCGGCGACCACCTGGACCCGACCGTCGTCGAGATTGAGGGCAAAGCCACTCAGCCCGCCGATCTCCAGCGCCTTCGCCCTGGTGAACCAGCGGAACCCCACACCCTGCACCTGTCCCCGGACCCAGACCACCAGCCGCGCTTCTTCGTTCATGCCAGCACGCTAACCGGCCAATTGGCGCAGGGGCATCTCGCCCTCACCCGTCTTGGGCTACAGTCCCGACGCAACGATCCTCACCCGATCGGGTGAGGATCGTGCAGGGATAGCTTCACCGTCCGGCCAAGGAAGGCTCAGCACATGGGACGCCACCGCCGCGCCGCCCACGGCGCGACCAACGGCACCACCGCACCTGCCGACCGGCCGGAGCACTCCGCCCGGCCGCACGCCACCGGGTACGCGCCCCAGGAAGCGGCCCCCGCTTTGAAGGAGAACCGCTCGCACCGCCGGCCCAAGCGCGGCGGCGCACCGGTACGGACCGGGCTGCTCGGGGTCTCGGCGGCCGTCGCCATGGGCGCCGTGGCCGTCGCCACCGGTCTGCTGCCGGGCGGCGACCATCTGGCGGTGACCGGTGACGGCCCCTCCGGCCGGGTGGAGGCCGCGGACGGCCCCAGCGACCTGGAGACCAACGGCAGTGCCGACGTCCGCTCGGGCGATGACGCGAGCCGGGGCGCGGACCGCTCGGCGGGGCCGGACGCCGATCCGTCCTCCTCGGCCTCCGAGAAGAAGGACAAGGCCGCGGAGAAGTCCGCGAGCCCCAGCGCCTCCGAGAAGGCCGACGGCAAGGACAAGGCGGTCGAGGAGGCGACGAAGGCTTCCCGCACCCCGGAGCGCGCCCCCGCGCCGACGCCGTCGCGCACCACGCAGGCGCCCGCCCCGTCGCAGCCCAGCGCCGCCCCGTCGTCCCCCGCCGGTTCGTCCGCGGCCGCCGCCGTGCTGTCGCTGGTCAACCAGGAGCGGGCCAAGGCTGGGTGCTCCCCGGTCACCGCGGACGCGGAGCTGGACACGCTGGCGACGGCGTTCAGCGAGGACATGGCCGCCCGCGGTTTCTTCGACCACACCGACCCCGACGGGGACACCCCCTGGGACCGCGCGGAGCAGGCGGGGGTGACCGGCCTCGGCGGCGAGAACATCGCTCGCGGCCAGGCCAACGCCCAGTCCGTCATGGACTCCTGGATGAACAGCCCCGGCCACCGCGCGAACATACTCAACTGCGACTACAAGACACTGGGCGTCGGCGTGCACTTCGCCGAGGGCGGTCCGTGGTGGACGCAGAACTTCGGCTTCTGAACGCCCCTGGGCGCTGACCCGCTGACCCGCTGAGCATCCGACGGCGCCGGTACGTCCCCCACGAGGGGCGCACCGGCGCCGCGCCGCGTCCTGGTGCGGGCGCCCCGTCGGCGCCCCCGCGCCGTCAACCCCCGATCACCCGCGGCGGCCGCTGGCAGCGCGGGCAGAAGTAGCTGGAGCGGTTCATCCACGGCCTGCGGCGGATGGGGGTGCCGCAGCGGCCGCAGGGCTCGCCCTCGCGCCCGTAGGCGTCCAGGGAGCGGTCGAAGTAGCCGGACTCGCCGTTCACGTTGACGTAAAGGCTGTCGAAGCTGGTGCCGCCGACGTCGAGGGCGGCGTTCATCACCGCGCGGATGTGGGTGAGGAGTTCCGCCGAGCGGGGACGGGTGAGGGTGGTGGTGGGCCGGTCGTAGTGGAGGCGGCTGCGCCAGAGCGCCTCGTCGGCGTAGATGTTGCCGACGCCGCTGATCAGGGACTGGTCCAGGAGCGCGCGCTTGACGGTGGTGCGGCGGCGGCGCAGCGCCTGGTGGAAGGCGTCCTCGTCGAAGAGCGGGTCGAGGGGGTCGCGCGCGATGTGGGCGATGACGTCGGGCAGACCGTCGGGCCCGGTGTCGTGGAGGGAGAGGCCGCCGAAGGTGCGCTGGTCGACGAAGCGCAGCTCGGTGCCGAGGTCGTCGGCGAAGCGCAGCCGGACCCGCAGGTGCTTCTCGTCGGGGCTCTCCCCGGGCTGGACGAGAAGCTGCCCGCTCATCCCGAGGTGAGCGAGGATCGCGAAGGGCGCGTCGTCCACCGGGAGCCAGAGGTACTTGCCGCGGCGCAGCGGGGCGGCCAGGCGCAGGCCGGTGAGGCGGTGGGCGAAGTCCTCGCCGCCGGCCAGGTGGCGGCGGACCGCGCGCGGGTGCAGGACGTCGGTGGAGGCGACCGAGCGCCCGGTGATCCACCGTTCCAGTCCGCGCCGGACGACTTCGACCTCGGGCAGCTCGGGCACGTGCGCCTCTTCCCCTTCGTGCGGAGCGCGCAGGACGGGGCGCTCCGGGACAGCAGTACGCCGGCCGCCCCGGGTGGGGACGGCCGGCGGTTGCGGGACGGGTCAGGCCGAGGCCGCGTCGGAGGCCGGAGCCGGGGCTTCGGCCTCCTCCTCGGCGCGCTCGTCCGCCGCGGCGCGGATGGCGCGCCAGGCGGATTCGGCGGCCTGCTGCTCCGCCTCCTTCTTGCTGCGGCCGGTGCCGGTGCCGTACGAGACGCCTCCGACGCGGGCGGCAGCAGTGAATGTCTTCTCGTGGTCGGGGCCGGTCTCCGTGACCAGGTACTCGGGCACGCCGAGCCCCTCGGTCGCGGTCAGCTCCTGGAGGCTGGTCTTCCAGTCGAGGCCTGCGCCGAGGCTGGAGGACTTCTCGATGAGCGGGTCGAAGAGCCGGTGGACCAGCTCTCCTGCCGCGTCGAGGCCTTGGTCGAGATAGACCGCGCCGATCACCGCTTCCAGGGTGTCGGCGAGGATGGACGCCTTGTCCCGGCCTCCGGTGCCTTCTTCGCCTCTGCCGAGGCGGATGAAGGAGCCGAGTTCGAGGCCGCGGCTGACCTCGGCCAGCGCACGCGAGTTGACCACCGCCGCCCGGAGCTTGGCCAGCTGGCCCTCCGGCAGGTCGGGGTGGGTGCGGTAGAGCGTGTCGGTGACCACCAGGCCGAGCACGGAGTCCCCGAGGAACTCCAACCGCTCGTTGGTGGGCAGGCCGCCGTTCTCGTACGCGTACGACCGGTGAGTCAGCGCACGCACCAGAAGGGCGGACTCGAGGTGGTACCCGAGCCGCCCTTCCAGAAGCGTGTGGGACGAGGCCGTGGTGTCCGCCTTCTTGGCGTTGGACAGATCAGACATCGGGCCTCTCACCAGCCGCTCAGACCTCGAGGACCTGGCGCTTGTTGTAGGTGCCGCAGCTCGGGCACGCGATGTGCTGCTGCTTCGGCTCGTGGCAGCGCTCGCACGCAACCAGGGTGGGGACCGCAGCCTTCCACTGCGACCGGCGGTGGCGCGTGTTGCTGCGCGACATCTTCCGCTTCGGAACAGCCACGGCTACTTCTCCTGCTTCTCGTCGACACCGGGGTCGGCGCCGCTCAGATCGTCCTTCTCGCCTGCCTGGATGGTCCCGGCGAGTCCCTGCAATGCCGCCCAACGGATGTCGGTGGCGTCATGGTGGTGGTCCGGATCGTCCGCGAGCCGTGCCCCGCACTGGGAGCACAGGCCCGGACAGTCGTCCTGGCACACCGGCTGCATGGGCAGTGCGAGCACTACCGCGTCACGCAGCACCGGTTCGAGGTCGAACATGCCGTCCTCTAGCGGGATGACGTCCTCGTCGTCCTCGGCGTCGTCGCCCGGTTCCGCGGTGCGGCCCCGGTCGGCGGCGTCAGGGTACGAGAACATCTCCTGGAAGTCCGCTTCGAGCTCCAGCCCGAGCGGCTCCAGACACCTTACGCACTCCCCCTTGGCGGCGGCACGGGCGGTCCCCGTGACGAGGACCCCTTCCATGACCGACTCAAGGCGGAGCTCGATCTCCACCGGCGAACCCTCGGGCACGCCGATGACGTCTTCGATACCGAACTCGGGGGAGCCCGGGGCCTGCACCGTGCGGTTCAGCTGCTGCATGGCACCCGGACGCCGCCCCAGCTCATGCGTGTCGAACACGAGGGGGTTGCGGTGGTCGAGGCGCGTGTTCAGAGCTTTACCTTCTTCCGGTTCACGAGATCAAGGGGATGCGGTCCTGCCGGAGGCCTCCGGGGGACGGTCCACGGGCCACCTGGCCCGGTCCGTCGTCGCCGGGGAGTCCGCCGGGTCCCCGGCGGAGATCCGCCGGGGCCGTGGACAGGCACGACCGAACAGCCAGGATACTGGACCGGGCCGCTGTCTCCCAATCCGGCCCCGGACCGCCCCGGGCACCGCTGCCCGGCGAGCGGTCAGCGCCCCTGCTCGTACCGGCGCAGCTCCTCCGCGCTGATCATGCTCGTGTCGAAGAGGCTGGTCTCGTCGAGCGCCGTCGCGGGACGCTCCTGCGGCACCGGCGGTACGGCGTACCCGCTGGCGTCGTAGCCGCCCTGGGCCGGGTAGCCCTGCGGGGCGTACCCCTGCTGCTGGGGGTGGCCGCCCTGCTGGCCGTAACCGTAGGGGTCGGGCTGCTGCTGCTCCTGGTAGCCGTACTGGCCGGGCTGCTGCTGGCCGTAACCCTGCTGCTGGTAGGCGTAGGCGTCCTGCTGGGCCGGGACGCCGTAGCCGTACGGGTCGTGTTCGGCGGGCGGGGCCTGGTCGGCGTACGGCTCCTGCGGCGGGGCCGCGGGGGCGGGCGGCGCCGAGGCGGGCGGCGCAGGGGCGGCGGGTCCGGCGAGGCCGGCGAGGTAGTCGGCGTCGCTGGTGGCGGCCTGGGTGGCCTCGTCGCCGAGTTCGCCGAGGGCGGCGAGCTCGTCGGTGGCGATGCGGCCGTGGAGCTTCTGGCGGCCGCGTCCGACGGCCTCCAGGGTCTTGCCGAGGACCGCCTCGAAGGCACCGAACTTGGCGCTGACGTAGTCGTCGGCGCGGCGGCGGAGCGTCTCGGGGTCGTGGCTGCGCTCGGGGGCGTCGGCGTAGTCGGGGTCCTCGTAGCCCTCGTCCGGTTCGGGGGCGGCGCCGAGGAGCTTCTCGCGGCCGCGGCCGACGGAGCCGATGGTCTTGGTGAGGACCACTTCGAAGTTGGCGAGCTTGGAGTCGACGTAGTCGTCGGCCTGGGCGCGGATCTCCTCCGCCTCGCGGCGGGCCTCGGCGAGGATGCGGTCCGCCTCGTCCTGGGAGCGCTGGGCGACGGCGGTGCCGGAGACGAGGGTGCCGCGTTCGGCGTGGGCGGACTGGATGATCCGCTCGGCCTCCTGGCGAGCCTGCTCGACCATCTGCTCGCGGCCGCCGATCAGCTCCTGGGCCTCGGCGAGGGAGCCGGGCAGCGCCTCGCGGACCTCTTCGAGCAGGGCGAGCAGCTCGGCGCGGTTGATCACGCACGAGGCCGACATGGGCATGGACCGCGCGCTGCCGACCGTGTCGACGATCTCGTCGAGCTTCTTCTGGACGTCCACCGGGTGCTCGCCAATCTCTGTGCCTGGTTGGGAAGTCGGACGCACCGACTGTACGGCCAGCCGGGGCCCGGCGGACACCGGGTGAGGCACCGTCAGTTCCCGTCAGCCGCGAGGGGCGGGGCTCACTTCTTGCCGAGGCGGTCGCCGAGGGCGGCCAGGACCGGCTCCGGGACCAGGTGGGAGACGTCGCCGCCCCAGGCCGCGACCTCCTTGACGAGGCTGGAGGAGAGGAAGCTGTAGGTGGGGTTGGTGGGGACGAAGAGCGTCTCGACACCGGAGAGGCCGATGTTCATCTGGGCCATCTGCAGTTCGTAGTCGAAGTCGCTGACGGCGCGCAGCCCCTTGACGATGGCGGGGATGTCGCGCTGCTTGCAGAAGTCGACCAGCAGGCCGTGGAAGGACTCGACCTCGACGTTGCCGAACTCGGCGGTGACCTCGCGGATCAGGCTGATCCGCTCGTCGATCTCGAAGAGCCCCTTCTTGGACTGGTTGATCATGACGGCCACATGGACCACGTCATAGAGCCTGGAGGCGCGGGCAATGATGTCGAGGTGTCCGTTGGTGATGGGGTCGAACGACCCCGGACAGACGGCACGGCGCAACTGAAGTCCCTCGCTCCCGGGTCCGGTCATCGTGCGTCTTCGCACGTAGAGGCGGCGCGACCGTACCAAAACGTTCCCTCGCCGTAGCGGCGGGCCCGCTCAGGGTGAAATCCGTCCGGCCATCCGAATTCTCCCCCTCTGGTGGCGCGTTCCACCGTGATGAGCGCCTCATCGGTGAGCCAGCCCCCGGTGCGCAGTGTGAGCAGGATCTCCCGGAGTTCCTCGTCGGTGACGGCGTACGGCGGGTCCAGGAAGACCAGGTCGTACGGGGCGCCGGGGGGCGGGGCGGCGATCGCCTGCGCGGCCTTGGCGGCGCGGACCTCGGCGCCGGGCAGGCCCAGGGTGCGGACGTTGTCCCGGATGGTGCGGGCGGCGCGGGCGTCGGCCTCCACGATCAAGGCGTGGGCCGCGCCGCGGGAGAGCGCTTCGAGGCCTACGGCGCCGGAGCCGCCGTAGAGGTCGAGGACCCGTACGCCGTCGAGGGGCCCGCCGTGCAGCGACTGCCAGGTGGAGAAGAGGCCCTCGCGGGCCCGGTCCGAGGTGGGGCGGGTGCCGGTGCCCGGCGGTACGGCGAGGCGGCGTCCGCCGGCGGTCCCGGCGATCACGCGGGTCATCTGAGTCCTTCGGGGGTGGGGGTGCGGCCAGGGTCCACGATATGGCGTACGGAGCGGGGCGCACCTGTCGGCGTACGGCGCGGGCCGGGGCGCGGGCGGCGGCTCACCCCTTGTCGAGGTACTGCTCACGCTCCTCGTCCAGCAGGGCGTCGAGGGCGGTGCGCAGGGCGGGGAGACCGGCGAGGCCGGGATCCTCGGCGACGGTGCGGGTGGCCTCCTCGCGGGCCTCGGCGATGATCTCCTCGTCCTCGATGACGGCGAGCATCCGCAGCGAGGAACGGACGCCGGACTGGGCCTGGCCGAGGACGTCGCCCTCGCGGCGCTGCTCCAGGTCGATCCGGGAGAGCTCGAAGCCGTCGAGGGTGGCGGCGACGGCGCCGAGGCGGGCGCGGGCCGGGGCGGCCTCGGGCATGTCGGTGACCAGGAGGCAGAGCCCGGGGGCGAAGCCCCGCCCGACGCGGCCGCGGAGTTGGTGGAGCTGGGAGACGCCGAAGCGGTCGGCGTCCATGATCACCATGGCGGTGGCGTTGGGGACGTTGACGCCGACCTCGATGACGGTGGTGGCGACCAGGACGTCGGCCTCGCCCGCGGCGAAGCGGCGCATCACGTCGTCCTTGTCGTCGGGGGCCATACGGCCGTGCAGCACCTCGACGCGCAGCCCGGCGAGGGGCCCGGCGGCGAGTTGCTCGGCCACGTCGAGGACGGCGAGGGGCGGCCTGCGCTCACCGTCGTCCGCGGCGGCCTTCTTCTTGGCCGTGCCCTCCTCCTCGTCGCCGATGCGCGGGCAGACGACGTACGCCTGGTGGCCGCCCTCGACCTCCTCGCGGACGCGCTCCCAGGCGCGGGCGAGGAAGTGGGGCTTGTCCTGGGCGGGGACGACGTGGGTGGAGATCGGGGAGCGTCCGGCGGGGAGCTGGTCGAGGACGGAGGTCTCCAGGTCGCCGAAGACGGTCATGGCGACGGTGCGCGGGATGGGCGTGGCCGTCATGACGAGGAGGTGCGGGGTGCGGGCCTCCTCCTTGGTGTGGCCCTTGGCGCGCAGGGCGTCGCGCTGCTCGACGCCGAAGCGGTGCTGCTCGTCCACGACGACCAGGCCGAGGTCGTGGAACTGCACCGTGTCCTCGATGAGGGCGTGGGTGCCGATGACGACGCCGGCCTCGCCGGTGGCCAGGTCGAGGAGGGCCTTGCGCCGGGCGGCGGCCGTCATGGAGCCGGTGAGCAGGACGACTTTGGTGGCGTGCTCGGCGGCGGCGAGGGTGCCGCCCTCGGCGAGGTCGCCCATCATCTCGGTGATGGAGCGGTGGTGCTGCTGGGCGAGGACCTCGGTGGGGGCGAGCATCGCCGCCTGGCCCCCGGTGTCCACGACGGCGAGCATGGCGCGCAGCGCCACCATCGTCTTGCCGGAGCCGACCTCGCCCTGGAGGAGGCGGTGCATGGGGTGGTCGGCGGCGAGGTCGTCGAAGATCTCGCGGGAGACCTTCTGCTGGCCGTCGGTGAGGGTGAAGGGCAGCCGCACGTCGAAGGCGGTGAGCAGGCCGTCGGGCGCGGGGCGCCTGGGTACTGCGGTGAGCTGGCCCTCGGCATGGCGGCGGCGGGCGAGGGCGACCTGGAGGACGAAGGCCTCGTCCCATTTGAGGCGGGCGCGGGCCTGGGCGACGTCGGCCTGGGTCTGGGGGCGGTGGATCTTCAGCAGGGCCTCGGGGAGCGGGACGAGGCCGCGGCCCTCGCGCAGGGCGCCGGGGAGCGGGTCGAGGGCTTCGGAGGCGCTGGGGAGGACGGCGTCGACCGCCTTGGCGATCTTCCAGGACTCCAGTTTGGCGGTGGCCGGGTAGAGCGGGATGAGGGCGCCGGCCCAGGAGGCGACGTCCTCCGCGCCGTCACCGCGCAGGAGTTGGTAGGCGGGGTGGGCGAGCTGGAGGCGGTGGTTGAAGACGGAGACCTTGCCCGCGAACATGGCGCGAGTGCCCGGCTGGAGGTCCTGGTGCGGCTTGTGCACGCCGCGGCCGAAGAAGACCAGGCGCAGGGAGCCGCTGCCGTCGGTGATGGTGACTTCGAGGCGCTTGCCGCGTCCGCCGTTGAACGTGTGCACCCGTGCGTCGGAGACCTGGGCGACCACGGTGACGTGCTCGTCCAGCGGGAGGTCGGCGAGGGTGGACAGCTCGCCGCGCTCGGCGTAGCGGCGCGGGTAGTGGTGGAGCAGGTCTCCGACGGTGTGCAGGCCTAGGTGGTCGGCCATCACCTTCGCGGTGGGCGGGCCGACTACTTTCTTCAGGTTCTCATCGAGCGCGGGCACGTGGTCCATTGCACACCACGGGGCTGACAATCGGCGCGGGGGCCGGGCCCGTCCCGACGTCGGGACGGGCTCCTCACTCCACCCCGATGAGTATCGGCGAACTCTGCCGCCCCCCCCGGTAGACGACGGTGTCGACGGCGAGGTGGGTGGTCCGTACGTGGCGCTCCAGGAGGTCGGCCACCTGGTCCGGCACCTCGTCGTCGAGGACGAGGGTGACCATCTCGCCGCCCGCCGAGAGCATCCGGTCCAGCACGGTGCGGGCGGTGTCGGTGAGGTCGGCGCCGATGACGGCCACGTCGCCGTCGACCAGGCCGAGCACGTCGCCCGCCTGGCAGATGCCGGCGGTGGTCCAGGACTGGCGTTCGGCGACGGTGATCTCGCCGTGCCGGGTGGCACCGGCGGCGGAGGTCATGGCGACGACGTCCTCGTCGAAGCGGCGGCCGCTCTCGTGGACGGCGAGCGCCGCGATGCCCTGGACCGCGGAGCGGGTGGGGATGAGGGCGACGCGGATGCCGTCGCCGCGGGCCTGTTCGGCGGCGACGGCGGCGGTGTGCCGCAACTCGGGGTCGTTGGGGAGCAGGACCACCTCGTGGGCGTGGGCCCGGCGGATCGCCTCGGCCAGTTCGCCGCTGGCGGGGGGTTCCCCGGCGCGGTGGTGCACGGTGGTGGCGCCGCCCTGGGCGTACAGGTCGGCGAGGCCGTCCCCGGGGACGACGGCGACGACGGCGCGCGGGGCCCGCTCGCGGGGCGGCTGGGCGGTGTCGGGGCGCGCGGCGGTGACGGCGGCGAAGTGGGTGATCCGGACGCGGTGCGGGCGGCCGGCCTCGATCCCGGCCTCCACGGCGGCGCCCGCGTCGTCGACGTGGACGTGCACGTTCCACAGCCCGTCCCCGCCGACGACGACGAGCGAGTCCCCGAGCGCGTCGAGGCGCCCGCGAAGCCGGGCGACGGCGGCGTCGTCGGCGTCCAGGAGGTAGATCACCTCGTACGCGGGACTGCCGGCGGCTGCCTCGCCGGGGACGCAGTCGTCGGCGCCGTCGCCCACGGGTTCGCCGGACGGGGCGGGCGGCGGGGCGGTGCACGACGGGGCCGCAAGGCCGCCGACGGGGCGGGGCGCGGGGCGGGCAGGGGGTTCGCCGGTGAGGGCTTCGACCAGGGCGTGCAGGACGGTGACGAAGCCGCGGCCGCCGGCGTCGACCACCCCGGCGCGGGCGAGGACCGCGAGGTGCCGGGGGGTTTCGCCGAGGGCGGTGAGGGCGGCGGCGTGCGCGGCGCGGGTCACGGCGGCGCAGTCCGCTCCGCCGGCTCCGTCCGCCTCGGCCGCTCCGTCGGCGGCGGCGGTGGCGACGGTGAGGACGGTGCCTTCGACGGGGCGCGCCACCGCCCCGTAGGCGGAGTCCGCGGCGCGGCGCAGGGCCAGGGCGAGGAGCCGGCCGTCGGCGCACGCCGCGTGAGCCGTGTCACGGGGCGTGGTCAGTACCTGGGCCATACCGCGCAGGAGCTGGGCGAGGATCGTGCCGGAGTTGCCGCGCGCCCCGATGAGCGCGCCGTGGGCCATGGCGCGTACCGCGTCGGGTAGGCCGGGCAGCGTGGCGTCGGTCTCGTGGGCGGCGAAGACGGCCTCGACGGCCTGGGCGGCGGACTCGACCGTCAGGTAGAGGTTGGTTCCGGTGTCGCCGTCGGCCACCGGATAGACGTTGATGGCGTCGATGTCCTCGCGGGCCCGCCCCAGCGCGTCGAGGGCGAGGGCGCACCAGCGGCGGACGGCGGGGGCGTCGAGGTGGCTGCCCCTGCGGTGCGGGGGACGCGGATGCGGGGCGGGGGACGGGGACCCTGCGGGCCGCCCTTCCGGCTCGGGCACCTGCGCCTCCTCGTGCGGCTGGACTGCCCGCAGCGTAGACCCGGCGGCTCCGGTGGGCGGGGGCGGGGGCTCCGCCGCCCGTGGTAGTTTCGTTGAGCAGGAGCGGCCGTTGTATGCTGCTCCGGTTGCTCGATGAAAATCGGGCTTTTTCCCCCTGGCAGCGCCAATCAGCTACTGATCCCGGCATGCCGGGATTTCACTGTAAGTGCATCTGAAGTCTTTGGAGTGACCCGTGGCTGCCAACTGCGACGTCTGTGGCAAGGGGCCGGGCTTCGGCAACAACATTTCGCACTCGCACCGCCGTACGTCGCGTCGCTGGAACCCCAACATCCAGCGCGTGCGTGCCGTGGTCGGTCGGACGCCGAAGCGGCTCAACGTCTGCACCTCGTGCATCAAGGCCGGCAAGGTCTCGCGCTAATCGCGAGCGGTGTCCCCGCTCCGAGCGGGGGCAACCCGGTTCTCGCGTGGACGTCTCGCACTGGCGCGGCCACCTGGCTTGCTGCTCTAAGGCCGGTTCATCTTCGGATGAACCGGCCTTTTGCCTGTCCGGGAGCAGGGGCTGCACGAGGGCTGGGCCGGAACGGCTGAGCTGAGGGCGGTCGGGGCTGCGCCTTCGGGGACGGGGGCGCTCGGGCGTGTAAGTGGTACTCGGGCGGTCGCGGTGCGGGGCGGTCGCAGTGCGGGGCGGTCGCGCCTCGTGGGTGGCTGGGCGCGGGGGCGGTCGTGCCTCGGGAGTGGCTGGGCAAGGGCGCCGTCGAGCGATGGTTCGTGGCCGCGGTCCGCCCCGTACGGGGCGCGCCCCGTCGCACCACCGTTCCGCAAACCCGCAGGTCGCGCGCGACGTAGCGCCCCGTACGGAGCGGGCTGCGACCACGCCCACCGCGCCGCCGGCCGCGCGGTGGGCGCCCCGTACGGAGCGGGGCCGAGGCACTTCGGACTCGGAGTGCGCGGCCCACCGCACCAGCCCTGAGCACGACGGCCGGGCCCGAATACCAACCCGGCCCCGAGCCACCCCCGGCCCCGGCGGCCTACTCCCCCACGCTGCGCTCCCCGAGCCGCCACCCGTGATCCACCGGGCCGATCCCCGCGCCGAGGGCGAACCCGGCGCCGATGGCCCCGGTGAGGTACTCCTTGGCCAGGCCGACCGCCTCCGGGACCGGGTGGCCGAGGGCCAGGTGAGAGGCGATGGCACTGGCGAGGGTGCAGCCCGTGCCGTGGGTGTGCCGGTTGTCCAGGCGCGGGGCGCGGTACCAGTGGGTCTCGGTGCCGTCGGTGAGCAGGTCGACCGCGTCCCCGGGCAGGTGTCCACCCTTGACGAGCACCCACGCGGGCCCGAACGCGAGCACCGCCTCCGCCGCCCGCGTCATCCCGTCCTCGTCGTGGACCTGGACGCCGGTGAGCTGGGCGACCTCGTCCAGGTTGGGGGTGGCGACCGTGGCGACCGGCAGCAACCGGTGGCGTACGGCGTCGAGGGCGGACTCGGCGAGCAGGGAGTCCCCGTGCTTGGAGACGCCGACGGGGTCGACCACGGTGGGCGCCTCGGTGACATCGAGGAGTTCGGCCACGGTCGCCACCAGCGACGCGGAGGAGAGCATCCCGGTTTTGACCGCCTGGACGCCGATGTCGTCGACGACGCTGCGGTACTGGGTGCGGACCGCCTCGTCGGGGAGTTCCCAGACCCCCTGCACGCCGAGCGAGTTCTGCGCGGTGACGGCGGTGAGCACGCTCATGCCGTGCACGCCGAGGGCGAGCATGGTCTTCAAGTCCGCCTGGATGCCTGCTCCGCCACCGGAGTCGGACCCGGCGACGGTGAGCACCCGGCGGGGGCGCGGCGGTATGTCCATGGGGGCGAATCTAGCGGTGCGTCCAGGCCGGACGGGTGGCGGGGCCTGCCGCCCCGCGTCTCGGGCGCGAGGTGGCGCCGCGCACCGCGGCGGCCCCGCCGACGGGGCGCGGCGCACGCTGCACGCGGCGTGGGCCCCGCCTTGCGACGCCCCGCGGTAAGGGCATCGCCGCCCCGCAGCCCCCTACACCCCCTACCCGTCACACCCACGCCGCCCCGCCACCCCCTACACGTAACCCCCACGCCGCCCCGTCACCCCGTACTCAACAGCCCCGCCCGCACCGAACCCCGTCCCACCTCACGCCGCACCCGATCCCGCTCAGCCCACCCGGCCCCCACCCCGACCGAGCCCGCCGCTCACCCCCCGTCCTCGATCACCCCGGCCCCCGCGTCCCCGAAGTGGTCCCAGCCCCCCTTGTGCGTCCAAGGTGCCCCGTCGACCGTGACCCGGGGCAGGGCGGAGGGGTGGAGGACCTCGCCGATGACCTTCCAGCGGGCCGGGAGTTTCACGTCGGACGGGAAGGTCGCGACGATCGCGTGGTCCTCGCCGCCGGTGAGGACCCACTGGAGGGGGTCGACGCCGACGGCCTGGCCGATGTCGTTCATCTGGCTCGGGATGTCGACTTTGCCGGAGGCGACGTCGATCCGGACCTTGCTCGCCTCGGCGATGTGGCCGAGGTCGGCGATCAGGCCGTCGCTCACGTCGGTCATGGCCGTGGCGCCGAGCCCGGCCGCCGCGGGCCCCGCGTGGTACGGCGGTTCGGGGCGCCGGTGGGCCTCGACGAAGGCGCGCGGCGAGCGGAAGCCCCGGGACAGCACGGCGTACCCGGCGGCGGACCAGCCCAGCCACCCGGTGACGGCCACGACGTCGCCGGGCTGCGCCCCGGCGCGGGTGACGGGCTCGTGGTTGCGCAGGTCGCCGAGGGCGGTGATGGAGACCATGACGGTGTCGCCGCGTACGACGTCGCCGCCGACCACGGCGGCGCCCGCGACCTGGCACTCGTCGCGCAGGCCGTCCATCAGCTCCGCGGGCCAGGCGGCGGGGAGTTCGGCGGGGACGACGAGGCCGAGGAGGATCGCGGTGGGCACCGCGCCCATCGCGGCGATGTCGGCGAGGTTCTGCGCGGCGGCCTTGCGCCCCACGTCGTAGGCGGTGGACCAGTCACGGCGGAAGTGCCGCCCCTCCAGGAGGATGTCCGTGCTCGCCACGACCCGCCGGTCCGGCGCGGTCACCACGGCGGCGTCGTCGCCGGGGCCGATCCGTACCGCCGGAGTCATGGTGAGCCGGGACGTGAGCTCTCTGATGAGCCCGAACTCTCCCAGCTCGCCCACAGTGCCTTTCACCGTGCGCCCACCTCTCGCATCAAGTGCCGGTCGAGACCGGTCACGTACCGAACCGTCCATGTCGCGCCGTCGCACCGGCCGCGGCCCGGGCCGGCTGCCCCGCCCCGCGTACCGGAATTCGCGTACCCCCGCGGTGCCGCGTGCTCCGGCTCCGCCCCGCTCCCCCATCGTCCCCGGTCCCCGCGTCCGGGTGCGCACCGGCCGGCGCTCCGGCGGCGGCGCCGCCCCGTCCCCCGGGCGCCACGTTCCGTTTGCGGTCGCGGGGCGGGGCGGGGGTCGGTACCGTCAACTCACACGTCAACGCCCGTGCCCCGCAAGCCGGACGGCGCGCGCGTCGGGGCGCGCGGCTCTCCCCGTGGCGGGCGCGGACGCGATAACGTGGCGACCCTTTCCCCCACATGATCCTCGTCGCCGCCCTGGAGGCTCCGTGGTACAGGCGTATGTACTGATTCAGACCGAGGTCGGGAAGGCCTCGGCCGTCGCCGAGTTCATCGGCAGCATCCCTGGAGTGATCCAGGCCGAGGATGTGACCGGACCTTATGACGTGATCGTGCGGGCCCAGGCCGACACCATGGACGAACTGGGCCGCATGGTGGTCGCCAAGGTCCAGCAGGTGGACGGCATCACCCGCACTCTGACCTGCCCGGTCGTGCATCTGTAGCCCCCGTCTACGCTGGCCCGGTGAACCTCACCCGTCGCCGGTCCCTCCGGTCCGCTGCCGCCGCGCTGCTGCTGGCCGCCGCTGCCGGCTGTTCTTCCGCGGACGGCCGGCAGACCGCGGCGGTTCCCGAGCCGGACGGTGCGGCGGCCGCCCTCTGCCAGGACCTGGACGACCGGCTTCCGCAGCGCGTCGCCGGTCTGGAACGGGACGATCCGCGACCGGAGTCGGCACTGACCGCCGGGTGGGGCAACCCGGCGATCATACTGCGCTGCGGTGTGCCGAGGCCCGGTGCGATGAACGACCCCGACGCCGACGGCGTGGAGGCCGACGGTGTGGGCTGGCTGATGGAGGAGCGGGACGACGGTTCGTTCCGTTTCACCACGACACTGCGGCGGGCCTACGTGGAGGTGGCCCTGCCCTCGCAGCACGTACCGGAGGGCCTGGCACCGCTCAGCGACCTCGCGCCCGCGATCGGCGCGGCGATACCGGAGGGCATCGCCGACTGACCGGCCGGCACCGCGCGGAGCCGGACCGCCCCGGAGCCGGACCGCGGCAAGGGCGGCCCGGCGCGGCCCGCCGGCCGTCGGGTACGGGCTCAGCGCAGCCCGGTCGACCGGCGCAGCGCCGCCTGCACCAGCAGGTCGACGAGGGCCGGGTAGTCGACGCCGGACTCCTGCCACATCCGCGGGTACATGGAGATCGGCGTGAAGCCGGGCATGGTGTTGATCTCGTTGATGACGAAGCCGCCGTCCTCGGTGAGGAAGAAGTCGGCGCGCACCAGTCCCTCGCAGGAGGCGGCTTCGAAGGCTTCCACGGCGAGGCGCTGGACCTCGGCGGTCTGCTCCTCGGTCAGCGGGGCAGGGACCAGCCCGGGGGCCGAGTCGATGTACTTGGCCTCGAAGTCGTAGAAGTCGTGGGCCTGGACCGGCGGGATCTCGGCGGGGACGCTGGCGCGCGGCCCGTCCTCGAACTCCAGGACGCCGCACTCGATCTCCCGGCCGCGCAGCAGCGACTCGACGAGGATCTTCGGGTCGTGGCGGCGGGCCTCCTCGATGGCCGCGTCGAGGCCCTCGGCGCCGTCGACCTTGGTGATGCCGACGGAGGAGCCGCCGCGGGCGGGCTTCACGAAGAGCGGCCAGCCGTGCTCACCGGCGAAGTCGAGGATGCGTGCGCGGGCGGCGGCCGCGTCGGCGTCCCATTCACGGGGGCGGATCACCAGGTACGGGCCGACCGGCAGCCCGAACGAGGTGAAGACCCGCTTCATGTACTCCTTGTCCTGGCCGACGGCGGAGGCGAGCACGCCGGAGCCGACGTACGGGATGCCGGCGAGTTCCAGGAGGCCCTGGAACGTGCCGTCCTCGCCGTAGGGTCCGTGCAGGACGGGGAAGACGACGTCGACGTCGCCGAGGACCTTCGGCACCGAGCCGGGCTCGCTGTAGACGACCTCGCGGCTGGACGGGTCGACGGGGAGGACGACGGTGCCCTCGCCGGGCTCGGCGAGGCCCGCGACGTCGGGGACGGTGCGCTCGCTGATCGCCATCCGGGCCGGCTCGTCGGCGGTGAGCACCCAACCGCCTTCGGTGGTGATGCCGATGGGCAGGACGTCGTACCGGGAGCGGTCGATGGAGCCCAGGACGGCGCCGCCGGTGACCACGGAGATGCCGTGCTCGGAGCTGCGCCCGCCGAAGACGACGGCGACGCGCGGCTTGCGGGGTTCGGTTCCGGGCTCGGGGAGGGCCGGGTTCTGGGGGGAGTTCTCGCTGCTCATATCGCGTTGAGCGTACCTGCTGGTAGGCCGCTCGTCAGCGCCCGAGGGGCCCTGTCGCGGCGAGGGCACCCGAGCGCCGCAGCGGGCCGTGCGGGCCCCGCGCGGCCCCGTACGGCGCGGCGCAGCAGGTCGGAAGCGGTCCGTCCGCTCCGGCGGCCGGCCGCCGCGGCGGTGCGGGCCGGGGCGACCCCGCGGCCGCACCGGCGTGGCGGCTCCCGCCCCGTCCCGCGGCCCCGGCGCTCAGCGGCGCTCGGGCTTGGCGCTGCGCGCCATGAGCTCCTTGAGGGCGACCAGCGGCGGCTTCCCATCGTGGACGATGCTGACGACCGTCTCGGTGATGGGCATGTCGATGCCGTGCCGGCGGCCCAGGTCGAGCACCGACTCGCAGGACTTGACGCCCTCCGCGGTCTGCTCGGTGACGGCGATGGTCTCCTCCAGCGTCATCCCCTTGCCGAGGTTGGTGCCGAAGGTGTGGTTCCGCGACAGCGGCGAGGAGCAGGTCGCCACCAGGTCGCCGAGGCCCGCGAGGCCGGAGAAGGTCATCGGGTCGGCGCCCATGGCGAGGCCGAGCCGGGTGGTCTCGGCGAGGCCGCGGGTGATGAGGGAGCCCTTGGTGTTGTCGCCGAGGCCCATGCCGTCCGCGATGCCGACGGCGAGGCCGATGACGTTCTTGACGGCGCCGCCCAGTTCGCAGCCGACCACGTCGGTGTTGGTGTACGGGCGGAAGTACGGGGTGTGGCAGGCGGCCTGGAGCCGCCGGGCGACGTCCTCGTCGGTGCAGGCGACCACGGCGGCGGCGGGCTGCCGGGCGGCGATCTCCCGGGCGAGGTTGGGGCCGGTGACGACGGCGATCCGCTCGGCGGGCAGCTGGGTGGTGTCGGCGATGACCTCGCTCATCCGCATCGCGGAACCGAGTTCGACGCCCTTCATCAGGGAGACGACGACGGTGTCCGGGGCGAGCAGCGGCGCCAGGGTGGCGAGGTTGGCGCGGGCCGTCTGCGAGGGGACGGTGAGGACGGTGAAGTCGGCGTCCGCGGCGGCCTCGGCGGGGTCGGTGGTGGCCCGCACCGAGGCGGGCAGCACAGTGCCGGGGAGGTAGCCGGAGTTGGTGTGCGCCGTGTTGACCTCGTCGGCGACCTCCTGGCGGCGGGCGCACAGGACGACCTCGCAGCCCGCGTCGGCGAGGACCATGGCGAACGCCGTTCCCCAGGAGCCGGTTCCGAAGACCGCTGCCTTGACCGGGGGTGTCACTGGTTGCTCTCTCCTGACTTCTGCCCCTGCGCGCCGTCGCCCACCGCGGTGGCGGCGGGCTGCGGGCGGGCGGCGGGCCGCCGCCGCTGCTGCTGGAGGCGGGCGGTGCGGGGGTCGTACGGGGTGGGCGGGGCGGGTTCGCCGCGCATCTCGGCCAGCAGGGCGGTGACCGCCGCCATGATGGTCTCGGTGACCTCGCGCAGCACCTCGGGGGTGGGTTCGAGGTCGTAGTAGGCGCTGAGATCGACCGGCGGGCCCGCCTTCACCTGCAGCGTCTTGCGCGGCAGGAGCCGGAGCTTGTTCTCCTTGGCGTACGGCGGCATGGCGAGGTTGGCGCCCCACTGCGCGACCGGGACGACGGGGCAGCGGGTGCGCAGGGCGACCCGGGCGGCGCCGGTCTTGGCGGTCATGGGCCACATCGCGGGATCGCGGGTGAGGGTGCCCTCGGGGTAGAAGGCGACGCACTCGCCGCGCTCGATGGCGTCCAGGGCCGCCCGGAAGGCGTCCAGCGCATTGGTGGTTTCGCGGTAGACCGGAATCTGCCCGGTGCCGCGCATGACGGCGCCGACAAATCCCTTGCCGAAGAGTCCGTTCTTCGCGAGGAATCGCGGAACGCGTCCGGTGTTGTACTGGTAGTGAGCGTAGGAGAGCGGGTCGAGATACGAGTTGTGATTGACCGCGGTGATAAATCCGCCGTCAGCCGGAATGTTCTCCATTCCGCTCCAGTCCCGCTTGAACAGAAGCACCAGCGGCGGTTTGGCGATGACCGCTGCCAAGCGGTACCAGAAGCCGATTCTGCGGCGGGACACTCGGGCACCTTCCTCTTCGAACCCTGGGACCGATTGCGCCCTGGGCGGACGCACAAGTGTCGCCCCGGGGCCCCCTTCTGTCGAGAACACCGTACGCCCACCCTCGCCCGGCACGGCCCGGGACCGGCGGCGGGGCGAGCACCCGGGAGAGCGAGAATGACCAGGATGCGCACTGAACCCGACGCGGGCGGGTCGGCCGGGTGGAGCCTGGTCGTCCCCCTGAAACCCCTTGCCCTGGCCAAGAGCAGGCTCGCCCCCGCCCTCGACGGCCCGGCGCGGGCGCGGCTCGCGCTGGCGTTCGCGCAGGACACGGTGGCGGCCGCGCTGGCGTGCTCGGCGGTCCGGGATGTGGTGGTCGTCACGGACGACGCGCGGGCCGGCGGGGCGCTGGCGGCGCTCGGGGCGCGCGTGACGGGGGACGCCCCGGCGGCGGGGCTGAACGCGGCGCTGGCGCACGGCGCGCGGACGGTGCGGGCGGCGCGGCCCCGCGCGGCGCTCGCCGCCCTCAACGCCGACCTCCCCGCGCTGCGCCCCGGCGAACTGGCGCGCGTCCTCGCCGCGGCGGCGGCGCACCCCCGGGCCTTCCTCGCGGACGCCGCGGGGATCGGCACGACCTTCCTCTCCGCCGCGCCCGGCGCCCCGTTCACGCCGTGCTTCGGGGGCCCGTCGCGCGCCCGGCACACCGCGGCGGGCGCCGTGGAGCTGGCGCCGGACGCGGTGCCCGGCGTACGCCGCGACGTGGACACCCCGGCCGATCTGCACGCCGCACGTGAGCTGGGCCCGGGCCCGCGCACGGCGGCCGTCCTCGCGTCTCTTCGCGACACCACCGCGCCCGCCCCGCGGGCCTCGTCGGCGCCCCCGGGCTGAACGGACCGCCCCGTGCGGCGCCGTACGGGGCGGGCCCCGCCCCGCACCGTACGCCGCGTCGCGGGGCCCGCCCCGCCCCGCACGCCCCTCACCGCGCAGACGGCGGCTACGCTGCGGGGCATGCAGGCGACCGCGTACACGTACGACCCCGAGACCCGCGGCGGCAGCGTGCTGCTGGACGACGGCACCCCGGTGCCCTTCGACGGCGCGGCGTTCGACGCCGGCGGCCTCCGCCTGCTCCGCCCCGGCCAGCGGGTACGGATCGAGACCGCGCCCGGCGCGGACGGCGGCGCCCCGCGCATCACGCTGGTCACCCTCCAGACCTTCTGAGCGCCGCACGGGGCGCGGACCGTCGGCAGCGTCGGGAGACTCCCGGCGCGCCGTGGCCGCTCAGCGCTGGGGGCCGCGCCGCCCTGCACCCCGCCCCGGACACGCCGCGGGCCGGGCTCCCCGAGGGGGGCCCGGCCCGATGCGCGTGGTCCAGCCGTGTCCGAAGGCTCCGCGGCGGTCCGCTACTTCGTCACTTCTTCCTCGCGGTCCCCGTGGTCTTCTTGGCGGTGGAGGTCTTGCGGGCCGAGGACTTCTTGGCCGGGGCCTTGGTGGCGGTGGCCTTCTTGGCGGGGGCCGTCTTCTTGGCGGTGGCCTTCTTCGCCGCCGACTTGGCGGGGGTGGCCTTCTTCGCCGTGGCGGTGGTCTTCTTCGCCGCGGGCGCGCTCTTCGTCGCCGTGGTCTTCTTGGCCGGGGTGGCCTTCTTGGCGGTCGCGGCGGTGGTGGTCTTCTTGGCCGCCGAGGCCTTCTTCGCGGTCGCCTTCTTCGCGGCGGCCTTCGCGGTGGTCTTGGTGCCGCCGGTGAGGCTGCCCTTGGGCGCCTTCTTCACCGCGACATCGTTCTTCGGGAGCTTCTTCGTGCCGCTCACCAGGTCCTTGAAGCCCTGCCCGGCCCGGAAGCGGGGCACGGAGGTCTTCTTGACCCGGACCCGCTCGCCGGTCTGCGGGTTGCGGGCGTAACGGGCGGGGCGGTCGACCTTCTCGAAGGAACCGAAGCCGGTGACGGAGACCCGCTCCCCGGCCACCACCGCGCGGACCATCGCGTCGAGCACCGCGTCGACGGCTTCGGCGGCGTTCTGACGACCGCCGACCTTGTCGGCAATCGCTTCTACGAGCTGCGCCTTGTTCACGTCTTCCCCTTCGGAGGCATTGCCAGAACCAATGTGTTCAAGCTTTTTCGCACGGTAGGCAGATATATACCGCAAATCAAACACGAAACGGGCTAATCACCCATGCGCCGCAACGGAGGCGACCTGTCGCTCCACGAAGGGGCCTTGAGGCTCCTGTGGGGCTCACTTGGAGCTCAGAGACCTTCGGGGAATCGCCCTTCGTCGAGCTCTGCCGTGAAGCGGTCCAGTCGTCGGGCCGCCGCCGCGAGATCGTGTTTTGCCGCGGCCGTAATGGCCAGCAGCTTTCGGGAGAGCGCCCTGCGGACGTCCTCCGGGACTTGCAGCGCGCGCACTCGGGAGTGCGCTTCTTTCAGCCGGTCGGCGACAACGTCGTAGAGCTCGATCTCGCTGTCGCGTTCCATGCGCCGATTGTGCCATCTGCGTCGAGTTGTCGCCCCACAGGGGGGCAACTGCCGCGCGGGGCCCACCCTTTCAGAAGTACGGGGCGACCTGCGCCCCACCTTGCGAAAGGATGCCAACTCCCGGCTGCGGCAGCACACTTGACCAATACGGGGACCACCCTTCCGGGTGTCGTCCGAGTGGCCGCGTCAACTCGCCGCAGGGTCAGCCGGATGGCCCCCTCCGGTCTCCGGAGCTCGCCCCGAGGGGCACTTTCACGCCAACTCCGAACATCTTTGGCGTCCTCGGCATTCCCGCTCTGCACTCCGCATGCCCCCGCCTCGGCCCCCGAAGCCCCGGCACGGACACCGGACCGCTCCGCCCCGTCCGCCGCCGGCCCGCACATTCCCCGCGCTCCACTGGACCGTTCGGGTGCCCGGCCCCCACTCCCCCTCGGAGATCCGCAACTCCCCCGCGCAGCACCGCGCCCCCACTCCGGCGGGAGCGGGGGCGCGGTGGCGGCGCGGCGGGGAACGGTCAGACGGGCAGCGTCCGCGGCTTGAAGACCGGACGGCTCGACTCGTACGCGGCGATGGAGTCCTCGTTCCGCAGCGTGATGCTGATGTCGTCCAGGCCGTTCAGCAGCCGCCAGCGGGAGTTCTCGTCCAGCTCGAACGGGGCGGTGATGCCCCCGGCGCGGACTTCGCGGTCCTGGAGGTCGACGGTGATCTCGGCGGTGGGGTCGCTCTCCGTCAGCTCCCACAGAGCGTCGACGACCTTCTGGTCGAGGACCACGGTGAGCAGGCCGTTCTTCAGCGAGTTGCCGCGGAAGATGTCGGCGAAGCGGGAGGAGACGACCGCCTTGAAGCCGAAGTTCTGCAGCGCCCAGACGGCGTGCTCACGCGAGGAGCCGGTGCCGAAGTCCGGCCCTGCCACCAGGACGGTGGCACCCGCGCGTTCGGGTTTGCCCAGGACGAACTCCGGGTCCTTGCGCCAGGCCTCGAAGAGCCCGTCCTCGAAACCGTCGCGGGTGACCTTCTTGAGCCAGTGCGCGGGGATGATCTGGTCGGTGTCGACGTTGCTGCGGCGCAGCGGGACGGCCCGGCCGGTGTGCGTGGTGAAGGCTTCCATGGCTGATCAGACTCCCGCGGGTACGTCGGTGAGGTCGGCGGGCGAGGCGAGCGTGCCGGTCACCGCGGTGGCGGCGGCCACCTGCGGCGAGACCAGGTGGGTGCGGCCGCCCTTGCCCTGGCGTCCCTCGAAGTTGCGGTTGGAGGTGGAGGCGGAGCGCTCCCCGGGGGCGAGCTGGTCGGGGTTCATGCCGAGGCACATCGAGCAGCCCGCGTGCCGCCATTCGGCGCCGGCTTCCTTGAAGACGACGTCCAGGCCCTCCTCGACGGCCTGGAGCCCGACCCGTGCGGAGCCGGGGACGACCAGCATGCGGACACCGTCGGCCACCTTGCGGCCCTTGACGATGTCGGCCGCGGCCCGCAGGTCCTCGATCCGGCCGTTGGTGCAGGAACCGACGAAGACGGTGTCGACCTTGATGTCGCGCAGCGCCTGCCCGGCGTCCAGCCCCATGTACTCCAGGGCCTTCTCCGCGGCGTACCGGTCGGAGGGGTCCTCGAAGGAGGCGGGGTCCGGGACGTGGTCCGTGAGCGGGGCGCCCTGCCCGGGATTGGTGCCCCAGGTGACGAACGGCGAGAGGGTGGTCGCGTCGATGACGACCTCGGCGTCGAACTCCGCGTCCTCGTCGGAGCGCAGCGTCTTCCAGTAGGCGACCGCCTCGTCCCACTCCTGCCCCTGGGGCGCGTGGGCGCGGCCTTCCAGGTAGGCGAAGGTGGTCTCGTCCGGGGCGATCATGCCGGCCCGGGCGCCGGCCTCGATGGACATGTTGCAGATGGTCATCCGCGCCTCCATCGAGAGCTTCTCGATGGCCGAGCCCCGGTACTCCAGGATGTAGCCCTGGCCGCCGCCGGTGCCGATCCGGGCGATCACGGCGAGGATCAGGTCCTTGGCGGTGACGCCCTCGGGCAGTTCGCCGTCGACGGTGATCGCCATGGTGCGCGGGCGGGCCAGCGGCAGCGTCTGGGTGGCGAGGACGTGCTCGACCTGGCTGGTGCCGATGCCGAACGCCAGCGCGCCGAACGCCCCGTGGGTGGAGGTGTGCGAGTCGCCGCAGACGACGGTGGTGCCGGGCTGGGTCAGTCCGAGCTGCGGGCCGACGACGTGCACGACGCCCTGCTCTACGTCGCCCAGGGAGTGCAGCCGTACCCCGAAGTCGGCGCAGTTCTTGCGCAGCGTCTCCAACTGGACCCGGGAGACCGGGTCGGCGATGGGCTTGTCGATGTCGAGGGTGGGGGTGTTGTGGTCCTCGGTGGCGATGGTGAGGTCGAGGCGGCGTACGGCGCGCCCGGCCTTGCGCAGCCCGTCGAAGGCCTGCGGGCTGGTCACCTCGTGCAGCAGGTGCAGATCGATGAAGAGAAGGTCCGGCTCGCCCTCGGCGCGCCGGACGACGTGGTCGTCCCAGACCTTCTCCGCGAGTGTCCTACCCATCGCTTTCCCTTCGGCCGGCGTCGTCGCCGGCCCAACTAGAGATTCGGTGCGCCCCCGTCCGGACCCCCGTGCGGGGCGGCGGCGGAGCGGGCCCTGAGGTACCCGCCTGTACAGACTGGCAACTTCCCGGGAAAATTGAACTTGCGTTTCACAGAGTGAGACGCGAGTATCGTTTCATGGACAACTCTAGTGGCGTCGGCGTTCTCGACAAGGCGGCTCTGGTTCTGAGCGCTCTGGAGTCCGGTCCGGCCACCCTCGCCGGGCTGGTCGCGGCGACCGGGCTCGCCCGCCCCACGGCGCACCGCCTCGCCGTGGCTCTGGAACACCACCGCATGGTGGCCCGCGACATGCAGGGCCGTTTCATCCTCGGCCCCCGGCTCTCGGAGCTCGCCGCCGCGGCGGGCGAGGACCGCCTGCTGGCGACGGCCGGACCGGTCCTCACCCACCTGCGGGACGTGACCGGCGAGAGCGCGCAGCTCTACCGCCGCCAGGGCGACATGCGTATCTGCGTCGCGGCCGCCGAGCGCCTCTCGGGCCTGCGGGACACGGTGCCGGTCGGTTCGACCCTGACGATGAAGGCCGGCTCCTCGGCGCAGATCCTGATGGCCTGGGAGGAGCCGGAGCGCCTGCACCGCGGCCTCCAGGGCGCCCGCTTCACGGCCACGGCCCTCTCCGGCGTACGCCGCCGGGGCTGGGCCCAGTCGATCGGTGAGCGCGAGCCGGGCGTGGCCTCGGTGTCGGCCCCGGTGCGCGGCCCCTCCAACCGTGTCGTCGCCGCCGTGTCGGTCTCCGGCCCGATCGAGCGGCTGACCCGCCACCCGGGCCGCATGCACGCCCAGGCCATCATCGACGCGGCCCAGCGCCTCTCCGAGGCCCTCCGCCGTACCAGCTGACGACCACACCCGGCCCATACCCGCACCCGCACAGCCGAGACCCCGCCGTCCGCGATCTGGACGGCGGGGTCTCGCGCGCGGAAAGGCGCGGCGCCGGGCCCCCTGGACCCGCGGTGCGCGGGCCCGGGGGTGGCTCCGGCCCGACTCCAGGGCCGACGGCGCCCCGCCGCGGGCGCACGAAAAAGGGCCTCCCGCGTGATGCGGGAGGCCCTTTTCTCTGTACCCCCGACCGGATTCGAACCGGCGCTACCGCCTTGAGAGGGCGGCGTGCTAGGCCGCTACACAACGGGGGCCTTGCAGATGAGCTCTGCGAGCTGGGCTACCAGGACTCGAACCTAGACTAAATGAACCAGAATCACTCGTGCTGCCAATTACACCATAGCCCATGGTGGTTGAGACCAGTACCCCCGACCGGATTCGAACCGGCGCTACCGCCTTGAGAGGGCGGCGTGCTAGGCCGCTACACAACGGGGGCCCTAGCGATCCCACCCGGCGAGCGACGCCGGGTGATGTCACCGCATGACCATGGAGAGCGACTCCGACGATCAGCAGGATGGATCTGTACCCCCGACCGGATTCGAACCGGCGCTACCGCCTTGAGAGGGCGGCGTGCTAGGCCGCTACACAACGGGGGCCTTGCAGATGAGCTCTGC